>JAYSNJ010000068.1:0-40993 GCA_043723905.1 Holophagaceae bacterium
CAGGCCTGCCAGCGCTTCGCCGAATACTCCGACCTCGACAAGCACAAGTGCACCATCGAGGAGCGCGAGGAGTACGAGCCCCACATCGACAACGGCTTCATCATCTACTCCGGCGTCGACTACGAGCAGATCATCCGCAGCGCCGAGAAGGAAGCGGATGTCATCCTCTGGGACGGCGGTAACAACGATCTGCCCTTCTATGCTAGCGATCTCCACATCGTCATCGCCGATCCCCTCCGCACCGGCCACGAGATGATGTACCACCCCGGCGAGGCCAACTTCCGCCGCGCCGATGTCATCGTCATCAACAAGTGCGACAGCGCCAAGGAAGCCGACATCGTGGCCATCGAGGCGAACGCCAAGAAGTTCAACCCCAAGGCCGTGGTGATCCGGGCCAACAGCCCCGTCACCTGCGAGAAGCCCGAGATGGTCAAGGGCAAGAACGTCCTCATCATCGAGGACGGTCCCACCCTCACCCACGGTTCCATGTCCATCGGTGCGGGCGTCGTGGCCTGCAAGAACGTGGGCGCCGCCAAGATCGTGGATCCCACGCCCTACGCCGTGGGCTCCATCGCCGCCACCTACAAGAAGTACCCCAACGCCCAGGGCATCCTGCCCGCCATGGGCTACGGCGATGCCCAGGTGAAGGACCTCGAGGACACCATCGAGGCCACCCCCTGCGATGTGGTCGTCTCCGCCACCCCCATCGACATCACCCGCGTGCTCAAGGTGAGCAAGCCGATGGTGCGCGTGTCCTACGAGCTGGCCGAGGTCACCAAGGGCCAGCTGGAAGCCTCCGTCAAGAAGATGCTCGAAGCGGGCTGCTGCTGCGCGAAGTAGGCAACAGCCTTCTGTCTGAAGGAAAACGGGCGCCTCGGCGCCCGTTTTTTCATTGGAATCACCTCGGGGAGGGGGAGCCTTCTGCGGCGCGAGGTGTTCGATCCGCCTTCATGGGAGCGACCGGAAAAGCGTCAGCACACGCACGTCGCTAGCTCCCCCCGCCTGGAGGGCCTGGGCGCAGCGGAGCAGGGTGGTGCCGGTGGTCCAGACATCGTCCACCAGGAGCAGGATGCGGCCCTCGACGGGCGCGCCTCGCCGCAGGGCCACGGCCTTCCTGGGCAGGCGGCGGCGCTGGGTCTCCGTGCGCCGGGCCTGGCGCCCCGAGCGCAGGGACTTGCGGAGGGTCGCCGCGGCGGGGCAGGCCAGCCGCCGGGCCAGGAGCCGCGCGGCATCCTCGGCCAGGTCGAAGCCTCTCAACCAGCGGCGGTGGAGGGCCGTGGGCGCCCAGGTGACGAGCTCGATCTCCGCGGTCCACTCCGGGAGGGGGGCGACCTGGGCGCGCCCCAGCAGCGCGCCCTTCCAGCCCAGTTCCCCATCCTTGATGCCTGGCACCAGCAGGGCCCCCAGGGCAGGGCGGCCACCGTGGTAGTCCCAAAGGGCGTCCCCCAGGGACCAGGCCACGGGTTCCAAACAAGGGGCCTCCTCCTCGTGGCTCAGGGCGCATCGGGGGCAGCGGGGCGTCGGCAGGGGGATCAGCCCCTCCCAGCAACGCCCGCAGAGACCGGCCTGGGCCCGGCCCTCCAGGGGCCCCAGGCAGCCCCGGCAGGTCATCATCCCGCCCAGGAGGCGGGGCAGGGGGGCGAGGTGCGGCACGGCTTGCATTCCTTGGACCTTGACACGCACAATGGTGCCACGTTCCCGTGCCCTGTGTTCCCCGTTGTCGTCCCTCCTCCGGCGGCAGCGCTGGGAACAGACCCGAGCCCCATCGCACTCTGGCAATTCCCCCTTGGCCGCATTAAAGGACAGAACGGAGACGCCGATGTCTGGATCCTCCTCCTCGCTTTCCCAGCTCTTTGCGCGCAAGCCTCTCGCGATGCTTCTGGACGAAGTGAAGGGCGAAAACCGCCTTCGGCGGGTGCTGGGCCCTGTGCAGCTGACGGCCCTGGGGGTGGGGGCGATCATCGGGGCGGGCATCTTCGTGGCCACCGGTGCCGCGGCCCACAACATCGCCGGCCCCTCGCTGATGGTGTCCTACGTGATCGCGGGCATCACCTGCATTTTTGCGGCCCTCTGCTACGCGGAATTCGCTGCCATGGTGCCCGTGGCGGGTTCGGCCTACACCTACGCCTACGCGACCCTGGGCGAGCTCTTCGCCTGGATCATCGGATGGGATCTCATTCTCGAATACGGCGTCTCCAGCGCGGCGGTGGCCACGGGATGGTCTGCCTACTTCCAGAGTGCCGTCAGCAAGATCGGCATCCACGTGCCCAAACTGCTGAGCGAATCGCCCTGGAAGTACGACCCCGTCACCGGCCATCTGGCGTCCACGGGCGCCATCATGAACCTGCCCGCCCTCCTCATCGTGGCCCTGGTGGTGGTTGTGCTGGTGAAGGGCATTCAGGAGAGCGCCAGCTTCAACGCGGCGATGGTGGCCATCAAGGTCGCCGCCGTGCTGTTCGTCATCGGCGTGGGGGCCTTCTTCATCAGCACCACCAACTGGCATCCCTTCGCGCCCTTCGGATGGACGGGCATCAGCTTCTTCGGCCATCACGTGGCCGGGCAGGCGGATGGGGGTGGAGCCCCCCTGGGCACGATGGCGGGGGCGGCCATCATCTTTTTCGCATACATCGGCTTCGATTCCGTCTCCACGCATACCGAGGAGGCCAAGAACCCCCAGCGGGATGTGCCCATCGGCATCATCGTCTCCCTCCTGGTCTGCACCGTGCTCTACATCGCCGTGGTGGCCGTGCTCACAGGCATGGTGAAGTACGACCAGCTCGATATCGCCTCGCCGGTATCCACGGCCTTCAAGCAGAAGGGTATCGGCTGGGCCGAGGGCCTCATCGCCACCGCGGGCGTGGCCGGTATCACCTCGGTGCTCCTGGTGATGATGCTGAGCGGCCCCCGGGTGTTTCTGGCCATGGCCCGGGACGGACTGCTCCCCAAGGCCACCTTCGGGGATGTGCATCCGAAATTCCGCACTCCCTGGAAGTCCACCATTCTCGTCGGCATCTTCGTCGGCCTCCTGGCTGGCTTCCTGCCTATCGACTACCTGCTGCACCTGGCCAACATCGGAACCCTTCTGGCCTTCGTCATCGTCTGCATGGCCGTGCTCATCATGCGCAAGCGACACCCCGAAGCCGAACGTCCCTTCCGCTGTCCCTGGGTGCCCTTCGTGCCGGTCATGGGCGTCCTCACCTGCCTCATGCTGATGTTCTCCCTGCCCACGGCGAACTGGTGGCGCCTCATTGCCTGGCTGGCCCTCGGCTTCGTCATCTACTTCCTGTACGGGCGGAAGCACAGTGTGATGAAGCACCATCTTGCCCAGCAGCAGGCCGGGGCGGCCGGTGCGGGAGGCTCCCCTCGGGTGGTCGCCGTGCCCATCCTGCCCGCTGAGGACTGACCAGGGCTGGTGGATCGCGAAGTCTTGCCACAGGGCGTGGAGATGAGAGACAGTCAATATTAACCGGCGACATAGCCGATGCGTTTTTCCGCTTTATCCCCTGCATCCCTGTTGATTCATCTTTTCAAGATTTCAAACAGGGATGAAGGGGATGAAAGAAAGTACAACAAGAAAAGTCCTCACTCTCCCCTGGTCTGGGCTCAACGGGCGGTGATGGCATAACCTTTCTTCTCCCTGTCTTCATCTGTGGACTGTCTTCTCGAGGAGCCTCGTGTTCAAGGATCGCTGGAACGACCTCACTCCATCCAAGCGCTGTGACTGGATCGATCAGCTGCGGGGCTGGGCGGTGATCGTGATGATCGAAGTGCATGTGGTGAACGTCTGGCTGCACAAGGGGATGATCCCGGAGGGACTGAACTTCCTCAACGGCCTGGTGGCACCCAGTTTCATCATGTGCGCGGGCTACAGTCTGGTGCTCTCCACCTTCCGCCCCGATGGCACCCTGCGCCCCTTTGCGCCGACTCTGAAGCGGCTGGCTTTCATCCTGGTTTGCGCCTACGCCCTGCATGCGCCGGGCTTCACCCTGGCGGAATGGACGGTCCTCAGCACTCCCCAGAAGTTCCGGGAGCTCTTCAAGATCGATGTCCTCCAGTGCATCGTCTTCTCCCTGCTGATCCTGCAGGGGCTGGCGCGCCTCATCCGCAGGCCCATGGCCTATGCCTTCGCCGCGCTGGTGCTGGCCATCGGCGCAGCCTGGGCGGCGCCCCATCTCTGGCGCCAGGGCGTGGCCGACGGCTGGTGGCTGCCCCTCCGGGGCCTGTTCAACGGCAACCCGGACCGCGGCGTGACGGCCATGTTTCCCCTCTTCCCCTGGCTTTCCTTCGCGGCCTTCGGCTCCGTGCTGGGGGCGCTCTACCGCCACTTTCGTGTGATGCCCCTGGAGGGGAGGGCCCGCTGGAGCGAGACGCGATGGCTCGTCTCCCTCCTGCTCTTCGGTGCGGCCCTGTCCCTGTGGGGCTCCCTCTACGCCCGGGAATGGCTCTGGCACGGGACCTGGCCCGCCAGCGACGCCTGGCGCCTGCACAACACGACGCTGCCCAGCGTGGCCCAGCGTCTCGGCATCGTCTGCGCGGCAGGGGCCCTGATGGGGTGGATCGAGATGGTCCGCGGCACCTGGCGGGGGCCGAATCTGGTGGGGGCCGCCAGCCGGGAGTCGCTACTGCTCTACATGCTGCACCTCAACATCATCTTCGGTGTGCTGTTGGTGGAGCCCCTGCGGGTGCGCACGGGCTGGGACTGGTACTCCATGGGCTGGACGGGCACGCTCACCCTGACGGCCGTGATCATCGCCATTAATCTCGCGGCGGGGTTGGCCTGGCAGTGGGTCCGCCAGCGGGGTGAACTGGCGCGGAAGATCCAGCGCACCGCCCTGACGGTGCTCGGGGTCTGGTTCCTGGCGGGGGGGTGGTTCACCTACTACCATTTCCGGAAGAGCCCCGAACTGGCCCGGGAACCCTATCCCTTCCTGAACGCCGCCCGGGTCCGGAAGGGCCTGCCGCCGACGCCGGACGGATTGAGCGTGGATCCGCTGGAGGGGCCCAGGGAGAAGGTCCGCCGGAGGCTCAAGCTCAGCGACGAGGAGCGGCGGATGCTAGACTCCCAACCGTGAGCGACCCCGCCATTCCCGCAATCCCTTCGTGGCTTCCCGTGGTCCTCGGGGGACTGATCCTCTATCGCGGCGCGATGGCCTGCCTGCTGGAGGCCTTCCATGCCCTGCCCTCCATCCAGCGCCGGCGCCTGCTGGAGGAGGCGGCCATCCCCAATCCCCTCCTGGCCGAGCTGCTTACGTGGCCCCACGCCCTGGGCCTGGGCATCGCCCTCTGGAACCAGGCGCTCCTGGTGTTCCTGCTCGCCCTCCTCTGGCCCGCGCACGGGGCGCTGCCGGGGGGCCTCTGGACCTTCCTGGCCCTGCTCCTGGCCTACGTCTGGGGCATGGATCTCGTCCTTCCGACCCTGCTCACGGGGGCATCCCCCGCCACCTGGATCCTCCGCTTCTTCCCCTTCTACGCGCCTTCCCACCGCATCCTCGGTCCCCTCATCGCGCCCCTGGCCCGGTACGTGGAGCGCCAGCGGGAGGCCCAGGACCGGGCCCGGGACGCCTACGACGAGGAGCCCAGCGACGATGCCGTGACGGCCCTCCTGGAGGAAGGCGAAGCCGAGGGCATCCTGGAAGTGGAAGACCGGGAACTCATCCGCAACGTCGTGAGCTTCGCCGATACGGTGGTGCGCGAGGTGATGGTGCCCCGCACCTCCATCCAGGCCGTCGATGCCGCGGCGGATTCCGAGGAGGTCTGGGCTGCCTTCCGGGCCAGCCGCCATTCCCGCCTGCCCCTGGTGGTCGGCGCCCCCGACGAGGTGCTGGGCGTCCTGCTCCTCAAGGATCTCCTCCAGACCGAGCCCGGTGAGGACCTGGATCTCCGGGCCCTTGCGAAACCGGCCCTCTTCGTGCCCGAGAGCAAGCACACCCTGGAACTGCTCCGGGAGATGCAGCGCTCCCGCAACCAGATGGCCATCGTGGTCGACGAATTCGGCAGCGTTTCCGGCCTCGTCACCCTGGAGGATCTGCTGGAGGAAGTCTTCGGCGAGATCCGGGAGGAGCACGAATCCTCCGCCGAGATCCAGGAGCTGCCCGACGGTTCCCTGGTGGTGCCGGGCCAGGTCCACATCGAGGACCTGGAGGCTCGGTTGGACATCCAGTGGGAGCGGGAGGGCTTCGACACCGTGGGGGGACTCGTGATGGCGCGCCTGGGGCGCGTGCCCCTGCTGCAGGAAAGCGTGGAGGACGAGGGGTTCCGGTTCACGGTCCTGGGCATGGACGGGCCCCGGGTGCTGGAAGTGCGCGTGGAGCGCCTGCCCTAGCCTTGCGCCGCGTAGATATCCACGGGCAGTTCGACGTTGAAGGTGGCGCCCTGGCCGTACTGGCTCTCCACCCAGACCCGGCCGCCATGGAGCTCCACCCGCTGCTTGACGATGGACAGCCCCAGCCCTGTGGAGAACTCATTCCCGGTGGGTTGGGCGCTGAGGCGCTGGTACAGGCCGAAGACCAGCTTCTTGTCCTCCTCCGTGAGCCCGGGGCCCTGGTCCCTCACCCGGAAGAAGACCTTGTTCTCGGCCTTTTCCAGGGCGATCCAGACGGAGCGTTGGGCAGGGGAGAACTTGATGGCGTTGCTGATGAGGTTGTCCATGATATCCCGGATCCGGGCCGGGTCGACCTGGGCCACCAGGGGCATCCCGTCGGGGATCTCGCAGCACAGGCTGATCTGCTTGGATTCCGCATGGGGCCGGTTCTCCTCCACCACGTCCAGGGCCAGCGCCGACAGGTTGGTGGGCTGGAGGTTCATCTCGTACTGGCCGGCGTCGGTGGCGGCGGAGTCCAGCAGGGCCTGGATGATGCCCAGCATCTTCTGGATGGATTCGCGGATCCGCTGGAGCTGCTTGCGCTTGGGGCCGATGGCAGCGTGGTCGTCCAGGGACTCGGAGACCTGGTCGGCCAGCAGGAGGATGGTGGTCATGGGGTTCTTGAGGTCGTGGGCGGCCACGGCGAGGAAGCGGCTCTTGAGCTGGTTGAGCCGCCGCAGTTCCTCGTTGGTGGCCTCCAGCCGCAGGAGGTAGTCCTTCTCGTTGTCCCGGAGCTGCTTGCTCCGGAGGCAGGAGGCGAGGCGGGCCCGCAGGAGCGAGCGGTCGATGGGCTTGGGCAGGTAGTCATCGGCCCCGAGCTGGATGCATTCGCGGATGGCCTTGGCCTCGTTCAGGGCCGAGAGCATGATCACGGGAATATCCCGGAGGCCGATCTCCTGCTTGAGGATGGTGAGGGTCTGGATGCCGTCCAGGCGAGGCATCATGACATCCAGCAGGATGGTGTCGAAGGCTCCCGCCCGCGCCTTCTCCAGGGCGTCGAAGCCGTCCTGGGCCACTTCCGTACTGAGCCCTTCGCGCTCGAGCATCCGCGCCAGGGCGTCCCGGTTGGTGTCCAGGTCGTCCACGACCAGGACATGTCCCTGGAGCAGTGTCATGAGGGGCCTCCTCCCAGGAGTATCTCGATCTTGGCGAGGAGCCGGGCGAACTCCACGGGCTTGGTCTCGTAGTCCGTGCAGCCCGCATCCATGGCGCGCTGGCGGTCGCTGGAAAGGGCGTGGGCTGTGAGGGCGATGATGGGGACCGTCCGCATGGACGGATCCTGTCGCAGGCAGTGGGTGGCGGCGTAGCCGTCCATCTTGGGCAGGCTGATATCCATCAGGATGAGTTCCGGCCGTTCCGCCAGGGCCACTGCCACCGCGGCCTCCCCATCCTCCGCGAAGATCACCGTGAACCCCCGCTTCTGGAGGAGGCGGGTCAGCACATCGCGGTTCATCTCGTTGTCTTCGACCAGCAGGATCTTGGCCATCAGGACTCCCTCGTGCTGTCGTTTCCGCTCCGGATCAGGCTCTGCAAGGCCAGGGACCGCACTTCCCTCAGCAGGTCCTCCTTCGAGCAGGACCCCTTCTGGAGGACCCGCTGGACGGGAGCCCCGGTGAGGCGCTTCATGTCCTCCTGGGTGAGGCTCTTGGCTGTCAGCACGAGGACGGGCACATCCCGGAGGGCCTCGTTCTGCTGCATCTCGGCGACCAGCTGGAAGCCGTCCATCCCCGGCATCATCAGGTCCAGGAGCACCAGGCTGGGCAGTTCCAGCTGGAGGTGCTCCAGGGCCTGGAAGCCGTCCCGGGCCGTGCGCACCTCCCAGCCTTCGGCCGCCAGCATGCGCGAGAGGGCGTCCAGGGTGAGCGGGTTGTCCTCCACCAGCAGCAGCGGCCTGTCCGAGGGGCTGAGGCCCAGCCGCCCCATCACCTCGAGGAGCCTGTCCCGGGAGATGGGCTTGCACAGGTATTCGGCAGCTCCCAGGGCGAAGCCCCGGGCCGGGTCGTCCATCATGGTGAGGAGCACCACCGGGATGTGCTGGAGCTCGGGGTCCTCCTTGAGCTGGGCCAGGACCTGCCACCCGTCCAGCCCCGGCATCATGATGTCCAGGGTGATTACATCAGGTTTGAGCGTGTGGGCGAGTTCCAGGCCCTCGGCGCCATCCCTGGCGGCTGCGACCCAGAAGCCCTCCTTGATCAGCATCCGGGAGAGCCCCTCCAGCATGGCGGAGTCATCGTCGATGATGAGCACCTTCCGCTGGCGGGTGTTCGGGTGGGTCTGGAGGAGGGTGTTGAGGACCGCCTCCCGGGAATGGGCACTCAGGGGCAGGCGGAGGGTGAAGGTGGAGCCCTTCCCGGATTCGCTGGTGACGGTGAGTTCCCCTCCCAGGATGGAGGTGAGCTTCCGGCTGAGGGCGAGGCCCAAGCCCGTGCCGCCGAAGCGGCGGGTGGTGCTCTCGTCGGCCTGGGTGAATTCGTGGAAGACCCGCAGGACCTGATCGTCGCTCATCCCGATGCCGGAATCCTGGATCTGGATGACCGCGAAGTCTCCGTCCAGCGCCGCCCTGAAGACGATCTGCCCGTGCTCCGTGAATTTCGCGGCGTTGTTGAGGAGGTTGTAGAGGATCTGCCTGAGCATGCGGAGATCGGTGTGGATGCAGGTGAGGGATGGGTCGAAGGCGATGGAGAGGCGGTTGTGGTTCTTGGCGACCAGGGGCTGGACGGTCGTCTCGATGTCTCTGAGCAGGGCGGGCAGGTCGCAGTCCTCCATGTAGACGTTCATGCGGCCCGCCTCGATCTTCGAGAGATCGAGAATGTCGTCGATGAGGGAGAGGAGATGCTTGCCCGCCGACTGGATCTTCGCCAGATCGGGCACGAGTTCGCCCATGCCCCGCTCCTGGACCTCGTCGGCCAGGAGTTCGCTGTAGAGCAGGATGGCGTTGAGGGGTGTCCGCAGTTCGTGGCTCATGTTGGCCAGGAAGGTGCTCTTGGCCTGGTTGGCCTCCTCGGCCCTCTCCTTGGCCAGCAGGAGGTGGGTGTTGGCCTTCAGCAGTTCCTCGCTGCGCTGGGCCACCTGGTCCTCCAGGTGTTCCTGGTAGCCCAGCAGCTGGGCGTCCCGGGCCTGGATCTGGGAGAACATGTCATTGAGGGAGTCCGTCAACACGCCGATCTCGCCTCCCTGGAGGCGCTCCAGGCGGAGGGAATAGTCCTTCTCCTGACTGATCTTCCGGGCGGCGGCGGAGAGCAGGAGGATGGGTTCCGTCACTTGGTTCTGGAGGACGAAGGAGGCCAGAAGCACCAGTCCGAAGACCAGGATGGCGATGCCGGCCAGCACCTTGGTGGTGGAGGCGATCCGGGAATTGATCTCCTCAAGATCGGAGCGGATGTAGATCGTCCCCACGAACCTCTCGCCGTGATAGATGGGGCGGAAGAATTCGAGGGTATCGGCCTTGAACTCGTGGAATTCCTCCTTCGGGGGGCTGGAGGGAAAGGCCGTGGGGGGGTAGTTGGCGGGGTAGCCCGTGAAGAAGTGGCCGTTCCGGTCGAAGGCGCAGGCGGCGCGGATGTGCTTGTTGGACTGGAGGCTGGAGAGGGTGTTGGAGGCGAAGTAGGGCGACGGGAAGTCCAGGTCCGCATCGATGGCCTTGGAGGCGATTTCCGCGTAGGTCTGCACGGTCTGCACCAGGGATTCGCGGATCTGGATCCGCTCGAAGGCCAGGAAGGCGGCCGCGCTGGCCAGGACGGAAAGGCCCGTGACCAGGATCAGCAGCAGGATGAGCCGGCGCTTGAGCGAGAATTCTTTGGAGGCACGAAGCAAGGGAGGGTTCCTCGGCTGTCACTCGATGATCTTGGCGTTCTTCAGGACGTTGGAGTTCAGTTCGAGGCCCGAGAGGCGCAGGACGGGCAGGTTCACTTCGAGGCCGATCCGGTCCCTCTCCAGGGCGAGGTTGATCATCACCCCCCGCTGGGCGAAATCCGGTGTGTCTCCGAGGGTCAGGATCGGGCGACCCTTGATCCTGCGGAGGATTTCGTAGAGGCGCTCGGACTCGGATTCGCAAATGAATAAAGCATCACACGATTCCAGGGTGCGGAAATTGGTGAGGTAGACGAGGCGAGCCTTGCGGGAGGCGGGCTTCCCGGGGGCGAAGAGCTCGTTGAGGTCCTTCTTGAAAAGGCACTCCCCGATCACGCCGAGGACCCGGAGCCCGCCTTCCTGCCCGGCCGCCGGCCACTTGATGTATTCGGGAAGCAGGAGCAGGCTCACGCACCGGGCCTTCGCCTCGTATTCCTTCATGGGCTTCGGGGGGACGGACTGGACCGGCCTCGGCTCCGCCTGGGACAGGCCCATCCCTTCGGTCCCGAAGGCTTGAAGCCGGGCTGCCAGCAGCAGGCCCATGGAGGCGGCGCGAAAGAGGGGAGACGTCATGAGGGGAGGAGTCCGGTTCCAGCATCCTATCGGCGGGAAGCGGAGTGGGGTAAATTTCAGACTGGATGAGCCTTCCGGGACCGTGGTCCGGGTCCGGGCGCTCCCCCGTTAACGTCCTGAATTGGGGTTCCATGTTTCGTCGCCTGCTCGCTCTCCTGGCCCTGGTGGCTCTGCCCGCCGGTCTGGCTGTCACCTGGAGGAAATCCGAGCACCGCCTGGTGCCCCAGCCCCGGGGCATCGTGCTGGGGCTCTACGCCGGGGTGCCCGACTACGACTACCGGGAGGAGGTGGCCCGGATCGCCTCCACAGGGGCCACCTGCATCAGCCTGCAGGCCATCTACCGGATGGAGCGCTTCGACAGCGTGGATATCGTGCGCCACCCCACCAGCAGCCCCACGGAGGAGAGCCTGCGCCGGACCTTCCGCCAGGCCAGGGGCCAGGGGCTCCGGATGATGTTCTTCCCCACCATCAACCTGCGGGATGAAGCCGACAATGCCCAGTGGTGGCGGGGCAACATCAGGCCCAAGGACTGGCCGGCCTGGTGGCGGAACTACACGGCCTTCAACGTCCACCTGGCGGCCCTGGCCCAGGAGGAGGGAGTCGAGTGGTTCTGTCTGGGCACCGAGATGGAGAGCACCCACGCCTTCCCGGATGCCTGGAGGGCCTTGGCCCGGGAGGTGCGCCGGGTGTTCAAGGGAAAGCTGACCTACAGTGTCAACTTCGATGCCCACGACAGCTTCGTCTTCGGGGACTGTCTGGATGTCATCGGCATGAACACCTATGACCCCATCGCCAAGTTCGACGAGTACCCCAGCGATGCCCAGATCCGGGATGCCTGGTGGTGGATCGTCTACAAGGCCCGCGCCCTGGAGGCCCGCTTCGGGAAGCCCGTCATGGTGACCGAGGTGGGCTATCCCAGCGTGGCCCATGCCCATGTGGGGCCCTGGGATTTCCGCACGGACAAGCCCGCGGATCCGGATCTGCAGGAACTGCTGGTCCACGGAGCCCTGAAGGTCCTGCGGAACTGGAGTGACGGGGAGGCGGTGTTCTACTACCTCTATGGTGAGAACCTGAAGCGGGGGGTGGAGCCCGGGGGCCTGGAAGACCGCACCTACGCGCCCTGGGGCAAGCCCGTGGAAAAGACACTGCTCTGGTATTTCCACGAACCCATCTTCGAAGGCAACATCCCCAAGGACCCCCGGCTGGTGGAGGAGGCCATGGTCCAGGTCCTGGCGGCCGGTCTGCGCAAGGAGCGGGACTACGAGGATGCCCTCCGCCCCCCCTGGGTGGAACAGTGGCTGCTTGCCCATCCCGGGGATGCGAAGAAGGTGGAGGCCCTCCTCTCCGCCGAGCCCCGGCCCGGGAAGAAGATTCCCAAGGGCAGAGAGCGCTGAGCCCAGGATGGGCCGTGAGCCAGATCATCGGCTCGAGCGAGTAGCATTCGACCCATGCGCATCCTGCTCGCCCGCCACGGGGAGACCCCCTGGAACCTGGAAGGCCGCCACCAGGGCCAGGGCTTCGATATCCCCCTGTCCGAGACCGGGAAAGTCCAGGCAGAGGCCATGGCGGCCCGCCTGAGGGGGGAACCCATCGATCGCGCCGTCGCTTCGCCCCTCCTGCGGGTCCGCCAGACCGCCGAGATCGCCCTGGGGGAACGGGCCTCGATGCTGACGTTCGATCCCGGGCTCATGGAGATCTCCCACGGCGAATGGGAGGGCCGCCTGGCCTCGGAGATCCGCGAGACCCATCCCCACCTCCAGGAGGCCTGGCGGGAGAGGCCCCATCTGACGCGTCTGCCGAAGGGAGAATCCTTCCCGGAGGTCCAGGACAGGGCCTGGGCGGCTCTGCTTCGGGCCTCGGAGGGGCTCGGCGAGGAGGAAGTCCTCCTGCTGGTCTCCCACGATGGCGTGAATCGCGCTCTTCTCTGCCGTGTGCTGGGCCTGCCCCTCTCCCGGGTCTGGTCCTTCCGCCAGGCGCCCACGGGGCTGAACCTGCTAGAGGGGCCGGAGCCGGACCGCCTGGTCCTGTTGCGCCTCAACGACGCCACGCACCTGAATCCCCTTTTCGGTGAAACGGTTCACAGAAAGCTGTAGAAGTCCTTCTATCCCTTCCAGGATGGATGAATATGCGCGAAAATATGCGCGACCCGCCCTTCCGGCACCTTCCACTGGGCCCCATTCCGGCCTTATCTCTTTACGGGGGAATCCTTCCATGTCCCAGCTCAAGCCCTTCCGCGCCTTCCGGCCCAAGGCCGAACTCGCAGGCCAGGTGGCCTCCGTGCCCTACGACGTGGTTAACACGAAGGAGGCCCGGGCGCTGGCCGCCGGGAACGCGCATTCCTTCCTCCATGTGGGGCGCCCCGAGATCGATCTGCCCGAAGGCATCGACGAGCATGAGGACCGGGTCTACGCCATGGGCGCCTCGAACCTGAAGAGGTTCATCGCGGAAGGCACCCTCTACCACGAGGACAAGCCCTGCCTCTACGTCTACCAGCAGCGGATGGGCGATCATGTGCAGGCCGGTATCGTGGCCCTCTGTTCCGCCAAGGAATACGAGCAGGATCTCATCAAGAAGCACGAGTACACCCGCCAGGACAAGGAGGACGACCGCACCCGGCACGTCACCGAGCAGGGCGCCAACGCCGAACCGGTCTTTCTCACCTACCGCGCCGTGCCCTACATCGACCATGTGGTCGACAGCGTCCGCAAGGGCAAGCCCGACTACGATATCGTCACGCCGGACGGCATCGGCCATACGGTGTGGACCATCCGCGACGAAGTCGTGATCGGTGAACTGGTGACCTTCTTCAACGGCGTGCCCGCCCTCTACATCGCCGATGGCCATCACCGCACCGCCGCCGCCATCCGCTACGCTCAGGGGCGGCGTGCCGCCGCGGCCCAGCCCACGGGCGAAGAGCCCTTCGAGTCCTTCATGGCCGTGGTCTTTCCCCACAACCAGCTGAAGATCATGGACTACAACCGGGTGGTGAAGGACCTCAACGGCCTCAGCCCCGAGGCCTTCCTGGCCCGGGTGGGCGAGAAGTTCGAGATCGCCCCCGCCAGTCGCCCCCAGCCCGAGAAGGCCGGCGGCTTCGGCATGTTCTTCCGAGGGCAGTGGCACCGTCTCACGGCCAAGGCCGGGAGCTTCCCCGCCACGGATCCCGTGAAGAGCCTGGACGTGAGCATTCTCCAGGACAACCTGCTGAGTCCCATCCTCGGTATCCAGGATCCCCGCACCGATACCCGCATCGATTTCGTGGGCGGCATCCGCGGCATGGAGGAACTGGAGAAGCGCGTGAAGGAGGGGGCCAGCGTGGCCTTCGCCATATTCCCCACCAGTCTGGTGGAGCTCATGGCCGTTTCCGACGCCGGCCAGATCATGCCCCCCAAGTCCACCTGGTTCGAGCCCAAGCTCCGCTCCGGGCTCCTGGTGCGTGTCTACGAAGACTGACGCTCTCAGGGCAGAGAGCGCCCTGAGAGGACACTGCGGAAATGTCTTCGCGGGCCTGCCTTCCTCTGTGTCTTCTGTCCCTGCTCCGTGTTCTCCGTGGTGATTCTTTCCCTTTCCTGGAGGTTCCAATGCATATCCTCATCGCCGACGCCTTCGACGCGAAGCTGCCGGAACGCCTCGCTCCCTTCGGTTCCGTTTCCAGCGATATGGCCACCCTGGGCGAGGCCGAGGTCATCCTGGTGCGCTCCAAGACCCAGGTGAAAGCCGAGCTCCTGGCCCAGGCGCCCAAGCTCAAGCTCGTCATCCGGGGCGGCGTGGGCATGGACAACGTCGACAAGAAACTCTGCAGCGAAAAGGGCGTCAAGGCCGTCAACACGCCCAGGGCCAGCAGCGTGGCCGTGGCCGAGATGGCCATGGCCTTCATGGTGGCCATCCCCGCGCGCCTCATCGAGGCCCACACGTCCATGAAGGAAGGCAAGTTCCTCAAGAACGAACTGAAGCGCACGGAACTCTTCCAGAAGACCCTGGGCCTCATCGGCGCCGGCGCCATCGCTTCCGAAGTGGCCAAGCGCGCCCAGGCCTTCGGGATGAAGATCCTCGCCTTCGATCCCTTCCTCAAGGAGCATCCCATCGCACAACTCGTGGGCAGCATGGATGAACTGGTGGCCCAGGCCGATGTGCTGAGTCTGCACACGCCTCTCACCGACGAGACCAAGGGCATGATCAATGCCGCCCTGATCGCCAAGATGAAGGACGGCGTGATGATCGTGAACACGGGCCGGGGCAAGTGCGTGGTGGAAGAGGATCTGGTGGCCGCCCTCGCCAGTGGCAAGGTGCGCGCCTACGGCACGGATGTCTGGTACAACGATCCCCCGGCCCCCGAGTGCCCCCTGCTCAAGGCCCCCAATGTCTTCATGGCTCCCCATCTGGGCGCCAGCTCCAAGGAGAACCTGGGCCGCATCGGCGACGAGGTCGTCGCCATCCTCACAGCGTTCAAGGCTTAAAGAACCCAACCCACCGCCTGTTCGATCCGGAGACAGCCATGACACACCGTGTGATCAACTTCTACGCCGGCCCCGCCGGCCTGCCCCTGGAGGCCCTGAAGCGGGCCCAGGACGAGCTCCTGGACTTCGCGGGCACCGGCATGTCCGTGATGGAGATCAGCCATCGCGCCAAGGAATACGACGTGGTCCACGAGGAGGCCATCGCCCTCACCAAGGAGCTGATGGGCATTCCCGAGAACTTCAAGGTGCTTCTCCTCCAGGGCGGCGCCCATCTCTCCTTCGGGATGATCCCCCTCAACCTCATGCGCAACCACAAGGCCGACTACATCACCACGGGCAACTGGGCCGAGAAGGCGTACAAGGAAGCCAAGCTGGTGGGTGGCGATAACGTTCGCGAAGCCGCAAGCACCAAGAACGAGAAGTTCGCCCGTCTCCCCAAGACCAGCGAGCTCGAGCTCAACCCCGAGGCCTCCTTCGTCCACTTCACCTCCAACAACACCGTGGAAGGCACACAGTGGAAGGACTTTCCGAAAACGGACAAGCCCTACATCTGCGACATGTCCTCGGACATCATGTGGCGCCCCTTCGACATCAATCCCTTCGGCCTCATCTACGCCGGTGCCCAGAAGAACCTCGGTCCCTCGGGCGTCACCCTCACCATCGTGCGGGATGACGTTCTCGAGATGTGCCAGTGCAAGGATCTGCCCAGCTACCTGCGCTACCCCCTGCACGCCGAGAAGAACAGCCTCTATAACACGCCGCCCACCTTCGGGATCTACATCCTGCGCAATGTGCTGGCCTACAACAAGAGCATCGGCGGCCTGAAGGTCATCGAAGCCAACAACCGCAAGAAGGGCGAACTGCTCTACGGCTGCATCGACAGGCACGCGGGCTTCTACAAGCCCTTCGTGACCGAGAAGGCCGATCGCTCCCTCATGAACATCGACTTCTTCCTCCCCACCGAGGAACTCACGGCCGCGTTCGTGAGCGAAGCCAAGAAGGCCGGCATGGTGGGCCTCAAGGGCTACCGCGACATCGGCGGCATCCGGGTCTCGGCCTACAACGCCGTGAGCGTGAAGGACGTGGAGACCCTGGTCTCCTTTATGGAGAGCTTCCTCCAGAAGAACGGCTAGTCCAAGGCGCGCTGCATTCCAGGAGGCACCGGCGCGAGCCGGTGCCTTTCCTGTTGCCAAGGATTCGCAAGTGATTGATAATGCATCAAATGAGGGGTCGCTTTCGACCCTTCATTGGTTTCTTGGAGTGAAAAGTGATCCTGCGCAGCCTTAGCTTGGCCCTCGCCGTCTCCGCCCTGGGTTTCGCCCAATCCGCCGATTTCGGCCTCCAGGCCCAGCTCACCATGCCCGGGGGCGATCTCACCAGCCAGGTGGGGAGCGATGGCGCGCTCGGCTTGGGCCTCCAGGGGCGCTGGGCCCTCCGGGGGGGACACGCCGTGGTGGCCCGACTGGACCGCGTGGAACTGAGCGGCACCCGCAACTTCGATGTATATGACCCCTATTACGGCTATAGCTCGGAGGTCGCGGATGCCAAGCAGACCATCACCTCCGTGGGTGTGGACTACAACTACTACTTCTCCCGGAAGGTGGGCGAGGGCTTCTATCTCGGTGGCGGCCTTGGCTTTTTGCAGAAAGACGAGAGTTACACCGCGGGAAGAAATTATTACTTCCGTGACAGCGCGACCCAGACCAAGACACGCCTCTACGTGGACCTCAACCTGGGCGTGGCCCTCAACCGCCACGTGAACCTCTACTCCCGCACCCTCCTCTTCGGCGATGAGCGCCAGGCGGATACCTACAACAGCACCACGGATCAGTACCAGGCGAGCTACACCATGAGCCTCCTCTTCGCCTTCGGCGTGGAAGTCCACTTCTGAGACGGCCCAGGACCTGGGGTGGGCCCGGGATGATACGCTAGGACAGCGAAGCCTCAGTCGGGTTCGCTTCGGCATGGCACGAATGGCATAGGGGGATGGCAGATGGCACGGGTGAACTACGCGCACGGCAAGCGGCAGCGGGAAATTGCAAGCAAGGCGAAGCGGGAAGAGAAACTCCAGCGCAAGGCCGAGCGCGGCTCCCAGGCCCAGGACGGAGTCGAGGGCGAACTCGAGCCCCTGACGGCTCCGGAAGAGGGTGAGGGCACGCCCGCCGCGGGGAATCCCGAAGGCGTCTGATACCAGGGCTCGTTCGGCAAAGCAGGGCAGACCGGCCTGCCCCGAGGGGGGTGCCCGAGGGCCGAGGCTGGGCTGTGGAGCGACATCGAGACCCGACGGCCATCTTGATCACTGAATGCGAATCGGTATGAGACTCAGACTCCCCGGCCGCTGCCTCGCGAAGGCGCGCCCTAGGAGGGCCTCGGGCGATTCGCTATGCTGGAGGCGGACCCGTCCAGCCTGAGGTCCCCCGGGGGAAGCCATGAACCTTTTCCGTCTCATCCCAGTGGCGCTCTGCGCGGTCATGGTGCTCAATGCCTCGGATGCCCGGCATTACGGCCAACCCATGACCCTCAAGGAGGAGACGAAGATCTCGGAGATCCTCGCCAGCCCCGAGAAGTTCAAGGGGAAGCGGGTCCGGGTGCGGGGCGTCGTCACGGACGTCTGCGCGGAGCGGGGCTGTTACCTGAACCTCAAGGGCGACAAGAAATTCCAGGAGCTGATGTTCAAGGTGGACGACGGTGTCATCGTCTTTCCCGCCAGCGTCCTAGGTTCCGAGGCCACCGCCGAGGGGGTAGTCTCGCTCCAGGTCTTCAGCGAGAAGGAACAAAGGGAGATGTGCCCCATCGAGGCCAAGGCCCTGAACCGCAAGTTCGATCCCGCCAAGATCAAGGGGCCCATGAAGGTCATCCGCCTGGACGGTCTCGGCGCCGATATCAAGTCCTGAGGAGTGCCAATGTCTCTCGGATCGCGCCTGCCCTGGCGCCGCTGGAATGCTGCCCTCCACCGCGATATCGGCTTCCTGGCGGTGGGCCTCACCCTGGTGTACGCCGTTTCGGGTCTGGCCGTGAACCACATGGCCCACTGGAATCCCAACTACCGCCATGTGGTGAAGACCTTCGAGATCGGCCCCCTGGACAAGGACTGGTCCGAGGACCGTCTGGCTGCCGAAACCCTTGCGCGCCTCCGCGTGGAGGCCAGGCCCAGGGCCGCCTTCCAGCCCGACGAGGACACCCTCGAGGTCTACATGCAGGAGGGGAAGTACGCGGTGGACCTCCCCACGGGCAAGGTGCTGTTCGAGGCCAACCTCCCCCGGCCCGTGCTCCTGGCCATGAACCGGCTGCATCTCAACGCCCCCAAGCGGGCCTGGACCTGGATCGCCGATCTCTATGCCCTCTCCCTGATGGCCCTCGCGCTCACAGGCCTCTTCATCCTCAAGGGGCCCAAGGGGATCGCGGGCCGCGGCGCCTGGCTCGCGGCCCTCGGGTGCGCGATCCCGATGGGATACTGGGGCTGGTGGGCCTACCTTCGCTGAGGTGAAAGACGATGAGTTCGTACTGCCGGTTCGTGGCCGATCATCTGGAGCAGCTCCTGCACCGCGCCTACCACGACGCCCAGTACGGCTTTCCCCTGGAAGGGGACGCCGAGCTCTTCGGGCGCCTGATCCTGGAGATCAATCAGGCCGGTCTCTCCTGGGCCACCATTCTGAAGAAGCAGGAGGCCTTCCACCGCGCCTATGATGGCTTCGACCTTGACCTCGTCGCGGCCTACGGCGAGGCCGATCACGCTCGCCTGATGGGGGACGCGGCCATCATCCGCAACCGCCTGAAGATCAACGCCGCCATCGAGAACGCCCGGCGCATCCTGGCCCTGAGGGCCGAGTTCGGCAGCTTCAAGGGTTGGCTGGACGCCCACCATCCCAGCGATCTGGAGGCCTGGACCAAGTGCTTCAAGAAGACCTTCCTCTTCACCGGGGGCGAGATCGTGAAGGAATTCCTGATGAGCACCGGCTACCTGCCGGGAGCTCATGACGCGGACTGTCCCGTTCACGGCGAGGTCCTGGCGGCCGGTGCGCCCTGGGCCAGGGTGTGAATCAAAGCTGGGGACCCGGAACCAGGGTTTCTCCTGCCGAGTTGGATTCAACGACCAGGGTTTCCAATTTCATCCCCTTCATCCCTGTTCTTCTGGCTTTTCCTCCCGCGTCCGACTGCCTCGTCCGTTCAGGGGATCTTGTCATTCCTCGGCGTCCATCCGAGTGCATCGGAGTTGATCATCCCGCCTCGCGTCGCCGCGGTGATCCGGGCAGCCTTCCCTCAAACGCCGAACTGCCGCAGGTGATGATCCAGGTGCTTGAAGAGCAGGTTGCTCCACTGGCGGGCCGTGAGGGGGCCGTAGGCGGCATGGGGACGGCCCTCGACGGCATCCGCGCCCTGGCCGTGGATCTCCTGGATGTGGCCCCTCAGGCGGTCCCGTTCCCCTTCGAAGTCCCGGGGGTTGGACACGATGAAGGTCCTGGCCGTGGGGAGATTCCTGCGGAAGGGGGCCTCTCCCACCACCGACCCCTTGAGGACCAGGCGGGCGAGCCAGCGCAGCGCCCAGGGGCCCCCGCCCACCTGGCCCTGGATCTGGGCATAGGGGATGCAACAGTGGGCCAGCATCTGGGCCACATCCATCCGGCCCCACTGGGCGGGCGAATCGGGCTTCAAATGGTCCAGGCGGGAGATCAATTCCGCTGTCGTGGAGACTTCGAAAATATCCGGAAGGGCCACGGGGTCCTCCTGTTTGGGGAAAGTGTAGTTCTCCCGGCCGGAGAATCGAGGCCACCGCACAGGGAAAGGCCCCGTGACGTTCCACGGGGCCTCCTGGGTCTTCGAGTGGTCTAGTACCGGTAGGTGTCCGTCTTGTAGGGTCCGTCGGCGCTCACGCCGATGTACTCGGCCTGCTTGGGCGTGAGGGTGGTGAGGTCGGCGTTCAGCTTGCGGAGCTGGAGGCGGGCCACCATCTCGTCCAGGGCCTTGGGCAGCGTATAGACGCCCACCTTGTACTGCCCCTGCTTGGTCCACAGCTCGATCTGGGCCAGTGTCTGGTTGGCGAAGGAGCTGGACATCACGTAGCTGGGGTGGCCCGTGCCGCAGCCCAGGTTCACGAGTCGGCCCTTGGCCAGGAGGATGATCCTCTTGGACGGACGCCCGTTCATGGGGGGGAAGATGATGTGGTCCACCTGGGGCTTGATCTCCTCCCACTGGTACTGCTCGATGCCAGCCACGTCGATCTCGCTATCGAAGTGGCCGATGTTGCAGACGATGGCCTGGTCCTTCATGGCCGCCATGTGATCGTGGGTGATGACATGGAAGTTGCCGGTGGCCGTCACGAAGATATCGCCCAGGCTGGCGGCCTCGTCCATGGTGACCACGCGGTAGCCCTCCATGGCCGCCTGCAGGGCGCAGATGGGATCGATCTCCGTCACCCACACCTGGGCGCGCAGGGCAGACAGGGCCTGGGCGCAGCCCTTGCCCACGTCGCCGTAGCCGCAGACCACGGCCACCTTGCCCGCGATCATCACGTCCGTGGCGCGCTTGATGCCGTCCACCAGGGATTCCCGGCAGCCGTAGAGATTATCGAACTTGGACTTGGTCACGCTGTCATTGACGTTGATGGCGGGGAACTTCAGCTCGCCCTTCCGGTGCATCTCGTAGAGGCGGTGGACACCGGTGGTGGTCTCCTCCGTGACGCCCTTGATGGCCGCCAGCTGCTTCGAGTACCAGCCGGGATGGGAGGCCAGGCGCTTCTTGATGGAGGCGAAGAGCACCCGGGCCTCCTCGCTGTCCGGGTGGTCCAGGACATGGATGTCCTGCTCGGCCCGGGCGCCCAGGTGGATGAGCAGCGTGGCGTCGCCCCCATCGTCCAGGATCATGTTGGGTGTGCCCTCGCTGAACTCGAAGATGCGGTGGGTGTAGTCCCAGTAGTCCTCGAGACTCTCGCCCTTGATGGCGAAAACGGGGGTCCCGCCCGCGGCGATGGCGGCGGCGGCGTGATCCTGGGTGCTGTAGATGTTGCAGGAGGCCCAGCGGACGTCTGCGCCCAGGGCCTTCAGGGTCTCGATGAGCACGGCGGTCTGGATGGTCATGTGGAGAGAACCGGCGATGCGGGCGCCCTTGAGGGGCTGCTTCCCGGCGTATTCCTCGCGGATCACCATGAGCGCCGGCATCTCGGATTCGGCGATGGCGATCTCCTTGCGTCCCCAGGGGGAAAGCGCGAGGTCGGCGACGATGTGGGCGGTCTGAGTCACCGTGCTCATGGTGGTCTCCTTCAGAAGGGCCGGAGGGGGGCTGCTCACCCGATTTCCAACCCGGCGGGGTTGTCAGGTGAGCGCGGTTGGATCAGGGGTGACCCGCAGGTCAGGTTCCGAGCCTAGGACGCCTCATGGACGTCTCGCAGCGCTCCTCGGACAGCACTCTGATGATAATCGATTCCCGATTGCGACAAGGCGCTTCGGTCCCGAAGTGGTAAATTCGCCCCATGGCTCCTCGAGGTCTGGAAATGAAACGCGCGCTGCCCCTGCTGGTCCTGTCGGGCCTTCTCTCCTGCCTCTCCCCGGGGCCGGCCCTGGCCCAGGAGGCCAAGGCGGCCGCCGCGGTCCAGGCACCCGCGCCCCGATTCCTCCCGGGCGGGGCCCTCGACCCCGGTAAGGTCCTGCCCAGGCCTCCGGAACCGGACTCCCTGGCCGCCCTGGGCGACCTGGAGACCGTGCTGCAGAACCAGGCTTGGCGCACGGCGGAACAGGTGGCCCTGGCCAGGGCCGTGGATGGGGGCGGTCCCTTCGATTTCGCCCAGGCCCTGGGCCCCTGGTTCGCGCCCTCGAATGTCCCCGGACTCGCCCGCCTCCTGAAGCAGATCGGGGACGAACTGCAGCCCCTGAGCGTCCAGGCCAAGCACTGCCACTTTCGGCCCCGCCCCCCCCTGGTGGATCCGCGCGTCCAGCCCTGCGTGCCCCTGAGCCGCGAGAGCAGTTCCTATCCCAGCGGCCATTCGCTCTACCTCTTCGTCCAGGCCGGCGTCCTGGCGGAGGTCTTCCCCGAGGAACGCGAGGCTCTCCTGGCCTACGCCCACCGGGCCGCCTGGTCCCGGATCCTGGGGGGGGTGCACTTCCCCACGGACGTGGTGGGAGGGCGACTGCTGGCGGCAGCCTTCCTGGCGGAGCTGAGGAAGAGCCCGGCCTTCCGGGAGGCCGTGGAGGCCTGCCGGAAGGAAGCCGAGCCCTTCCGCATGAAGAAGGCCGCGTGAGCAGATTCCCCATCTCCGCCGTCGCGCTCCTCCTCCTCGGCACGGGTTGGGCCGGGGCTCAGGAGGGGCCCATGCCTTGGGAGCAGGCCACCCCTCCCGGGCACTTCCTGTTGGCCGAGGCCCTGGACCTGCCCCGCCTGCTGCCGCCCCCGCCGGCGCGCGACTCCCTGGCCGAATGGGCCGACCTGGAGGCCGTCCTGCAGGGGCAGCTGGGCCGCACGCCCGAGCAGGAGGCCTGGGCCCAGGACATCGATCGGGATACGGTCTGGAAATTCGCCCCGGTCCTGGGACCCTGGTTTCGGGCCGAGGGACTGCCGCAGACCGCCCAGTTTTTCTGGAAACTGACCGTGGACGCGCATGCCATTGCCGAGCGCGCCAAGGTCATCCACAGCCGCCCGCGCCCGCCCAGGCTGGATCCGAGGATCCGGCCCTGCGTCTTCATGCCTCCCAATGATTCGTACCCCAGCGGCCATTCCCTTCAGGCCTTCGTCCGGGCAGGAGTCTTGGCGGAGATCTTTCCGGAGCGGCGCGAGGCGCTGATGGCCCGCGCCCAGCGTGCCGCCTGGGGCCGCATCCTGGGCGGCGTGCACTATCCCACGGATGATGTGGGGGGGAGGCTCCTGGCGGAGGCCATCGTGAAGTGCCTGAAGACCCAGGCAGCCTTCCGCGCTGTCGTTGAGGCCTGCCGAGAGGAGATGAGACCGTTCTGCACGAAGGGCGAGCGCTGAATCAGTCCCTCACGAAGTGGCAGGTGTATCCGCCGGGGTGCTTCTGGAGGTAGTCCTGGTGGTCCTCCTCGGCCTTCCACCAGGGACCCGCGGCCGTGATCTCCGTGACGATGGGTTTCTTCCACTTGCCCGAGGCCTCCACCTCGGTCTTCACCCGTTCCGCCGCGAGTCTCTGCCTGTCGCTGTGAGTGAAGATGGCGCTGCGGTACGAGCTCCCCAGATCGTTGCCCTGGCGGTTGAGGGTCGTGGGGTCGTGCATCTTGAAGAAGAAGCGCAGCAGGGCCTCGAAGCTGGTCTTGGACGGGTCGAAGCGGATCTGCACGGCCTCGGCATGGCCTTCGTGGTGCTCGTAGGTGGCATTGGGCACGCGCCCGCCGGTGTAGCCCACTTCGATCTCCAGGACGCCGGGCTGTCGGCGCAGCAGTTCCTCCATGCCCCAGAAACAACCGCCCGCAAATGTCGCCACTTCCATTTCCACCTTGGGGGCGGGCCTGCCGAAGAGGGGCAGGGCACTGCCATAGCCCTCCTTCTCGAGAGCCTCCACCGGGATGAAGCGCAGCGATGCGGAGTTGATGCAGTAGCGCAGTCCGCCCCTGTCGGCGGGCCCGTCGTCGAAGACATGGCCCAGGTGGGAATCGGCCTCCCTGGAGCGCACCTCCGTGCGGACCATGCCCAGGCCCACATCCCGCTTCTCGACGACTTCTCCACCCTCCACAGGCTTGGTGAAACTGGGCCAGCCGCAGCCCGAATCGAACTTGTCCTGGGAGGAAAAGAGGACCTTGCCGCTCACGATATCGACGTAGAGCCCTTCCCTGTGCTCGTTCCAGAACTCGTTATGGAAGGGGGGCTCCGTGGCAGCCTCCTGGGTGACCCGGTATTGCAGGGGGCTCAGCTTCTGCTTCAGTTCTTCCTGGGTGGGTTTGGGGGGCACGGGTGTCTCCTGGTTCGAGAGTCGGGGGGCTGCGCTGGCGGACGTCGGCTGGGGGCGGGCAGAGAACGCGGAGATTCCGAGCCCGGCCACCAAGGCGGTCGCCACCAACAGCCCCCAGATCTTCGGCGATGTCATCTCACCCTCCCTATTCCTGGGTTGGATGCAGGACGCTTCCCCTGTGTGTTGGGCTTCCGAAAATTCCACAAGGCTATGACATTTCCCGCTGGAAGACCCACCGCTCCGCTGTCGAGAGATCCTCCTTGAATCCATAACCCGCTTCGTTGAATCGCCGCAACCCCTCGAGACCTGTCAGGCGGTGCCGGATGACATGGCGGGCCATGAGGCCCCGGGCCCGCTTGGCGAAGACGCTCAGCACCCGGAAGCGCCCGGCCCGGCCTTCCTGGAAGACCGGCGTGATCATCCGTCCCCGCAGCTTCAAAGGCTGGATGGCCTTGGCGTATTCCTGGGAGGCGAGATTGAGGAGGACAGGCTCCCGCCCTTCGCCTTGCGCCTCATCGAGCAGGACATTCAAGCCTTCGGTCAGCTTGCCGCCCCAGAAGGCGTAGAGGCTGCCCGCGGCCATCCGGCCGCCCATCTCGAGACGGTAGGGCGCCATGAGGTCCAGGGGGCGCAGGAGGCCGTAGAGCCCCGAGAGAATGCGGACCCGCCCCTGGGCGAAGTGCCGTTCGGCCTTCGTCAGGGTGGGTGCGTCCAGGGCCCCGTAGAGATCCCCCGCGTAGGCCAGGAGGGCCTGCCTGGCGTTCCGGGCCGTGAAGGGCGGGCGCCAGGCCTGGTAGTAGTCGAAGACCTGGCGGGCGAGCTTCTCCGAGAGGGCCATGCGGGCGGCCAGTTCCCCCGGGGTCAGGGCCCGGAGTTCTCCGGCCAGCCGGGCGGCCTCTTCCAGGAAATCCGGCTGAGTCGAAATCCCCACCGGGGCGGGCGTCTCGAAGTCCAGGGTCTTGGCGGCGGGGAGGAGCAGGAGCATGGAGGATTCGATGCCAGCGAGGAGCGAAGCGATCCCCGGCGCCGTGGTACCGTGAAGGCCATCCCCCCACGGAGCCTTCGTGACCGATCCCACCGCCGCCCCCCCATCCCCTCTGCGGGAGATCACCCAGCCCTTCATCGATCTGATCCATGCCCCCCGGGCCCTGTGGGCCGTGAACCTCAGCTACATGCTGGAGGGCTTCGCCTACTTCGGGACGCTCACCTACCTGGCTATGTACTTCAACCAGATCGTGGGCCTCAGCGACAAGCACGCGGGCTGGATGGTGGGCGCCCTCACGTCGGGCATCACCTTCTCCATGCTGATATTTGGGTCCCGGGTGGATGCCTGGGGGCTGCGGCGCACCCTCATCGTGGCCATCTGCCTGATGTTCCTGGGGCGCGTCCTGCTGGCCCTGACGCCCGGGTTCGGGCTGGCGGGGGGCAGCCTGGGTTCGCCCATGAACCTGACGGCTCTCGGCGGGATCCTCCTCATCGTCTCGGGCTTCGGCATGTACCAGCCCGCCATCTACGCGGGCACCCGCCAGATCACCACCGCGGCGACATCGGGCATGGCCTTCGCCATGCTCTATGCCGTGAACAATCTGGGGGGCTGGCTGCCCTCCTTCATGTCGCCCCTGCGACGGGCCTTCGGGATGAACGGGGCCATCGGCTTCTATGCCTTCACCACTCTGTTGGGTCTCACCCTCCTGGTCTCCCTGCTGACGCGAAAAACCCTGGAGAAGGCTACGGCCGAGTCCAAGGCGGCCGCCGCCGCCGCGGGACCCCAGACGGAGGCGGAACATGCCGCCCTGCGGGATGCCAAGGAGACCAAGGCGGCCGAGGATCACGCGCGCAAGGTCCCCGTGCACCTCTGGGTCTGCCTGTCCCTGCTGGTCTTCCTGGTGGTCCTGGTGCCGTCCTGGACGGGCCGGATCGTGCTGTGGGGCCTCGAGGCCCTGAGCGTCATGGCCTTCTTCATCCTCTCTGCGGAGAAGCAGAAGGCCACCCTGCGCTGGCTGGCGAACCACCCGCTCTCGGACCTCAAATTCTTCGCCTTCATCTTCGCGCTCATCCCCGTGCAGACCCTGTTCGCCTACAACTGGCTGGTGATCCCCCAGTACGTGGCCCGGGCCTTTGCCGGATCCAGGGTGGGTGAGAACTTCGAGGTGGCCTCGAACCTCAACGCCCTCCTGATCTTCATCCTCTGCCCCATCGTGGCCGCCCTCTCCGTCCGCACGAAGGTCTACAACATGATGGTGGCGGGCACGGCGGTGATGGCGGCGCCGGCTTTCATCCTGGCCCTGGGGCCCACTGTCTGGGGCCTCTTCGCCTACATCCTCGTGCTCAGCATCGGCGAAGCCATGTGGCAGCCCCGCTTCCTCCAGTACGCCGCCGAGATCGCCCCCGAGGGCCGCACGGGGGCCTACATGGGCGTGGCCCAGTTCCCCTGGTTCCTCACCAAGATGCTCGTGCCCCTCTATTCGGGCATTGCCTTGGCGCGCTGGTGTCCTCAGGTAGGCCCCCAGTCCACGGGCACCATGTGGTTCTTCTTCGGCTGCCTCGCCTGCGTGAGCACCCTGGTGCTCATCCTCGCCAAGGGCTGGCTGGGGAAGGATTTCAGGACGAGTTCCGCCGCATGATGGCCCTTCGCCTCCTTCCCGTCGCCCTCATGCTCCTCGTCCTGGGCGCCCACTTCCTGCGCTCCGGGGACCTCCTCCTGGTGCTGGCTGCCCTGGCGCTCATCGCCCTGCTCTTCGTGCGGCGCTCCTGGGCGGCCCGCACGGTGCAGGTGGGGCTCCTGCTGGGGAGCCTGGAATGGCTGCGGGTGCTGGCCTTCCTGGTGGCCGAGCGGAGGGCCGAGGGGCAGCCCTTCCTGCGCCTCCTGCTCATCCTCGGCTCCGTCGCCTTGGCCACGGGGCTCTGCGCGCTGCTCTTCCGGGGGGAGCGAATGCGGGACTATTTCCGGATGGGCGCGCCCGTTTCCTAGCCGAGTATCACGCTCTTCAGCAGCATCAGGTTGAGGGCGATCACGACGACCGCCGTGGTCCAGAGCAGGAGCTTCTCGATGCCTGCGTTGGCGTAGGCTCCCATCACCTTGCGCGAAGAGGTGAGGCTGAGCTGGAGGAGGATGGTGACGGGGAGCTGGATGCTGAGCAGCACCTGGCTCAGGAGCAGGGCCTTGAAGCTGTCTGTCACGACGAAGACGACGGCCAGGGCGGGCAGCAGTGTGACGAGGAGGCCCGCTCTTGTGTGGCCCTCGCCGATATCGTAGGTGCGGCCGAAGATCCCCGTGAAGATGCTGCCCCCGGCCATGCCCGCTGTGATCGACGAGGCGACGCCCGCGCAGAGGAGGGCCAGGGCGAAGATCACGGCGGCGGCGGGACCCACGATGGGGCGCAGCATGGCCTCGGCCTGTTCGAGGGAATCCACGGGCACCCTGTGCTGGAAGAAGGTGGCCGCGGCCAGCAGGATCATGGCGCTGTTGATGGCCCAGCCCACGATCATGGAGAACAGCGTATCGAAGAACTCGAAGCGCAGATGGTGCCGGATGGCGTCGTCGCCCTGGAGGTTCCACTTGCGGCTCTGGATGAATTCCGAGTGCAGGAAGAGGTTGTGGGGCATGACCACCGCCCCCAGCACACTCATGACGATGGCCATGGAACCCAGGGGCAGGCTCGGCTTCACCCAGCCCGTGAGGGCCGCGCTCCAATGGGTGTGGACCAGCATCAGCTCGACGAGGAAGCCCAGGCCGATGAGCGAGACGAAGCCCACGATGAGCTTCTCGATGCGCCCGTAGGAGTTCAGGAAGAGGAGTCCGCCCACCACCAGGGCCGTGAGGCAGGCGCCGAGCCTGAGGGGAAGGTGGAACAGCATTCCCAGGGCGATGGCGCCGCCCATGATCTCGGCGAAGGCCGTGGCGATGGCTGCCAGCATGGCTGAACCCAGGGCCGGCCGGGAGATCCATCGGGGGAGATGCTCCGTGGCGGACTCCGCCAGACAGAGGCCCGTGACGATGCCCAGGTGGGCCGCGTTGTGCTGGAGCAGGATCAGCATGAGGGTGGAGAGGGTGACGACCCAGAGCAGCTGGTAGCCGAAACCCGCGCCCGCGGCCACGTTGGAGGCCCAGTTGCCGGGATCGATGAAGCCCACGGCCACCAGCATGCCGGGACCCAGGAAGCGCAGCGGGCTCCAGGCCCCGGGGAGAGGGCTGCGGGTGCGGAGGTGTTCGCGGAATTCGGACCAGGTCTTCATGCACCCTCTGATGTCGGCAAGTATGGGCCCGTCCCGGGGACCCACCCCGGAATCAGGCGAAGAATGCCAAGCTTCGGTATAAACTCCCGGCAGCGGCAAGGGGGGTTCGTGAGTGAGGCTGTTCCCTGCAAGAATCTGCCGATCCTCCTGGGCGCCATCCGGCAGGAGACCGGAAATGGTGAACTGGTTCTGGAGCAGAGCGATGCCGTGCGAAGGATCTCCTTTCTGGAAGGCGAGCTGATTTCCCTCCGGAGCGAGGCGGCCGGTGAGCAGTTCGGCGGCTACCTCCTCCGCCAGGGCATCCTCGATCTCCCGTCCCTCAACAGGCTGCTCGCCAGCGGCGAGCCCTCCCCCATCGGGGAGAAGGTCATCTCCTGGGGGATGATGGACCTCACGGCGAGGGACGGTCATCTCCAATGCCTCCAGGAACAAGTCATGATCAACGCCCTGGAGCATCCGATCCTCCAGTGGACCTGGAACGCCGAGACCGCGGACCCTGTGCCGAGCCGGGGAGCCCCGTTCAGGCTGCAGTCCAGGCCGTTCATCTGGCGCACCTTCCGGGAATTCAACGACCCGGCGGAGCTGCTGAGGATCCTCCATGCGGAGTCCGATTGGAAATGGGAGGGCCGGGCCGATCTGCTCAGCAGCCTCGCGGATTTGCCTCTCACCTCCAGCACCGCCTATGCCCTCTCCTTTCTCGGCGCCGAGGCCATCGGCTTCGAGACCTTCCTTTTCCTCAGCGGCCTCGACGAGGCTGAGGCAGGCCGGTTCCTGGCCACCCTCTGGGCCCTTGGAACCCTGGCGCTGGCCTGCGGGAAGCGCCCCACCGTGAGCACGAGCAGGGCACTCTGCCTGGCCGGGCAGGGCCTGCCCTTCATCCTGCCGCCTTCCAATACGCCGTTTGGACCTCCGAAACAGCGCAGCCAGGTTGCCCCCATCGAAATGGGCGAACTCGACCTCGACGGCCAGCCCGAATTCATCGATCCGGACCCGGCTCCCGGGGGCCCCGCGGCCGTGGCGAGACCCTCCGCGATCGATCTGCCGCCCTGCGGGCCGCGTCCCCCCTCTTGGTCGGTGCCCCGGCCGGACGATTTGCCCCCCTGCGGGCCCCGACCCCAGCCCCTCCCGCCGGGAGGCGATGGGCCGCCTCCTCAACCCCGGCTCGACGACAGCCAGGCTCAGTTCATCGACCTGGATCCAGAGCGCAGGGGAATCCCGGATCCGCCCAAGCCCCAGGCGCTGCTGGAGGCCAGGAGGCTGCTGGAGCGGGCCCGCCGTCAGGCCAGGCTGGGCCACACCGTGGAGGCCGTGACCACCCTGGAACAGGCCGTCCGGGTGCTGCCCGACGGAGACGTCGCCTTTGACGCCTGGCTGATGCTCGGCCGGCTGAGAATGGCCAACCTGAACTGGTCTGCCCGCGCCATCCAGGCCCTCCAGAACGCCGCCCGGATCCGCACCCGGGAGGCGGAACCCTGGCGCGCGATGGGCGAGATCCATCGCCGGACGGGCAGCGAGTCCGACGCGGTGGCCTGCTTCCGGAAGGCCCAGGAGCTCGACCCAGCCCATCAGGCGAGAGGAGGCGGCGCCGACTGAATGCCTTGGGCTGCTTCATACTGGTGGGAACAGGAGATCCCATGACGATCCGGACCCTCGACCCTTCCGAGAAGCAGGAGCTGCTCGCCCGCTTCCTCCGGTACGTGCAGGTGGACACGCAGAGCGACGAGGAGGCCATCTGCTTTCCCTCCACGGAAAAACAGAAGGATCTGGCGCGGATCCTGGTGGAGGAACTCCAGGCCCTGGGCTGCGGGGACGCTGCCATGGACGCGTGGGGTTATGTCTTCGCCACGGTGCCCGCCAATCTGCCTGCCGGGCATCCCGCGCACGGGAAGGTGCCCGTGGTGGGCTTCCTGGCCCACCTGGACACCTATGCGGGAACTCCCGGCGGGGGCGTGAAGCCGCAGATCATCCAGGCCTACGAGGGGGGCGCGATCGCCCTTCCGGGCACCGGCGAGACGATCCCGATGGCCACCAATCCGGCCCTGGCCCAGTGTGTCGGGCACACGTTGGTTCACACGGACGGCACGACGCTGCTGGGCGCCGATGACAAGGCGGGCATCGCGGAGATCCTGACGATGATCGCCTGGCTGCGCCGCCATCCCGAATTCCTTCATGGGGAACTGCGCATCGGCTTCACACCCGACGAGGAGGTGGGCCGGGGCACCGAGCATTTCGACGTGGCGGCCTTCGGGGCGAAGTACGCCTACACCCTGGATGGTTCGGATCTCGGCGAGATCGAGGACGAGACCTTCTGCGCCGATACGGCCATTGTCACCATCAAGGGCCACGATGTGCATCCGGGATATGCCAAGCACGTGATGATCAACGCCGTGCGCGTGGCCTCCAGCATCACGGAGGCCCTGCCCCTGGACCGCCTCCCGGAGACCACGGAGGGCAGGGAACCCTACCTCCATCCCTTCGACCTGAAGGGCGATGTCACCAAGGCCGAACTGAAGTTGCTGGTGCGCGCCTTCACGGAGGATGAACTGCTGGCGCGGGAGGATTCCCTGCGCCGCGTGATCGAAGGGGTCGCCGCCCGCTTTCCGGGGGCCCACATCTCCCTGGAGATCAAGGCGTCCTACCGCAACATGGGCTACAAGATCGCGGAGGATCCCAAGGTGCTCGACTATGCGCTGGAGGCGGTGCGGCGCCAGGGGCTGGAGCCTCTGCGCAAGGCCATCCGCGGCGGCACGGACGGCTCCAGGCTCTCCTTCATGGGCATCCTCACCCCCAACATCTTCGCCGGTGGCCAGAGCTTCCATTCCGTGCAGGAATGGGTCTCCCTGGAATGGATGGCCGCCGCCGTGGGCGTCTCTCTCCAGCTGCTCTCGGTGTGGGTGGAGCGGTCTGAGGCATAGGCGCGGTATTACATAGATGAACCACAGAGGGCACAGAGGGGAAAAACGGAGGACACAGAGAAAAGAAAAGTACCAATTTTGAATCCATTTTTCTCTGTGTGCTTTCTGTTTTTCTCCGTGCTCTCTGTGGTTCATTTCATTTGTAACGGGAGTGTCTCCATGGAAGCCGTTCAGCGCGTCCTCTTCATCGATCCCGCCACGGGCTTCTACCGTCTCCAGCGGTACAGGCTCGGCGAGTACTTCGGTCCCGTGGATCTGGGTCTCCATCTCACGGACAAGTGGCGGAGCCTCAACATCGGCACGGGGATCTTCGCGGGTTCCATCCTCCCCGGCAGCAACCGGCTCATCGTGACCGGCTTCTCGCCCTGCTGGCGGGGCTTCTTCGTCTCCAGCATGGGAGGCGCTGGCCTGCCCTTCAACAACCTGGGCATCAACATGATCAGCCTGGTGGGCAAGGCGTCGGTGCCGTCGATCCTCTACCTGAACCGCAACCATGGCGAGGAGATCCATGTCGATATCGTGCCCGTGGAGTTGGCCAAGGCCTGGGCTCGGGGACGGGGTGGGGTGTACGGGCTCATGGAGGAGGTGCTGGAGCGCTTCGGCTCCAGCTATGAGAACGATCCCCGGGTGCTGGCCGTGGGGCCCGCGGCGCTCTCCACGGATTTCGGTGCCATCGGCAGCGCGCCCATCCAGAAGGGCCGGATCACCTGCGTCGATACCTGGGCAGGGCGGGGCGGTCTGGGTTCCAAGATGCTCCAGGAGCATGGCATCGCCGCGGTGATCTATGGAGGGACCTTCCTGGACGAGGACTTCCGGGACCGCAAGGTGGCCGACGAATGGTTCGAGGCCAAGTACAAGCAACGTCTCGCGGCCAAGGATTTCGAGAGCACCACCAAGTACCGCTTCGATCCCAAGTTCGAGACGGGCGGCACCTTCGGCGTGAACTACGCGTCCATCAAGGGCCGGATGCTCACCTTCAACTACCGCTCCATCCTCGATTCCGAGGATGCGCGTCTCGATGTCCACCAGCGGCTGGTGGTGGACCACTACCTGAAGCAGTTCAACGAGGAGAGCATCCAGGCCAAGCAGCAGGCCACCTGCGGGGAACCCTGCGCCGCCGTGTGCAAGAAGCTGAATGGGGAATTCAAGAAGGACTACGAGCCCTACCAGACCCTGGGGCCCCTGTGCGGCATCTTCGATCAGCGCGCCGCGGAAAAGCTCAACGGCAAGGCCGATGCCGCGGGCTTCGACGGCATCGCCGTAGGGGGCGTGGTCGCCTGGCTCATGGAGTGCCTGGAGCGGGGCGAGCTCTCCAGGGAGGATCTGGGTGTGAGCCGGATGCCTCGCTGGAACCTGGAAGGCTTCGACGTGGTGGCAGATTCCATGCACAACGCCGAACTCGGCTGCGAGCTCCTGGACGCCATTCTCGAAAGGAAGGGCGTGCTGGACCTCTCCGAGGGGGTGCGCAAGTTCGCCCGGAAGATCCACCGGGAGCGCGGAAAGCGCATCCTTGAGACCTTCGTCCACACGGCCCACGGCCGGCGCGGCTGGATGGTGCCCAACCAGTACTGGACCCCCGGGGCCCTCGCGCCCATGGCCATCATGGGCAAGTACTACATGTTCTACGGCCCGGAATTCTTCCCGCCCCGGACCCTGGGGAAGATCTGCGCCGAGCGCATGAAGGCCGAGCTGGTCATGGACAACCTGGGCCTCTGCCGCTTCCACCGCGGCTGGGCCGAAGAGATGCTGCCGGAGATCGTGCAGTCCCTCTACGGGATGAAGGCCGAGTACCTCCATGCCGTGGAGGTGGCCGCGAGCCGCATCAACAGCCGCAACGCCTCGGTCTACTGGGAATCCGAGCGCAACCTGGATTTCGTGTTCACGTTCCTCAAGCGGCGCCGGGATGTGGAGGGCGATCGGGATCCAATCCTCCAGCAATGGATCGAGGCCTTCGAGAAGGACAAGGGGGAGGCCGGACTCGAATGGTGGTACGAGATGCGCAAGGGCATCGACGAGAGCCTGCGGGCCTTCCTCTAGGATGATCGCCTTCGTCTTCCGCATCCTGCTGGTCCTGGCCAGCATCCCGGGCGTCATCGTCCACGAGCTGGGCCACCAGCTCCTCTGCCATCTCACGGGCACCCGCGTGCTCCGGGTCTGCTACTTCCGCTTCGGGATCCCCGCCGGCTACGTGCTGCACGAGCGGCCCCGCAGCTGGTGGCGGCACCTGTTGATCTCCCTGGGGCCCTTCCTCGTGAACACGACCGTGGGCTGCGCTCTGGGCTGTCTGGCCCTGAGCGGGCGCATTCCGGGGGCATCGGTGTGGACTTTGAAGGTGCTGCCCCTGTGGCTGGCGGTGGCCATCGCCATGCACGCCTTCCCCAGCTTCGGGGACGCCGAGTCCTTCCTGGACGCCGTGTGGACCCGGGGCGCGGGGATCTTGGCCAAACTGCTGGGGACGCCCGTGGCGCTGGTCATGTTCCTGGGGGCCTTCCTGGGGAACTACGGGCTGGATCTGCTGTTCGGGCTGGCCATCGGTTGGGTCCTGCCCTGGTACCTGCTGCGCGGGATCCTGAGGGGAGCCTTAGAATGACCATCTTCCTGGAGTTTCGAATGCGCGTGCTGATTGCCCTGGTCCTGATGGCGCTGGGAATTCCGCTTCCGGCCCAGGCACGGCCGAACTTCTCCCTGCCCAGGGACGAGAAGGGCATCCAGTACCACTTCCAGCTGCGGACCTCGAGAGGCGGGACGGGAGTCCGGGAGTTGGCCGGGAACCAGGTGTCCGGGGGGGGCGGATTCATGGCCATGCTGGGAGACATGCCCCTGAGACTGAGGATTCGCATGGACGGGGATATCTTCCCCGCCTCTCCGGGGAAACAGATCGTCCGGACTGCGGGGCTCGGCGCGGAGGCTTGCTATCTCTTCCCGGCCTCAGGCAGCCTGGAACCCTTCCTTTCCCTGGGGCCCGCCTTCCAGCACTGGGAGATCGGGGCCGACAACGACACGGGCCCGGCCAAGCGCTCCCTCAACAAGGCCGCGGGTCGCCTGGAGGGGGGACTGTGGTTCCGGGAGCGCGTCTGCCTCTCCCTCGGAATCCTCTGCGGGAGGCTGGAGCAGGGGCACAGCACGTCGAATCCCTATGCGGCCCTCACCTTGCACTTCTGAGTGTTCCGGTTGAAGGATGGCTGGAGTCCGCGGGAAGGCTCATGATCAACGGGGATGAGGGGAAAGGCAGGGCTTCCAGCCCGAGGCGCCTCCCGACCGCGCTTCGATCCTCCCGATCTCCTGCATCCCTGTTAAAACTACTTGCCTTGCGCTCCCCGGAGTTCCCATGAACCAGCTGTCCCTCACCCAGCGTCCCTCCTGGAAGGCCCTGACGGCTCACCATGCCGAGGTGAAGGGCCTTCATCTGCGGGGGCTCTTCGCCCAGGATCCCACCCGGGGTGAGCGCCTCACCTGCGAGGGGGCGGGCCTCTTCCTGGACTATTCCAAGAACCGCCTCACGGATGAGACCCTTCGCCTGCTGCTGGAACTCGCCACAGAGGCGGACCTGCGGGGGCGCATCGAGGCGATGTTCCGGGGGGACCGGATCAATGTCACCGAGGATCGCGCCGTGCTGCACACGGCGCTGAGGGCGCCCAAGGGGCAGCGCATCGAGGTGGACGGGCGGGACGTGGTCGGGGATGTCCACGCGGTGCTGGATCGCATGGGGGCCTTCTGCGAGCGGGTGCGTGCCGGCGCCTGGCTGGGCCACACGGGCCGCCCCATCCGCGCCGTCGTCAACATCGGCATCGGCGGCTCGGATCTGGGGCCCGTCATGGCCTTCGAGGCCCTGAAACACTACACCACCGCGGAGCTCAGGTTCCGCTTCGTGTCCAACGTGGACGGCACGGATTTCCAGGAAGCCACCCGGGATCTGGATCCGGGGGAGACGCTCTTCATCGTGGCGTCGAAAACCTTCACCACCCAGGAGACCATGACCAACGCCCGCACGGCCCGGGCCTGGTGCCTGGGGGCGCTGAAGGACGAGGCTGCCATCGCCCGGCACTTCGTGGCCCTCTCCACCAACGCCGCCCTGGTCTCGGAATTCGGCATCGATACGGCGAACATGTTCGGCTTCTGGGACTGGGTGGGCGGCCGCTACTCCATGGAGAGCGCCATCGGGCTCTCCGCCATGCTGGCCATCGGTCCCGAGCGCTTCCGGGAAATGCTGGCGGGTTTCCACGCCATGGACGAGCACTTCCGCACGGCCTCCTTCGAGCAGAACCTGCCGGTGCTCATGGGGCTCATCGGCCTCTGGTACACCTGCTTCTTCGACGCCCAGGCCGTGGCCGTCCTGCCCTACGACCAGTATCTGAAACGCTTTCCGGCCTACCTCCAGCAGCTCATCATGGAGAGCAACGGGAAGCGCACCACCCTCGCGGGTGAAACGGTGGACTACCAGACCAGCGCCATTTACTTCGGGGAGCCCGGCACAAACGGCCAGCACTCCTTCTACCAGATGATCCACCAGGGCACGAAGCTGATCCCCTGCGATTTCCTGGCCTTCGCCCAGAGCCTGAACCCCCTGGGCCGCCACCACGACCTGCTGATCTCCAATGCCCTGGCCCAGGCGGAGGCCCTGGCCTTCGGCAAGACGCCGGAAGAGGTAAAGGCCGAAGGCGTCGCGGAAGGACTGGCGCCCCACCGCAGCTTCGAGGGCAACCGGCCGTCGAACTTCCTGATGGCCGAGCGCCTCACCCCCGGCATTCTCGGTGCCCTGGTGCCCTCTACGAGCATCTGGTCTTCACCCAGGGCGCGATCTGGTCCATCGATTCCTTCGATCAGTGGGGCGTGGAACTGGGCAAGGTCCTGGCCCAGAAGATCCAGCCGGAACTGGAGGGGGCCCAGGAGCCCGCACTCAAGCACGACAGCTCCACCAATGGGCTGATCCGGAGATACCGGAAACTCCGGAAGAACTGACGGCTTGCCTTAATCGGCCGGGAACCTGGGGCGAAATCCCTTCCGAACTTAGCTTTCTCCAGGCAATGACCGATATTCCAAACTGTCGCCGCCGAGGAATCTGCCATGACCCGGAACTGGATGGAAGAACTGCTCTCGGCCATCACGGAGGCGGAGCGGGCCAGGGCCAGCGAGATCCTCGACGCCTGGGCGTCGGAGCACAGCCATGAGGCGGCGGTGGCGGGACTGCTGACCCCCACCCTGAACGAGTTCGGCGTCCGGTGGGCCGCCGCGGGGCATGACGTCTCCCTGGCCCAGGGCTATGTGGCCGCCAAGGTGGCGGAGGATCTGCTGGTGAAGGTGCTGGCCGCCCGGGAAGCCCAGGGCCAGACGCCGCTAGGCGAGAGGGGCACGGTAGTGCTGGGCAACATCGAGGATGACTACCACCCCCTGGGTCCCAAGATGGTGGCGGCCTTCCTGCGCATGGCGGGCTGGAGGGTCCATGACCTGGGGGTGGATGTGGAAGCCGTCGCCTTCGTGGATGCGGCCCTGGAGACCGGCGCCCGGGTGATCGGGGCCTCGGCCATGATGCTTTCCACGGCCCGGAACGTCCCCAAGCTCCGGGCCGAGATCGATCGGCGCGGTCTCGGGGGGCGTCTGCAACTGGCCGTGGGGGGGGCGATCTTCAAGCTGCGCCCCGAACTGGTGACGGAATTCGGAGGGGATGGCAGTGCCGGGGACGCCCTTCAGGCCCCTGCCCTCATCGAGGAACTCTGGGCCCGCTCCTGCCGCCTGTACCCCGAACCCCTGGAGGCGCCATGAACAGCCAAGAGCGCGTTCTCGCCACCCTGGGCGGCCAGCCCGTGGACCGCCCTGCCTTTACCTTGATGCTGTCGCTCTACGGGGCCCGGCTCACGGGGGCCTCGTTGAGGGATCACTACTCCGACCCCCAGGTATACTTGGAGGGGCAATGCGCGGTCCGGGAGCGCTTCGAGTCCGATCTGCTCTTCGGTCCCTTCGCCTTCCCCCTGCTGGCCGAAGCCTTCGGAGGCACCCTCCATCACCACCTCACCCAGCCCCCCACCCTGGCCCGGCCCCCCTTCGCCTCCGCCGCCGAGGCCCTGGCCCGGTGGTCCCCGGAACCCGGCGACCATCCGGTCCTGGGCTACCTCACCGAATGCACACGGCTGATGGCCCAGCGGTTCCGGGGCGAAGTCCCCATGATCCCCTCCATGCCCAGTCCCGCGGACCTGCCGGTGATGCTCCTGGGGGCCGAAGGCTGGCTGGATACGCTGCTCTTCGATGAAGGCTCGGCCCGGGTTCTGCTGGAGAGGGCGTCGGCCTTCTGCGCGCTCTGGGGCCGGCGACTCCTGGAGAGCGGGGGCCTCGCCCTGGGGGTCACGGCCAATTTCAGCAATCCCGATGTCCTGCCCGAGCGGCTGATCCGGAGCCTCACCCTGCCGGCCCTCCGCGCCTGTTTCAGCCAGCTGCCCGGCCCCCTTATCCTCCACCACGGCGGCTGCCGATTGGTCCCCCATTTGGCTCTGCTGGGAGGCCTTCCCGGTGTGGCGGGCTACGTGCTCGATTCCCGGGATGAGCTGGCCGAGGGTCGCCTGCGCCTGGGCCCCGGCCCCCTGATCCTGGGCGGCCTGAACGGACCGGATCTGGAAGACAGCCAGCCCCAGGCCGTGAAGGCCCATTGCCTTCAGGTTCTGGATGAGCGCCGCTCGGATCCCAATTTCATCCTGGCCAGCGGCAGCGCCGACGTGCCCCTGGCGACAAAGCCCGAAGTCATTGAGGCCGTGCGGGAGGCCGCCCTGGAATGGGCCGGGTTGGCCCGATGAAGGCCTCCCCCACCTGCATCGCCTGCTCCATCTTCCGCCGGGAGATCGAAGCCCTGCAGGCCGCTGGGGCCCTGGCTGCGAGCGTCCGCTACCTCAGTTCCATGCTGCACATGGTGCCCGAACAGCTGGAGGCCCAGCTCCGGAGGATCCTGGAGGCCGAGAGAGCCCAGGGCCACGAGGTGGTGCTGGGCTTCGGGGACTGCTGTGCCCACATGCTGGAACTGCAATCCTCCCCGGGCGCCACTCGTACGGAGGGCATCAACTGCTGCGAGATCATCCTGGGAAGGGAACGGTACCGCCAACTCCGGAAGGAGGGGGCCTTCTTCTTCCTGCCGGAATGGGCTCACTGCTGGCGCAGGATCTTCGAACATGAACTGGGGCTGAGCTGTGAAAATGCACAGAGCCTGATGAGGGACATGCATACCCGGCTCGTGTACCTGGACACCGGCCTGGTGCCCGTTCCGGAACAGGAGATGCGGGAGGCCTCGGAATTCACGGGCCTGCCCTGGGAGATCCTGCCGGTGGACCTGGAGGCCCTGCGCTCCAGCCTGGAGAGGGCCCTGCACCTGGGGAAATCCGATGGCTAGCTTCTCCGAAGGTCCCCGGGGCAGGGATTCCGCCGCCGTGCAGTTCATGGTGCTCGATATCCTCGAGACCCTGGTGGGCCTCTCGGAGAACCCCGGGCGCATGGGCACCTACCTGGCCCAGCAGGTGCGGGAACTGGTGGGGGCCCGCCTGGTGGCCCTCCTCCATCCCCTGGGGGAGGGGCCCGGCCACAGGCACGGGCTGATCGCCCTCGAACCCCCCCGCCACGGGACGCCCGAGAACCTGGCCCTGCTGGAGGGACTGGCCCAGGTGGCCCACCAGTTCGAGGGGGCTGTCCTCTGGCAGGGGGACGATACGCCGGAAGCGGTCAAGGCCCTTCTGGCCAGAGTGGGATTCAACGGAGCCCTGGTCCTGCCCCTGAAGGTGGGGACTCGCTTCGCGGGCCTGATGGTGATCGTCCACCTGCTGGACATGCAGCGGAATTCGGAGACGCTGCGGGCCCTGGAGCTCCTGGGCCCCGTCGCCGCCCTGGTCATCCAGAACGCGCGGTTCTTCGAATCCCAGGAGTTGGTGATCCAGGCCCGCACCCAGGATCTTCGGGAAAGGGAGGAAAGGCATCGGACCATCCTTCAGACGGCCATGGATGGCTTCTGGCTGCTGGACACCCAGGGGCGCCTCCTGGAAGTCAATGAAACCTACTGTCGGATGAGCGGCTATCGCGAGGAGGAACTGCTGGCCATGCATGTGTTCGACCTGGAAGCCACTGAGTCCGTGGCTGACATTGCCGCCCGAATGCAGAAGGTCCTGTCCTGCGGTGAGGATCGTTTCGAGACGCGGCACCGCCGCAAGGATGGCAGCACCTTCGAGGTCGAAGTCAGTGTCCAGTTCCGGCCCTTCGAAGGCGGACGGCTCGTCGCATTCCTGCAAGACATCACCCACCGCAAGCAGGCGGAAGAAGAGAAAGTCAGACTCCAGGCCCAGCTCCTCCAGTCCCAGAAGCTGGAGAGTCTGGGCACCCTGGCCGGGGGCGTCGCCCACGACATGAACAATGTGCTGGGGGCCATCCTGGGTCTGGCCTCGGCCCATGTGGAGGCTCAGCCCGAGGGCAGCCCGACCCGACAGACCTTCGAAACCATCCTCAAGGCCGCCGAGCGGGGCGGGAAGATGGTGAAGAGTCTGTTGAGCTTCGCCCGCCAGAGCCCGGCGGAGGAACGGGAACTGGACATGAACGAGATCCTCCGGGAGGAGGTCCGCCTCCTGGAGCGCACGACGCTGTCCAAGGTGCGACTCGAAATGGACCTGGCCCCCGAGCTGAGGCCCATCCGGGGGGATGCCAGCGCCCTGACCCACGCCTTCATGAACCTCTGCGTCAACGCCGTGGACGCCATGACCGAGCAGGGCACCCTCACCCTGCGCACTCGCAATGGCGACAGCGACTGGATCGAAGTCACGGTGGAGGACACGGGGACCGGGATGCCCCGGGAGGTGCTGGAGAAGGCCCTGGATCCCTTCTTCACCACCAAGGCGCAGGGCAAGGGCACGGGGCTGGGCCTCTCCATGGTCTACAGCACCGTGAAGGCCCATCGGGGAGAGCTGGATATCCAGAGCGAGCCCGGGTTGGGCACCCGGGTGAGGCTGCGCTTCCCGGCCTGTGCCGTGGCGAAGTCCCCTGAACCCGCGGCGGCACCCGGATCCGAATCCTCCCGCGGGGCGTTGAAGGTGCTTCTGGTGGACGACGATGAACTGATCCAGAGTTCCGTCCAGGCGATCCTGGAGGTGCTGGGCCACGGCGTGACGGCCGTCTTCCGTGGCGAGGAGGCCCTGGCCCAGTTGGAAGCCGGCCTGCAGCCCGATCTGGTCATCCTGGACATGAACATGCCCGGACTGGGCGGTGCTGGGACCCTGCCGCGGCTCCGGGCCCTGCGCCCCACCGTGCCCGTCCTCCTGGCCACGGGCCGAGTCGACCAGGCGGCGCTGGACCTCGCCCGGGCTCATGCCTTCGTCACCCTGCTCTCCAAGCCCTTCACCATGAAGGAGCTCCAGCAGCAGCTGGAAACGCTCCGGGGAAGCTGACAGTCCCGCCGGAGGGTGGCCAAATCCCGAAAAACACCCTACTCTTATGGATGAATAGTCCAAGATTGGCATCAGAAGAATGAGCTTGAGTCCACCTATGCCCGAAACTGCCCTGAGGGGCCGATCAGGGCAAGGTTCTTTGAATTTTCCATGAATCACGCCATTCCATCGCGGACATGGCTCTGGGGTCAGCCCCGACGTTCTCAAGGGAGGTAAAAGATGCGAATGACAGCATTGGCTGCCATGTTGTTGGTCACGGCCGGAAGCCTGGCCGCCCAGGAGGGCACCACCTGGGGCACGGTCCAGGGAGCCTA
>JAYSNJ010000069.1:0-12874 GCA_043723905.1 Holophagaceae bacterium
CCTCGTCCAGCACGATCTTCGCGGGAGGCGGAGGAGGAGGCGGCGGTGCCTTCACCTCTTCGGCGGGGCTGGGCGGCTCCGGCGGAGGGGGAGGGGGAGGAGGAGGGGGCACAGGCCTCGCCTCCTGCAGGGGCCTGGGCGGCTCGGGAGGCGGGGGCGGGAGCGCCACAAAGGTGGCCCTGGTCCCCCAGTGGAAACCGATCCCCACCAGGGCGATGAGTTCGTTCCGCGTGGGCGACTGGGTTCCGACGCGAACACCGCGGAGTTCCAGGAAACCCATGAGGTTATCCGGGAAGAAGGCCTGGACCCCGAGCCCGGCATGGTAGTTCATCCGACCCTCGTCGCCCAGGAAGGCGCTGGGGGTGGTGATGCCCATGCCCAAACGGGCATAGGGGAAGTACGTTTCTCCGCCCGGGTTGAAGTTGTAGAGGCCGGAGAGGAAGCCGTGGGTCTCGTTGGCCTTCTCGCCGGTGGCCTTGAGCTTGATGGAGGAATAGAGTCCGGAAACCTCCGCTCCCCAGCGATCCGTGATCCACAAGCCCCCCCCCAGTCCGAAGGCCACGCTGTCATCGAGGAACTCGTCCTGGTTGGTCTGCTTGAGATAGCCGCCCTGGGCATCGACCCACTTCAGGCCCTCCTGGGCCACCAGGCTCCCGGACACGACCAACAGCAGGGCAGCCAATGCCGTATTTCGCATAGTATCCTCCTACAGGCACTTTGGGGATGAGCCCCGAAAGTAATTCCCGTGGAGGGAAAAAGCAAGGAATAGGCGGAGGAATTCGAAACCCGCCAGCGGAGGGCCCGGGCCCCGTCAAGGGCTTCCCAGGTTTGACCGCGAGGCTACTTGGACCGCTTGGGCTTCGAGGTATAGACCTTCGCCGGTCCACCCTTCGCCGGCCCCTTCCCCGACCTGGGAGCTGCGCCGGGACGGGCAGCAGGGCCCTTCCTGGGACCAGCGGCGGAATGGGGCTTCGAGCCCGCCCCTGGCCGCGGTTTGGCACCGGCGGGAGTACGGTTTTCACCGGAGGGCCGAGCCTTGGCAGGACTCGAGGGTCGTCCCTCTGCCGAAGGCCTCACCTTGGTTCCACTCGCAGGTCTTCCCTCGGCCGAAGGCCGAGTCCTGGCCCCGCCCGAAGGCCGTCCTTCGGAATCCGGAGACTTCCGCCCGGTCCGAGGACCCTCGGAACGGGGCCCCCGGTCGTCGGCCCCTTGAGGTTCTTCTCCGCTGAAGCGGTGGGCGCGAAGCACGCGGTCGTGCTTCCGCTCCCGGGTGATCTTGGGCTTGTAGATGCCCTCCTCGCCCTGGATCCCGGCCTCGGCCCGCTCCACCCGGCGCTGGATGCGCAGGACCTTCAGCGCCTCCTCCATGTCCGAGGGCAGGGGCGAAGTGACGGTGATCGGCTCGTCCGTGATGGGGTGGCGGAAGCCCAGGATCTCGGCGTGCAGGGCCTGGCGGTCGAGGATCTCGCTCTTCTGGCCGTAGACCTGGTCGCCCAGGAGAGGAAAGCCGCGGTCCGCGAACTGCACGCGGATCTGGTTGCGGCGGCCGGTCTCCAGCTTCACCTCCACCACCGTGTGGCCGGGCAGGCGCTCCAGGACCCGATAGTGCGTGATGGCCGACTTGGCTCCCTTGTGTTCGTCCTTCTTGGGCTGCACCACGGCCATCCTGAGATCCTTGCGCTCCACCAGATGGCCCAGCAGGGTGCCCGCGTTCTCGGGCAGTTCGCCCACCAGGATGGCCTTGTAGACCCGGTTCAGCTTGTGGGCCCCGAAGGCGGTCTTCAGGCCGTGGAGAGCCTCGGGGGTCTTGGCGAAGACGAGCACGCCGGAGGTGAAGCGGTCCAGGCGATGGACGACGAAGAGCTTGACCCGCTTGAAGCCCCGCCGGCGGTAGTGATCCGTGAGGGCCTCGGCGAGGTTGTTCTCCTGGCCCTTCTCTGCCGGCACCGTGAGCAGGCCCGCGGGCTTGTCGATGAAGACCAGGTGGTGATCCTCGAAGAGCACCTTGAAACCTGACTCGTCCAGCGCCTTCCGGGGCTTGGGCAGGGCCTGATAGGCCCGGGCGGAATCGAAGTCGACGGCGATGGAATCTCCGGCCTTCAGGCGCAGGCCGTAGCTGTGGGCCTCGGTGCCGTTCACCTTCACGCAGCCCGAGTCCACAAGGCCCTTGGCCTGCCGGTGGCTGACTTCCAGAATCGTGTGGAGTTCCGCGGCCAGCGCATTGTCCTCGGCCTCGGCCTTCCAGGTCTTGCTCAATCGTGCCATCTGAACCTCCCAGCCCGGCGTTCATCGGAACGCTGCGCATTCTTGTAGTAGATCATTAAAACCAGATATTTCCCAATAAAAATAACGGCAGCCGAGGCCGCCGTTATTTTTTAACCAAAATCCTCTACTTCTTTTCCACAGCCTTGGCCTTGGCGAAATCCCCCGCCTTCACGATGCTGATCTTGGTGGGGTCCAGGTGCTTTCGCAGGGCCGCCAGGATCTGTTCGTTGGTGAGGTCGCCCACCTTCTTCTCCAGCTCGGCGTTGAACGCCAGGGTCCGGCCATTGAAAAGGTTGTTCATCATGCGGTTGGCCAGTTCGCGGTCCTGGGCCCGACTCACCTGCTGGGACTGGAGCCAGCCGCTCTTGGCGGCCTTGATCTCCTCATCGGTGAATCCGTCCTTCAGGATCTTCGCGAGTTCCTCCCGGAAGGCGGTCTCCAGCTTGGCGGCGTTCTCCGGGGCATAGATGGCGTAGGCCCCCCAACTACCGACCTTGTCCTGAGCCCCGACGTTCAGCATGGAGCCCACGCCGTAGCTGAGACCCTCCTTCTGGCGGATACGGGTGGCCAGACGGGAGTTGAGGAACCCGCCACCCGTCATGAAGTTCCCCAGCAGCAGGCCGGGGTATTCGGGATCCTTGTCCTGGACCTGGAGATTCAGACCCGCCATGAAGAAGGCGTTGGCCTTGTCAGGCGTCTCGAGCATGGCGCTCAGGGCTTCTGTGCCCTTGTACTGGTTCGGGATACGGGTATATGCCTGAGCGCTCTTCCAATCTCCCAACAGCTGCCCCAGGAGCGACTGGATCTCCTTGGCATCGAAATCACCCACCAGGGAGACCTCACCGCTGCCCGCGCCGTAGAAGACCTGGTAGAAGCCCTTCAGATCCTCGAGCCTGGCGGCCTTGAGAGCCGTGATCCGCTCCTCGAGGGTGTCTACATAACGCGGGTGCCCCTGAGCGAAGGGGCTCTGGTGCCGACGGTAGGCCAACTGGGCCTTGGCGGTGGGATCCGTGCGCTGCTGTTCGGTGCCCGAGAGTTCCTCCTGGCGCAGCACTTCGAATTCAGCTTCAGGGAAGGAGGGTTCGCGAAGGATTTCCGTGACCAGCTTGAGTACTTCGGGCAGGTTCTCCCGGGTCGTTTCAAGCATGACCATGGCGCTCTCCGCGCCGCCGAAGACATTCACCTGGGCCTTGAGCCTGTCGAAGGCATCGGAGATCTGCTGGCGGGTGTGCTTGGTCGTGCCGCGCATGAGCATACTGGCCGCCAGATCCCCGGAAAGGGACTTGCCCATGAGGTTCTTCTCATCACCCAGGCGGAGGGTGATGAAGGCGGAAACGGAACCGCCCCGGGTCTTCTTGGGCACCAGCACGCCCTTCAGGCCCGCAGGGGTCGTGAAGCGGATCGACCGGGCCTCGATGGCGCCAGGCGCAGTGTCGAAGGCCTCTCCCGCGGATTTCGCGGCTTCGCCCTTGTAGTCCTTCACCATCGCCGCCACATCTTTCATCGCGGGAATCTCGGAGCGATCCGTGGCCGTGGTGGGCACGAAGAGGCCCAGGGTGCGGTTCGTGGGCTTGAGGTAGGTCTGGGCCACCCGCAGGACATCTGCCGGAGTGACGCCCTTGACGCGATCCCGGTCCAGGAAGAACATGCGCCAGTCGCCCAGCGCAATGTACTCGCTCAGGGCGATTCCCACGCGGTCCGCCGTATTCAAGGCCAGGTCTACCTGCTTCAGGATCTGCTGCTTGGCGCGCTCCACCTCTTCGCCGGTGAAGGGAGCGGCGGCTGCCTGCTCGGTGCCCTTGAGCAGGAGTTCCTTGGCCTCGTCCAGGTTGCCATCGGGGCGCAGCTGGGCACCCACCAGGAGAAGGCCGGGCTCCTTCAACTGGAAGGGAAACGCGAAGGCGGAGGTGGCCTTCTTGCCCTCCACGAGGCCCTTGTAGAGCCGCCCGGTGGGCGTATCGCCCAGGATCTGGCTCAGGACGGAGATGGCCGCGAAATCGGGATCGGCACCCGCGGGCACGTGATAGGCCGCCATGGCCACCTGCACATCCCCCACGCGCCGTACGACCACTTGGCGTTCGCCATCCTGGGTGGGATCCAGTGTGTAGGTGGGCTGGATCATCCGGGAGGGCTTGGGGATGACGCCATAGATCTGGTTCACGAGGGCCAGCGTCTTGGCCTCGTCGAACTTCCCGGCCACCAGCAGCGTGGCGTTATCGGGCTGGTAGTAGGTGTGGTAGAAGGCCTGGAGCCGTTCGATGTTCACATTCTCCACATCGGAGCGGGCGCCGATTACGGTTTTGCCATAGCTGTGCCACTCGAAGGCCGTGGCCATGACCCGCTCCATGAGGATGCTGAAGGGGTCGTTCTCCCCCGACTCCATCTCGTTGCGCACCACCGTCATCTCGCCCTTCTTCGCCTCGGGATCCCAGAGATCTTTCTTGGCGATGAAGCAGTTCATCATGCGGTCGGCTTCTAGCTCCAGGGCCCAGCGCAGATTCGTCTCCGTAGACTGCATGGTCTCGAAGTAGTTGGTGCGGTCGAAGGACGTGGACCCGTTGGGACGGGTGCCGTGCTCGGTGAGTTCCTTGGGGACATCGGGATGCTTCGGGGTCCCCTTGAAGAGGAGATGCTCCAGGAGATGGGCCATGCCCGTCTCGCCATAGTTCTCGTGGCGGGAGCCCACCATGTAGGTGACGTTCACCGTGACGGTGGGTTTCCCCGGATCCGGAAAGAGCAGGACGCGCAGGCCATTCCCCAACCGATACTCCGTGATGCCCTCCACGGAGGTCACCCTCACCGGGGCCGCGAGGGCCTGGGCGGCGACAGGCTTCAGAGGCAGTTTCTTGGCCGGAGCCTGGGCAACGAGAGATGGGGTCCCTGCCACCAGGAGGGTGGCCAGGAAACCCAGGAAGGGCGAACGGATGTGCCGAATCGGCATGAACGACTCCAAAGGAGCGCCCCGAGAAGGGGCGGGAGAGAGTGGGGAAGATTTGAAAAGACCTTATCCCCAGCGGAAACGCGGCCAGTCACACCCATGTAAAGTTGTGTTAAATCGACAAAAGTTCCCCGAGCCGTCGTTCCCATCCCGCCCGGAGATCCTCCAGCTTCATCCCCTTCCCCTTCCCCGGCGCCGCCTGGAGGAGGCCCTGGGCGGAAGGGTGAGGCAGAGTGAACAGCTCGAATTCGGGCCCTCCCTCGAGCCGCCCGAAGAGCCACTGGGCCCGCTTGCCCATGGCGATCACCCGGAGCCTCCCGGCGCAGCGCTCAGCCGCCGTGGACAGTTCCTGTCCGATCCTGGCCTGGTTTTCTACTGATGCCAGTTCCCGATCCGTGGGGGCCTTGAAGGTCCGGCCATCCCGGGTGGGGCAGCTGGGGAAGGCGTTGCTGAGAGCCACGCCGCGAAGAAGGGGCTCCAGCCCCCGCTCCCTGAGGCGCACCCCATCCCAGTCCCCGTAGGATTCAGGGGGGATGAGGGCCAGTCCCGCCCTTTCGAGGGCCCGGTAGACCGGAAGCCCGGCCCGGTCGCCCCAGAACGGGATCCCGCTCTTGTCGGCGCCCAGGGGGCCCGGGGCCTCTCCGAAGAGCATCACGCGAACTTGTCCCTCCAACGGGAAGAGGGGCATGACGGGAGTCTGAAAAATTCGAACCATGGCATAAGTCTGCCAGATGACTATCTTAGATGGGGCATATCGTCCAGGAGGCCCCGATGTGCCTGGCAGTCTCGACGGAGGCTCGACGGAATGCCCCGTCCCCCGATCCCGAACCGAACAGGAACCCCATCCGGAGTCCCCGGGGTCCGGTATTGATCTTCACACTCCGGAACGACTGCCCCGCCCGCCTCGGCCCAGAGGATCTCACCGACCCGCACGGCTATCATCAGCGTCTGAAGGAGTGGCTGCTCCGACAGAAATAGCCGGGTCTCCACCAAGGTCGGTGCCGGGAACGGCACCTGCCATCAGGCACTCCCGGACGCAGCGCTCGGGTAGGCGGGTCCCAGCTCCGGGTGCGTGCGCCCTGCGCTACCCGCTATGCCCCTCGCAGTTCGGCCTTCTCGTCGCGCCCCCTTCGGGGGCACCAAGCCTGGTTCGGTGGGCTCAACGCCATCGCCTTCGGCCTCGGCGCACCCCCTTCGGGGGCAGGCTACCGGGAGCTGCACCTACACGGCGAAGTACCGGGCCTGGGGATGCCACACGACCAGGGCGCTGGTGGCATATTCGGGCACCATCTGGAAGCCTTCGGTGAGCTCCACGCCGATGGCCTGCCCGTCCAGCAGTTCCAGCAGCGGCCCGTTGCCCTCGAGATCCGGACAGGCCGGATAGCCGAAGGAGTAGCGCGAACCCTGGTAGCCCTGGCTGAAGAGCTGGCGGAGTTGCGTGGCGTCCCGCCCGTGGATGCCCAGCTCCCGGCGGATGCGGGCGTGCACGAGTTCCGCGTAGGCCTCGGTGAGCTCCGTGGCCAGGCCGTGGAAGGTGAAGTAGTCCGCGTAGCGGTCCGCACCGAAGAGTTCCGCGGCGAAGTCCGCGGCCTCCTGACCGAGGCTGACGAGTTGCAGGCCCAGCACATCGAAGCGGCCCGAACCGACGGGTTCGAAATAATCCGGGATGCAGAGCCTCCGACCGGAGGCCTGCCGGGGGAAACGCCACTCTGAGACCACACGGGAACGGTCCGGGGCGAAGATGCGCAGCAGGTCCCCGGCGGCCTGGACCGGGAAGTAGCCGTAGCGGGCCCGTGGCCGCAGCAGCGGCTCCGACAGCAGGCGCTGCTTCCAGGCCTCCAGCAGGGGTTCGGCCTTCTCCTTGAGCACCGCCTCAAAGGCGCCGTCGCTGAGCATCCCTTGCGTGAAGGACCAGCGGTTGCGGATGACCACGAAGGCATCCAGGAAGGCGAAGAGTTCCTCGGGTTCCTGGGCCAGTTCCTGCACACCCCAGAAGGGCGGTTCCGGCGCCTGCGAAGGCCGCCGGACCCAGGAGCTCTGCCCTTCCGCCGTGAGGGGCACAGCCCCTTCCCCTCGGCGCACCACGGTGATCCGCGCGCCCGGCGCCGCTGAGGCTGCAGCAGGGAGTTCTCCCTGCCTCAGGCGTTCCAGATCACGGAGCCCTTCGAAGGCATCCTCGGCGTAGAGGACCGGACCGGGATAGAGCGGGGCGCATTCCTGGGCCACGAAGTCCCGGGTGAGGGCCGCACCGCCCAGGATCACGGGAAGGGTGAAGCCCTTCTCGGCCATCTGGATCAGGTTCTCCCGCATGATAGCCGTGGACTTCACCAGCAGGCCCGAGAGGCCGATGGCCAGAGTCGGCGCCTTTTCCACCGCGGCCAGGATGGCCTCCACCGGCTGCTTGATGCCCAGGTTCTCCACCTGGAAGCCGTTGTTGGTGAGGATGATGTCCACCAGGTTCTTGCCGATGTCGTGCACGTCGCCCTTCACCGTCGCCAGCACCACGCGGCCCTTGGAGGTGCTGGCGTCCCTGGGCAGGAAGGGCTGGATGCGGCCGATGGCGGCCTTCATCACCTCGGCGCTCTCCAGGACGAAGGGCAGCTGCATGGTGCCTGCCCCGAAGCGCTCGCCCACTTCCTTCATGGCGTTCAGGAGCACGGCGTTGATGAGGTGCAGGGGATCGAAGGTCTTCAGGGCCTCGTCCACATCGGCCAGGATCCGCTGCTTCTCGCCGTCCAGGATGTCCTGGCGCAACCGGGCCTCGGGGGAGAGGCTCTCCTGGGTGGAAACCGGGGCGCTGGCCCGGCCCTCCCCGAAGCAGTCCATGAAGACCTTCAAGGGGTCGTAGCCTTCCGAACGACGGTCGAAGATGAGATCCTCCGCGGCCCGGCGCTGGTCCTCGGGGATGCGGGCCACGGGAATGACCTTGGCGGCGTTGAAGATGGCCAGATCCAGCCCCGCCTGCACGGCGTGGTAGAGCATGAGGGCGTTCAACGCGTGGCGGGCGGGGGGTTTCAGGCCGAAGGAGACATTGGACACGCCCAGCATGGTGAGCACGCCGTGGTGCCGGGCCTTGATCTCCCGGATAGCGTCGAGGGTCTCGAGGGCCGAACGCCGGTAGGCCTCGTCGCCGCTCCCCAATGTGAAGGTGAGGGGGTCCAGGATGAGATCGGAGGGGTTGAACCTGTACTGGCCCACCACCAGATCCACCAGACGATGGGCCACCTCCAGCTTGCGGGCCGTCCCCTGGGCCATGCCCTGCTCATCGATGGTGAGCGCCACCACCGCCGCCCCATACTCCCGGCAGAGCTCCAGGATCTGGCGGGGCCGGGCCTCCCCGTCCTCGAGGTTGATGGAGTTCACCACGCACTTGCCGGGGGCGAATTTCAGGGCCCTCTCGATGACCAGAGGCTCCGTGGAATCGATCATGAGGGGCAGCGGACACTGGGTCACCAGGCGCTTCAGCAGCTCCTCCATGTCCCGGCCTTCGTCCCGGCCCACGTAGGCCACGCAGACATCCAGCAGGTGGGCGGCCTCCCGCTGCTGATCCCGGGCCATGCCGACGAGGGCATCGAAATCATCCTTGGCCAGCGCGTCCCGGAAGGCCTTGGAGCCGTTGGCGTTGGTGCGCTCGCCCACGATGAGGGGCCTGGGCTCCTGGCGCAGGGCCACGCTCTGGTAGAGGCTCGATACCGAGCGCTCCATCCGAGGCACCCGGTGGGTAAGGACGACATTGGACAGCCGCTGACCAAGGGCCCGGATGTGCTCCGGCGTCGTGCCGCAGCAGCCCCCCACGATATTGAGGCTGAACTCCTTGGCAGCTGCGGCCACCTTGTCGGCGAATGCCTCGGGGCCCAAGGGGTAGACCAGGTTGCCCGATTCGTTGATGGGCAGGCCCGCGTTGGGCAGACAGCTCAGGAGGAAGGGAGAGGCCTCCGCCAGGGCCGAAAGGGGCGCGTGCATCTCGTCAGGGCCCGTGCCGCAGTTGAGGCCCAGCACATCCACACCCAGCATCTCGATGGCTGCGAGGGCCGCCTGGATCTCCGTGCCCAGCAGCAGGGTGCCCGAGGTCTCCACCGTCACCTGCACCCAGATCGGCTTCTGGATCCTCGTGTCCGCCATGGCGGTCCGGGCCGCGCGAATGGCGATCTTGATCTGGCCCAGATCCTGGCAGGTCTCGATGAGCAGGGCGTCCGCCCCCCCCAGGAGCAGGCCCCGCATTTGCGTACGGTAGGAAGCGAACAGCGCATCCGGGGTGATGTGCCCCAGGGTCACCAGCTTGGTGCCCGGCCCGATGGAACCCACGACGAAGCGGGGCCGGTCATAGCTGCGGGCCACCTCCTTCGCCAGGGTCGCGGCGATCCGATTGAGTTCCTCCGTGCGGGAGGGAATGCCGAATTCCCCCAGCACCACGTCGTTGGCGCCGAAGCTGTTGGTCTCGACGGCATCGGCCCCCGCATCGAAGTAGGCCGCATGGATCTCCCGGATCCATGCCGGCCGGCGCTCGTTGAGGATCTCCATGCAGCCGTCCAGGGTGGCGCCGCCGAAATCGTCCAGGCCGGGCCTGCGGGCCAGGATCTGCGTGCCCATGCCGCCGTCCAGGAGGAGGGGCCTTTCCAGGAGGAGGGAAGCCAGGGAAGTCATGGGAGAATCTTCTGTTTTTTCATCACAGCCCCAGGTATTCGATATCGAGATCGCCGTTCACTCTCATCTGGCAGGCGAGGCGCTGATCGGGGGGCGCGTCGAGAGAGGCCAGGAAGTCCCGCTCCTCGGAGCCCGGCGGGGAAGCGTGCTCGAACCCCCGCACCACCCGCACGCGACAGGTGCCGCAGGAGCCGCTGCCGCACCCGAAGGTGAGATCGGCCCCGGCGTGTTCGGCGATGTCCCGCAGGGGCGTGCCCTCCGGGGCCCGCACCAGGAGATCGTCCAGGACGAAGTGGACCTCGGCGAAACCGGGTTCCTTCATGCCACACCTCCCTTGGACTGGCGCAGGAGATCCTCCAGCAGATCTACCTGTCCCAGGGGGGCGCTGACCTGAAGGCCCTGGACGGCGGGCCTCACCCGCTCGATCAGTTCCGCCGCGATGTCCAGGCCCTCCTTGAGCTGGTCATCGGCGCTGCTGCGCTGCGCCATGCGCGCCAGCAGGGCCTTCGGCACGAAGACGCCGGGCACTTCGTTGGCCATGAACTCGGCGTTCCGCAGGCTTTTGAGGGGCCAGATGCCCGCCAGCACGGGGATGCCCAGGGGCACGGCGAAATCCAGGAAGCGGAAGAGGGAATCGGGGTCGAAGACCGGCTGGGTGATGGCCCATTCGGCCCCCGCCTCGACCTTGTAGCGGAAGCGCTCCTGCTCCCGCACCGGATCGAGGGCCACGGGATTCGCACCCACGCCGACACTGAAGGCTGTCGAAGTCCCGATGCTGCTGCCGCCCAGATCATGGCCCGAATTGAGCCGGGCCAGGATGTTCACCAGGCCGATGGAATCCACGTCGAAGACGGCCGTGGCGTGGGGATAGGGGCCGAGCTTGGGCGGATCCCCGGTGACGGCCAGGATGTTGTGGAGGCCCAGGGCCGCGGCGCCGATGAGATCGCTCTGCATGCCCAGCAGGTTCCGGTCCCGGCAGGCGAAGTGGAGGATCGCCTCCAGGCCCACCCGCTGCTCGATGAGGAGCGCCGCGGCCAGTGCCGACATGCGCGCCATGGCCCGGGGCCCATCGGGCACATTGATGGCGTCCACGCCCAGCTCCTTGCACCGGGCCGCCTTCTCCAGCAGTTTCGAGACATCGGTGCCCTTGGGGGGCACGAGTTCCACGGTGGTGACGAAGGCCCCTTCCGCCAGCTTGCGGCTGAAGGCACTGCGCTCCGGGAAGGGCACCGAGGCCGGATGCCCGGGCTCCGGCTCCCTCACTTCTGGCTTCACCTCCACGAAGGCCTGCTCCTGGGCCAGGGCCCCGCGCATGGTGCGGGTGTGGGCGGGGGTGGTGCCCGCGCAGCCCCCCACGGCCCGTACGCCGAGCTGGAAGGCCTGGCGCGCGAACTCGCCCAGATATTCGGGACTCGCCATGTAGAGCAGGCGGCCGTCCACCACCCGGGGCAGGCCTGCGCTGGGCTGCAGGATGAGGGGTCGATCCGTGACAGCCCGGAAGCGCCGCAGCAGATCCAGTAAGGGCGCCGGCCCGCTGCCGCCATTCACACCCACCAGATCCGCACCCCACTCGGCGAGCTTGCGGATGTACCACTCGGGTTCGGTGCCATAGATGGTCTGGCCCTCGTCATTGGGCGTCATCATGGCCGCGATGGGATACGCGCCCAGCTCCTGGATGGCCTGGATGGCCTGGTGGATCTCGTCGAGATCGGCGAAGGACTCCAGGACGAAGAGATCCACCCCCCCCTCCAGCAGGGCCTGAGCCTGCTCCTTGAAATACCCCTTGGCCTCCCCGAAGGAGGTCGGCCCCCAGGGCTCGATGCGCAGACCCAGGGGCCCGATGCAACCGGCCACCCAGCCGGGGCCTTCGCCCAGGGCCTCCCGGGCCAGGCTCGCCCCGGCCCGATTGATCTCCACGAGCTTCTCACCGAGACCGTAGCCACAGAGCTTGGCCCGGTTCGCCGCCCAGGTGTTGGTGGTGAGCACCTGGGCTCCGGCGGCGCGGTAGGACTCCAGGATCCCCCGGACCAGCTGCGGCGAGACGACATTGGCTTCGTCGAAGCTGCGGTTGATGAAGAGGCCCCGCTCGTACAGCACCGTGGGCGTGGAGCCGTCGAAGAGGAAACGCTGGCCCGCTTCCAGGGCGTCCTTGAAGGATGGAGACATGGAACCTCGATTGGGGAAAAGGCCCCGCCAGCCCCATGCGCAACACCTCGACCGAAGGGGGTCTTGGCTTCCAGTAGGAGATCCTTGTCGTTCCGACTCAGCTCAGCATCTTTCCCGGATTGCGGCATCGCCGCCCGGGGGGAATTGGCACCACGCCTGTCAACAAGCAGGTTGCCAAGGTTTCACAGGGCCCATCCCTCCACCTTTCTGGATATCGCGCTATGGAACTGACAAAGACCTGGAGAAATCAGGATGAGGTCCACTCGGGAGTTCGTCAAGTTGGACGCCGTTCACAGCCCGATGTCCCGGGCCCCCACCACCCGGTTGCGCCCACCACCCTTGGCCCCGTAGAGGGATTTGTCGGCCCAGGCGAGCAGTTCATCTCCGCTCGAACCATGCTCCGGGAAGGTGGCCACGCCTATGCTCGCCGTCACCCGGGACCCCTTGGGGAACTCCGGTTCGGGCAGGGACAGGGATTCCACCCGCAGGCGGATCCGCTCCGCCAGAGTCAGGGCCACCTCGAAGGTCGTGAAGGGCAGGAGGATCGCGAATTCCTCGCCCCCGTAGCGGGCCACCACATCCCCCGCCCGCACCTGCTCATGGAGGCAGTGGGAGAAGGCTCTCAACACGTGGTCTCCCGCCTCGTGCCCGAACCGATCGTTGAACTGCTTGAAGTGGTCGATATCGAGCATGAGGGCCGAAAAGGGCTGCTCCCTGCGCCGGGCCTGATCAATCTGCTTGGCCAGGATCTCATCCAGGAAGCGGCGGTTGAAGGCCCCGGTGAGCCCGTCCCGGATGGCCTGCTCCTTGATCAGCTCCAGGGAGCGGAGCGTCTGGAGGGCCGCCGCGGCGACGGAGGCG
>JAYSNJ010000070.1:0-1859 GCA_043723905.1 Holophagaceae bacterium
GCGAAGCCGTTGAGCCGGGGCCTCTGCGTGAACCGGTCCAGCAGGCCAATGGCGAAGTAGCCGGAGATGGCGGCCGCAACGACGCCCACGACACAGAGCATGACGGGGGATACGGAACCAGGTGGAAACGCCATGTCCGCCGGCAGGGGCTGGTGCTTGAGGAGGGGTTTCAGGAGGCCCCGCAGCTCGACCACCGCGGCGGCGGCGATGGTGGGCATGCCCAGTAGGAAGCTGAAGCGCGTCGAGGCCGGGAGCTTCAAGCCGGTGAACACGCCCATCGAAATGGTGGATCCTGAACGGGAGAGTCCGAACCCTCCGCCGATGCCCTGGATGGTGCCCACGGCCAGGGCGTCCACCGCCCTCATCTCCTGGAACTCGCGGCCGGCGAGAGCCCCCTCGGCAAGCTCCTCCCGCTGCTGGCTCATGCGGTTGGCCACAAACAGCAGGACCGACGTGCAGAGCAGGCCGATGCCGTAGGCCCAGAGGTGCTCCTTGGCCGCCTCCTTCACGCCCCGGGTGGCCAGACCGAAGATGCCCGTCGGGATCATGGCCACGAACAACCAGAGCGCGAGCTGACGCCCTTCCTTATCGCGCCCGACGCAGCCCATGACGATCTGAACCAGTTCCCGCCGGAAGTAGATCATCAGCGCCACCAGCGTGCCCACATGCAATAGAACGTCGAAGGCCAGGGGCATGGGACGGCCGCCGAACATCAGGTGCTCCGCCAGGGTGAGGTGGGCCGTGGAGGACACGGGCAGGAATTCCGTCAGGCCCTGGATCAGCCCCAGGAGGATGGCGTGTAGCACATTCATTCGATCTCCGGCACAAAGAACCAGTGTGCCAGAGGCCCTAGGCCTCCCGGGGCAGGGACCTCAGCAGGGCCAAGTACTGGCGGTGCTCCTTCCAGCCCCGGATCATGGCCAGGGCGCCCCAGATCTGGATGAGGAAGATGAGCACCAGGTACGCGGTCATGGCGAGGTGGCCCGTCACCGTCCACTCATGATTGGCTGGATTGCTGGGGCCAAAGCTGAACAGGAAGAGGGGAACGAGCCAAAGGATGCACTGGCCCACGAGGACCGCGAAGACCCGGGCCTCTTCAATGCCTCGGATAAGCCAGGGCATGGGTAGCAGATAGAGCAGCGGCATAAGCAGGAGCCACATGGGTGGCGGACAAATGGCTGCCCGGGAGGGGTTGGGCTGCAGGAAGCCCAGGGCAAAGGCATAGAGGGCGGCCAAGGACATCGCGAAGAGAAACAGGGCAAGGCCCAGGATCCAGTACCAGCGTCGGCGCTCGTAGGCGCTATCGGGTGCGGCCTTCACGGTGCCAAGGCCCCGGTAGAGCACCCGGCCCAGCGCCCATTTGAGCCCAAGCCAAAGCATGGGAACCCAGACGAGATACTCGATGGCCAGACGGTCCAGTACATGAGCCCCCATGTAGTTCGGGCTCAGGGCGGCGAGCACGAGGACGATGGCCATGAGCCCGCCCAGGGCCGTGGCTAGGCCGCTCTTGCGAGACTGGAAGGCGGCGTACTCGCGGGTGGTGGCGCTGAGGGCGTCGAGATCAGGGGTGGTCATGGCTTGCCTTCCTTCGGGAGCAGGGCTCGGAGTTGCTGGTGATAGGCATGCAGAGCGACGCGGCCGTCCTCCGTGATGCGGAAGCTGGTGACGGGAATGCGCCCCTGGAAGGCCTTCACGGTTGCCAGGTAGCCCGCCGCCTCCAGTTTCTGGGTGTGGCTCGAGAGGTTGCCCTTGCTCAGGCCCGTGACCCGCTGGAGGAAGAGGAAGGCCACTTCCTCCGCCGAGGCCAGGACGGTGAGGATGGCCAGGCGTGCCGGTTCGTGGACGGTGCGGTCAAGGTC
>JAYSNJ010000071.1:0-14590 GCA_043723905.1 Holophagaceae bacterium
GATTTTCATTGAAGGGGGTCCAAGAAAGATTGATGGAGTCTAGCACAGGGGGTTTGGGGTTCGGGACGATACCCTATAGACACGGAGTGTTCGATGACCAAGGTAGGATTCATTTCACTAGGCTGCCCGAAAAATCTCGTGGATAGCGAGGTCATGCTTGGGCACCTCAAACTCAAGGGCTTTACGCTGACCCGACAGATGGAGGAAGCCGAAGTCCTGGTGGTAAACACCTGTGGTTTCATCGATTCCGCCAAGAAGGAATCCATCGACTCCATTCTCGAGGCCGCGGCCATGAAACAGACCGGTGCCTGCCGCAAACTGATCGTGGCGGGGTGCATGGTAGAGCGATACCGGGAGGCACTGCTGGCGGATATGCCGGAGATTGATGCCTGCCTGGGTACCCGGGATATCGAACACATCGCCGAAATCATCGGCGCCGATGATCGCCTGTTCGAGCCCGAACGAGATCCCACTTATCTTTACAACGAAGCCAGTCCCCGCCTGCTCGCCACGCCCAAATCCACGGCCTACCTGAAAATCAGCGAAGGTTGCGACCACGCCTGCGCCTTCTGCGCCATCCCCGCCATCCGGGGTCCCCAGCGCAGCCGGTCCATTCCCAGCATCGTGGCCGAGGCCCGGCAGCTCGTGGCCCAGGGCATCCTGGAGATCAGCCTGGTGGGCCAGGACACCACGGACTTCGGCCGGGACCTGGGGGACTCGGACGGCCTGGAGAAGCTGGTGCGGGAGCTGGGCAAGGTCGAAGGCCTGCCCTGGTTCCGCATCCACTACAGCTACCCCAATCGCACCACCGAGGGTCTTCTCCGGGCCATGGCCGAGACGCCCAACTGCGCCAAGTACCTGGACATGCCCCTCCAGCATGCGGACCCGCAGCTCCTGAAGGCCATGGCCCGGGGGGGCGGCCAGGCCTCCTTCCTCAAGCTGCTCGCGCAGATCCGCCGCATCGTCCCCGGGGTCTTCATCCGCTCCAACTTCATCGTGGGCTTTCCCGGGGAGACCCCCGAGGCCTTCCAGACCCTCTTCGATTTCGTGAAGGAGGCCCAGTTCGAGCACGTGGGCGTCTTCACCTATTCCCAGGAGGAGGGCACGCCGGCCTATGGACTGGGCGATCCCGTGCCCGGGCGCAGCAAGCAGAGCCGCAAGCGCAGGCTCCTGGAGCTGCAGCAGAAGATCAGCCGCACCAAGAACCAGGCCCTGGTGGGGAAAACGCTGGACGTGCTGGTGGAGGGCGCCCACGAGGAGACGGAACTGGTGCTCAAGGGGCGCCATCAGGGGCAGGCGCCCGAAGTCGACGGCAACGTCCTCATCGTGGGGGGCGAGCCTCGACTCGGCGCCATCCAGCCCGTGAGGATCACCGAGGCCCACGCCTATGATCTCGTGGGCGAGGTGGTGGAGGGGGGCCTGGAGGCGGCAGTGAAGGACTTCGAGAAGGGCTTCAGCGCCAAGCAGGGGGTGAGGGATAACATGAGACACTGACCCGGACGATCCCCATGAACACTTCCCTCGATTTTCTCGTGAGCTTCCAGTGGGCCCTCAAGACCTGCCGGCTCTATGGTCCCTCCCATGCCAGGAGCCGCGAGGGCGTGGCCGCTCTGCAGGCGGTCCATCAGCGTTTTCTCAAGGACAAGTCGCAGATCCAGATCGCCGCCCGCAATGGCAGGATGTTCGTCGACAAGGTGATCGAGGACTCCCAGAATCTCCAGATCAAGGCGCTGGCCGGCGAGTTCGAGGAGCACGGCATCCATGCCCTGATGCTCTATCCGGGTGCCACTTCTGAAGACATGCAGGCCCTGATCGATGTCCTCTGCCTGAAGCCGAGCCAGGTGCGGGCCCAGGGGGGGGCCAAGCAGCTCCTGGAGGAGAAGGGCGTGACCCGGATCAGGGTCCTTGCGGTGCGCCTGGAGGATGTCTCGGAGGGGGGGGAGATTACGGCCGCCCTGCTGGAGTCCATGGCGGGCTTGGTGGGGGCCATGGGTTCCAGCGGGGCCCGCGCGGCTGCGCCTTCGTCCGGGTCTCAGGCGACTGCCGCTCCCCCGGGGACCCTTCCCGGGGGGCCCACTTCGGGCCGAGCGGCTGGCGGCGGTGGCGCCCAGGGGCATGATTTCAGTGATCTGGTGGGACAGATGCGGGGGTACCTGCTGAGCCGGGTCGCGGGGGCCCAGGGGGCGCCGGATCTGTCGGGACTGGGCGGTCAGCTCCAGCATCTGGGCCTGGATCAGCAGGGCGTGCAGCCCGGCACCCAGGGGGCCGTGCGGCAGGCCCTGGCCTCGCTGGCTCCGGAACAGCAGATCGAACTCTTCCGCGGGGCGGCCCAGCTGAGCAGCGGCGCGCTGCGCAATCTGTTCGGGCGGCTCTCGGGCACCCTGGCGGCGCCCAGTTTCGCTTCGGCCTTCGCACGGGGCTCGATTTCCGAGGAGCAGCTTGCGGAATTCGCCGAGGAACTCAGGCCCCTGAGCTCCAGTCCCGAGCACTGGGGGGACCAGCTGGTGGATGCCCTGCGGCGGGAGGGCATGACGGAGGGCCAGCTGCGGGACCTGGTCGACATCATGAACTGGGAGGGCCAGCCCATGGGGACCAAGCTGGCCAAGCTGCTGGAGGGCCAGCGGATCTTCGAGATGCCCGTGGAGAAGGTGCTGGCCTTCATGCGCGAACTGCTGGAGGCGGGGCGCAACCAGGAATTCCTGAAGCTCCTGCGGCACTATTCCAGCGGTCTGGCCGTTCCCGCCGTGGCCCGGCGGGGTGCCGTGGCCAGTGCCTTCGAGAAGATCGCCGACTGGGTGGATATGCCGGGGATGCCGACGGCCCTCATGGACGAGCTCATGGAGATCCTCTCCAGGACCTTCGGGCGCGAGAAGGATCCCGAGGTCCACCACTCGATCTCCATGGCGGTCGAACACATCCTCTGGTTCTGGGTCGAGAACGGGAATCCGGCCAAGACCTACCGGCTGTTCTCCGAACTGCAGGACGTAGTGACGGAACTCAGCCTGCCTGCCCCCTGGAAGGGCCAGGCCACGGCGGATCTGCTGACCCGCCTGGGGGCGCCGGACCGCGTGAACCGGGTGCTCGCCCAGCTCTACACCGCAGATCGCGAGGAGGCGAGTGCCCGGATCCATCCCTATCTCAGGATGCTGGGACCCACTGCCGCGGACTACCTGGTGGAGCGCCTCACGGACGAGCCGGACCGCGGGCGCAGAGGCCATCTGCTCGAGGCCCTCAAGGCCTGCGGCCACGCTGCGGAGGCTCCGCTCCTGGAGTCGCTCAAGTCCCAGGAGTGGTTCGTGCTGCGCAACGCGATCATTCTGCTGGGGGAGATTGCCGGGCCCGAACGGGTCCAGGACCTCCTGCCCTTCCTGCCCCATCCGGATGCCCGTGTGGCCGGGGCCACCATCCGCGCCATCGGGAGGATGGGCGGGAAATCGGCGGAAGCCTCCCTGATCCCTCTCCTGGGGCACGGGGACCCGGCCATCCAGACGGAAGTGCTCTTCATCCTCAACGAGATGAAGACCAAGCAGGCCGTGCCCGCCCTCCTCGGGCTGGTCAAGAAGGAAGGAAGGGGCAGGCTCAGGTCCGAGCAGGAGCGGGTCCGGGAAAAGGCCCTGGAGGTGCTGGGCAACCTGGGCTCCGCCTCGGCCATCCCCGTTCTCGTCGAACTCCTGTCCAGGCACCGCAGCTTCTTCAGGGAGACCAGGGAGTCCCTTCCCATCCGGGTCGCGGCCCTGAAGGCCCTGCTCTGCCTGGAGACCCGCGAGAGCCAGGAGGCCGTACACGGCGTGCTGGAGGGAGAACCCAGGGGCCCGGAGCGGGAGGCCCTGGAGACAGCCCTGGGCGAAGCCCTTTCCGGGCACGCCGCGCGAGCCTGAGTCGCGGGGCCTTGTCCTGGGTCAAGGCGACTCCTGCGGGATGGACTCAGGCTGGGGATGCGGGCTTGGCCCGGCGGAGTCCCCATGCGTGAACAGCTCGAGCACAACATCAAGGACCTCATGGCGCGCCATCCCGCCCTGGGGGCCGTGCTGGGGGAGGCGGGCATCGGCTGCACCACCTGCAGCCTGGGCACCTGCCGGGTGGTGGACATCCTGGAGATCCACGATCTGGATTCGGCCCGCACTCGCGCCCTGCTGCAGCGGATGGGCGAGGTCATCTATGGCGGCGCGGCCTTCGAGGTGCCGCTCCTGGAGCGAAAGGCTGCCGAGCCCCGCGCTTCCTTCTGCCCTCCCATCGCCCGCCTGGTGGAGGAGCACACCTTCATCCTGCGTCTGCTGGCGCGGATTCCCGATCTGCTCGCCGAGCTGGAAGGGGACTGGGAGGGCGGCGCGCCGCGGGTGGAGCGGGCCCTGGACTTCATCCGCACCTACGCGGATCGCTACCATCACGCCAAGGAAGAAGACCTGCTCTTCGCCTATTTCGACCGCAATTCGGACATCCTGCGGGTGATGTGCCAGGACCATGCCCAGGGGCGCGCACATGTGCGGGCAGCGGCCGAGGGGCTGGCCTCCCGGGATCCGGAACGGGTGGCGACCCATCTCCGCGCCTATGGGGAACTGCTCGCCGGCCACATCCATCGAGAGGACACGATCCTCTATCCCTGGATGGACCGCCGCCTCAGCACCCGGCAGGTGGGCGAACTCTACTCGGGATGCCTGGAGGTGGAGCGTCGCTTCGGGAAGGAGTCGGCGGAACAGGAGGCCTTCGTGCTGGAACTGGAGGCGCACTGCTCCGCCTAGGTGATAATGCCCCATGGACGGTACGGATTCCTCTCGATCGCATTCCTCCCGCGCCCCGCGCTGGGCTTGGTGGATCGCCACGGGCCTGGGCTCGGGTCGGTTGAGGCCCGCCCCCGGCACCTGGGGCAGCCTGGCGGCCCTGTTGGCCTGGCTGCTCTTCACGGGGGTGGTCGTTACCCCCTTCGCCTCCTGGACCCTGCGCCATCCAGGTGCGCCGCGACTCTTCCAGGGCTATGGCGCCCTGCAGCTCGCCACCCCCTTCTCGGGCCTGGCGCTCTCATCCTCCGGGGGACGGATTCTCGCCGCCGGGTACTGGGGTTTCGAGCTCCTGTTCCTGCTCATGCCGGTCCTGCTGACCTGGATCGGCGTGAAGGCGTCCGATCGCGTGGTGCGCGAGACGGGCCTGAAGGACCCGGGCTTCATCGTGGTGGACGAGTGGGCGGGCCTGTGGATCGCCCTGTGGCCCCTGCGCTGGCAGGTGGCCATGGAGCTGCCGCGGGTCCTGGGGGGCGAGGCCTGGCGGCTGCTGCCCATGCTGCTGGTGCCCTTTCTGCTCTTCCGCCTCTTCGATATCTGGAAGCCCTGGCCCATCCACCAGCTCCAGGTCCTGCCCGAGGGCCAGGGGGTCATGGCCGATGACGTGGTGGCGGGGTTCTACGCCCTGACGGGGACCCACCTCCTGATGCCCCTGCTGCTGCAGGTCCTGGGCTGAGCGCGGACCCTGCGATCAGCAAAGGGAAATGAACCACGGAGAGCACGGAGGAAGGAAGAGAACACGGAGAAAAACAGGCGCCCAAAACGCGCTTTCTTTCTCTGCGCCCTCTGTCTTTTTCTCTGTGACCTCCGTGGTTCTGCTTTTCTCTGTGCGGCTGAGAACTGCAAAACTGCGCTGCCCTCAGCCCCCCGTGTCCTCTAGCAGGTGGGGCCACACGACGGGTTCGCTGAGCATGCCGCTCTCCTCGAAGAAGCGGCTCTCGATGAGGTAGCGGTAGCCCTGTTCGGTGAGGAAGAGCTGGCGGTTCCGGGCGAACTCCTGTTCGCTCGTATCGCGGCTGATGAGGCTGTAGAAGTAGGAGATGTTCCGCTCCCCCTTGGGCCGCAGGATGCGCCCCAGGCGCTGGGCCTCCTCCTGGCGGGAACCGAAGGTGCCGCTCACCTGGATGGCCACGGAGGCGTCGGGGAGATCGATGGCGAAATTGGCCACCTTGCTCACGATGAGGACCTTGAGGCGCCCTGAGCGGAAATCGGCGTAGAGGTGCTCCCGCTCCTTCTCCGGGGTCTGGCCCGTGAGGACGGGGGCCTTCAGCCGCTCCCCCAGGATGCGGAGCTGTTCCAGGTACTGGCCGATGACGAGCACGGAATCGTTGGGATGGCCCTTCAGCAGCTCGTCCACCACCAGGAGCTTCATGCTGTTCTCGCTGGCGGTGCGGAAGCGCTGGCGCTGATCCGCCACGGCGTATTCCATGCGCTCGTCCGTGGGCAGGGGGACGCGGATCTCCAGGCAGTGGGCCGTGGCGATGAAGCCGTCCTTCTCCAGGGTCTTCCACGGGACATCGACGCGCTTGGGGCCGATGAGGGAGAAGACGTCCTCCTCCTTGCCGTCCTCGCGCACCAGCGTCGCCGTGAGCCCCAGGCGGCGCTTGGCCTGCAGTTCGGCCACGGCGCGAAAGATCGGCGCGGGGAGCATGTGCACCTCGTCGTAGATCACCAGGCCCCAGTTGGCGGCCTCGAAGATCCTGAAGTGCTCGAAGGGCGCGCCCTTGCTCCTGCGGTAGGTGAGGATCTGGTAGGTGGCGATGGTGACGGGTTTGATCTCCTTGGTGTCCCCCGTGTAGAGGCCGATCTGGTCCTCGGTGAGGGTGGTCTTGTCGAGGAGCTCCTGCTTCCACTGCTTCACCGCCGTCACGTTGGTGGTGAGCACCAGCGTGTGGGTCTGGAGGCGGGCCATGCAGCCGATGCCGATGACGGTCTTCCCCGCGCCGCAGGGCAGCACTAGCACGCCTGCGCCCCCTTCGGGTCCGCCGCCGGCGTGGAAGACATCCGCCGCGGCCTTCTGGTAGGCCCGCAGGCGGAAGGGCCGGCCGCTGCCGGCCAGGTTCGGGGCGAGCTGGAAGGCCAGGGCATCGCCGTCCTTGTAGCCGGCCATGTCCTGCACGGGATGGCCCAGGCGGATGAGCTGCAGTTTGGCCTCGCCGCGCATGCCCTCCTGGAGGTAGACACCCTTCTGGTCCGGGTAGGGCTCCGCCAGGAGGCCCTGGAGGCTCTTCTGGTTCTCGATCTCCCAGAAGAGGCCCCGGTCATCCATCTCCAGGGCGAGCCGGTCCCCCTTCCGCACCAGCTTCAACTTCCCGTAGCGCGTGCCGTGGTCCCGGATTTCCTGGAGGAGGTTCTGGGGCACGGGGTACTTGGACCAGTGCTCCAGGGTCTCCAGCATCTCATCGCAGCTCACGCCGGAGGCCGACGCGTTCCAAAGCGAGAGCGGCGTGATGCGGTAGGTGTGGATGTGTTCGGGGCTCTTCACCAGCTCGGCGAAGCGCGCCAGTTCGTCGCGCACAACCTCGAAGGCCGGATGAGCCACTTCGAGGAGCAGTGTGCGATCGCTCTGGACGATCAGGGGATTCTCGGGACGGAGCGCGATCAAGGGGACCCTGGGGTTTGTTTTCGGCCTTCAGCCAAACCTTTGAGCCTAGAGCGGGAGCGGGGAAGGGTCAACGAAGGGTGTCCAGGGTTCTGCACCCTGGAGAATCGGAGCTGGCCTTCGGGGGCCTTTCGTGGGAAACTGGCCGGTCACCTGTACATGCAGGTGCGGGCGAGGTTCCATGGCTCAGACCCACTACCAGTTGCTTTCCAAGTGCAGTGACGAGCAACTCCGCAGGATCTGTGAGCGCAGGAAGCTGCCCCTGCCCCAGCACTGGGAAGAGGAGGCCGAGGGCCGTGTGCGCCTCCTCAAGACCATGGTCTTCCACCTGGAGGACAACCGGAACCTCACCAATGCGTTGGCGGATCTCGATGGCGACCACCTGAAGGCCCTCAAGCGGCTGGCTGAGGATGGCGCCCAGCCGCCGGAGGCCTTCGTGCCCCTCCTGGCCGATCACGGGCTGATCCTGCCCACGCCCGAGGGGTGGGCCCTCGCGGAACGCATCGCCGACGCCCTGGCGGACTTCGATGAGAGCGCCCTCAACTTCCAGGCGGGGGCCGGCACCACCCTGGAGGAGGCGCCCCTCTACGGCTTCTCCCTGGCGCTGACCTCCGTGCTGCTCCGCTGCATGGGGGGGATCAGGGTCCTCAAGGGGGGACTGCCCGCCAAGAAGGAACTGGGCCAGCTCCTGAACCGGAATGCCCTCCTCAAGGAGGAGCGGGACGCCACGCTCACCTTCGCCCTCCTGCATCGCCTGGGCCTGCTCTGGAGCCGGGAGGGTTGCGTGGATACGCTGCTGCCGGCGGTGCTGGCGCACCCCCCCCGCTGGGTGGCCGAGCGGGCCTTCGCCAAGCTGCTGGAGGACGATCTCAAGCTCTGGAACATGCCCCCGGCGGAGGATCGGAGCTTCCTCATGCGCCACTTCCTGGAGCGCAAGGGGCAGACCCTCTCCATCCAGCCCTTCCTGGCCTTCCTCCAGACCCTGCACCCCCTGGACGTGGACCGCACCCGCGATGTCTTCCTGCCCTTCCTGCGCCGGATGGGCATGGTGGCCATGGATGCGGAGCGGAATCACGTGGCCCTCACGCCCCATGGCGAGGCCCTGGCCCAGGAGTACCTCCTGCGCGACCACCGGGGCACAGAGGCTCACTGGGTGCCCTTCCTGGTGGAGCAGCCGCTGGTGGTCCAGCCGAACCTGGAACTCCTCACGCCCATGGGCCAGAACCCCCATCGGCTCCTGCGCCTCGCCCAGTGCGGCGACGTGGAATCCCTGGACACCATGGTGGAGCTGCGGCTCGGGCCGGATACGCTCATCCGCGCCCTGGATGCCGGGTTGAGCCTGGAGGAGCTGCGGATGCGCCTGGGGGGCGGAATCAGCGGCCTGCCCCAGACCCTCACCCAGATGCTGGATGATCTGGGGGATCGCCTCGGCGAGGTGGAAGTGGTCCAGGGCGTGCGCCTGGTGAAGGCCCGCACCCCCGAACTGGCCGAGGAGCTGCTGGTGCGGCCCGAACTGGCCCCCCTGGGCCTCAAGGCGATCTCCGAGACGGTGCTGGAGGCCAGCGGCCCCGGCAATGCCTTCGCCCTGCTCAAGCAGGCGGGCTTCCTGCCCAAGCCTGGCCGCTTCCTGCCCCTCAGTCTGGACGGCGACGAATCCCTGTACCTCTGGGCCCTGGCCTGCCTGGCCTTCGTCAACGAGAAGGGCATGAACCACCATCTGGAACCCGTGCGCCAGATGATCCAGGCCGCCCTGCAGCGCATCCAGGGCGAAGACCCCGCCCTCTACACCGAGGTCCTGCGCCGGGTGCCAATGCTGAACCTGGGCGGCGGCCCCCAGGCCCAGGAGGAGACCCAGCGCATCCTGGAATACGGCGCCAGCTACAACCTGATGGCCGAACTGACCTACATGCCCCTGGCCGCCCACCGCAGCCAGCTCCGCCGCGTCACCCCCCAGGCCGTGGACGGGGAGCATCTCCGGGCCTTCTGCCACCTGCACCAGGAGGAGATGTCCTTCCGGGTGAGCCGCATCATCGGCGTCCGCCTGCTCAACGAGAAGGGCTGGAGCCCCAGCAACGTTCATTCCCAGGCGGGCTGAAGCAATCCTCCCTGAACAGAGCGAGGGGGCCAATGGGCCCCCTCGCTTCATTTCAGTGGATGGTAGTCCTTCGCCAGGGTGGGGCTTCAGGCTCAGGGGGCGACGGGCATGACCAGGCGCAGGCCCACGGTCCGGCCGCCGGGGAAGGAGAAGGGTTCGTCATAGCGGATGGCCGAGCGGTACCATTTCTCGTTGGGATCCCGGCCACCGCCGCGCAGGATGCCGGTGACGGTCCGAGAGGCCTCCAGCCAGGCGCTGCCATCCGTGGGAGCGCCCGCGTAGCTGAAAACCGTGCCTCCAGTGTGGATGGCATCATCCTCCATCCAGGACCACACGTTGCCGGTGATGTCATAGAGGCCCCAGGGATTGGGCCGCTTGGAGGCCACCGGGAGGGTGGTGGTGGGAGAGTTGAGCACCGTCACCGCGTAGAGGTCCAGGTCGGAGACCGGGTCTCCGTCGATGTTGGCGTCCCCGAAGAAGTAGGCGGAGGTCGTGCCTGCCCGGCAGGCGTATTCCCACTGGGCCTCGCTGGGCAGGGAGAAGGCCTTGCCGGTGGCGGCGTTCAGCAGCTCGAGGAAGCCCCCGGTGCCACGGATCTCGTCCCACAGCATGCTCTCGGCGGGAAGGGTGGGATCACCCCTAAACTCGAAGTAGCTGGCACCCCGGATGGCCGTCCACTGGGCCTGGGTGACCGCCGTCCTGGCCATGTAGAAGGCCTTGGCGAAGGTCACGGCATGCACCGGATAGGGGTTCAGGGTGGCGCCGTCGGGGTTGGGGTCGGGGCTCGTATCGGGAGCCCCCATGGCGAAGGAACCGGCGGGCATCAGCACGAAGTCCATGGGCACACTTGTCGCGGGAGTGCTGCCGATGACCGGGATCGGAATGGTCAGCGTGGCTGCCGGGTAAAGCACGGAGGCGGTGGTCACACCGCTCGCTCCAACGGTCACGGTCTGCACGGCCTGAAGGGGGTAGCGCAGCAGGTTGACGGGGCCGAGCGTTCCACCATTCTCGCGGCCCAGGCCGGTCAGCCCGGTATCCGTGACGGTGTCAGCCGTGATGGTGTAGGTTCCGGCAGTGGGAGTCGGAACATCCAGGGTCGTGGTGATCGTCTGGTCGAATCCACCGGGCCCAGTCACGCGCACACTGGGGGTGATGGCCCCCGAAGAGAATGCCGCCGCCGTGACGGTAACCCTAAGATGGGGATTGAGGACCACCTGGACGGTCTGGGTGACGGCGTCCCCCAGTGAGTTGGCCACGGTCAGGGTGTAGGTGGTGGTGTTGGTCGGGGTCACCGTGACGCTGCCGGTGCTGGTGATGGCACCACTCGCGGGGTCGATGGTGCCGGCCCCTGAAACCACTCCGGTGTCTCCCGTGAATTCAGCAACCAGGCTGGTGCTCTCCCCGAGACTGATCAACGGCGCGGTGGCCACAAAGCTCTGGATGGCTGCAGCGGCGACGATGGTGGAACTTGTGGCCGCCGATACGTAGGGCGTGCCTGCGGCGTTGGTGACCGTGCAGGTGAGCGTAACGGTGCCGCTTGGGTTAGGCGTGAAGGTGATGCTTCGGGTGGTGCCGCCAGCGTCGATGGTGCCGCCAGTGATTTCCCAGCCATAGGTGCAGCCTGTCTGGGCGGGCACACTGGCAGGGCGTCCTGCCAGGCCGGCTGTCACCGAAGAGGCGACCGTGATGACCGGCGTGGTGGCTGCGGCAACGATGGTGGAGTTTGCGGTGCCTGCCGTGGAGGGCGTTCCCGCAGCGTTGGTCACGACGCAGGAAAGCGCCGCGGTGCCGGTGGCGTCAGGCGTGAAGGTGATGCTGGGGGTGGTGGCCCCCGTCGTGATGGTGCCGCCCGTAAGCGTCCACTCATAGGTGCAGTTCGTCTGGGCCTCAATGCTGGCGACCCGACCCGCGAGGTTTGCCGTAACCGAGGCGGCGACCGTGATGGTCGGAGTCGATGGCACGGCGACGATGGTGGAGCTGGCGGTGCCTGCCGTGGAGGGCGTTCCCGCAGCGTTGGTCACGACGCAGGAAAGCGCCACGGTGCCGGTGGCGTCAGGCGTGAAGGTGATGCTGGGGGTGGTCGTCCCCGCCGTGATGGTGCCGCCAGCGGTGATGATCCAGGCATAGGTGCAGCCAGCCTGGGCCTCAATGCTGGCGACCCGACCCGCCAGGTTTGCCGTGACATAGGCGGCGACCGTGATGGTCGGAGTTGTGGCTGCAGCGACGATGGTGGAGCTGGCGGTGCCCGCCGTGGAGGGCGCACCTGCGGCATTGGTCACGACACAGGAAAGCTCGACGGTTCCACTGGCCGCAGGCGTGAAGGTGATGCTGGGGGTGGTGGCCCCCGCCGTGATGGTGCCGCCAGCGGTAATGGTCCAGGCATAGGTGCAGCCTGTCTGGGCCACAATGCTGGCCGTGCGGCCCGGGAGACTCGCCGTGACATTGGGGGCGACTGTGATGGTCGGTGTTGTGGGCGCGGGAACGACCGAGATGTTCACCGTGGCCGTGGTGCTGCCGCCGGCGTTGGTGGCGGTGACGACGTAGTTGGCCGCAGGTGCCAGGACCGTGGGCGTGCCGGAGATGACTCCGCTGCTCGTGCTGAGGGCCAGACCCGCCGGGAGGGCGGGGGCCACCGCATAGGAGGCCACGGCCCCGCCACCGCTGGAGGGCCTGTTGGCCGTGATGGCGCTGCCCTGGGTGTAGAAAGCGGGGTTGGAACTGTACGTCAGGCTCGTGGGGGCCGGGGTTCCGGCCGGAGTGCTGCTGCTCCCGCAGGCCAGGGCCAGCCCCAGCAGGAGGAACAGGGCCCCCTTGGCCCAGTACCCGCCGTGGGTTCGATCGGTCTGAGGCTTGCGGAGGCCCCCCCAAGCGCGGCGCAGGCGTGCGCAGATTCCGGTCATGAAGGGGGTCATGGAGTGCTCCTTTGCAGGAAGATTTGGGGACGGGTCCGACCTCGGCGTTCCAGGAGGGAAATACGGAAAATAAAGGCAGTTTCCTGGAGTGGTGCAGATATCAGACGAGGCATTCAGCCTTTCGGATCTTCATCATTCTGCCTTTCAGTCTAGGTGTATGGATGTGAATTATAAGGTAATCACACGGATGGGGCAATTGTTTCGGCTTGTCCTGGATGGCCCGGAGAGGAGGGACTCCGCCGACTGCCCGGCCCTGCGTTTTCCCCCCTCACGGGCGGGGGGGGCCTGGGTTCCAGGACGGGACTTAACTGAGAGAGGGGCTCCTGCCGAAAGGGTCCTGGGCCAGGGTGTGCATTCCAGGCTCCCTGCCGGAAGTCCCGCCCCCCGACCCCTGAGATCCGACCATGCTCGCAAGCACCCTCGATCTGCTGTACAACCTGGCCCTGCTGGTGGCGCTGAGCGTGATCTCGGGTTTCATCCGGCAATTCCGGGGGGCCAGGGCCTGGGGGGCCATCCTCCAGGGGGCGCTCTTCGGCGGGGCGGCGGTGATCGGGATGATGCGGCCCCTGGTCCTGGGCCCGGGGCTCATCTTCGACGGACGCTCCGTGATGCTCTGCCTCTGCGGGCTCTTCTTCGGCCCGTTGGCCGCAGTCACCGCGGGCGGAATGGCGCTGCTCTACCGGATCCTGCTCGGGGGGGCAGGCGCCACCATGGGTGTGCTGGTCATCGCCTCCTCGGTCCTGCTGGGACTCGCCTTCCATGCCGGGTGGGTCCGCCGGGGCCAGGCGCTCACGGTGGGGCGCCTGCTGGGTCTGGGTCTGCTGGTCCACGGGGTCATGGTCCTGCTGATGTTCACCCTGCCCGCGGGCACGGGTCTCGGGGTCATCCAGCGGCTCGGCCTGCCGATCCTGCTGGCCTATCCCCTGGTGACGGTCCTGATCGGCAAGGTCCTCTCCACTCAGGAGGCGGCCCTTCGCGCCATCGAGGCCCTGCGGAACAGCAAACAGCAATATGACAGCCTGGTCTCCAAAATCCCTGTGGGCATTTACCTTTTGCATAGCACGCCGGAAGGGGCATTCAAGCTCGACTACGCCAGCCCCAGGATGGCGGAAATGTTTGGAGTGAGCGTCGAGGGCCTGCTGGCCGATAGTCATCTCGTATTTGAAAAAATTCATCCAGATGACGTGGATGGCTTTGGCAGATTGAACCAGGAGGGAATTCAAGAACGGCGACCCTTTGATTGGAAGGGCCGGATTCTCATCGGGGAAACGGTCAAGTGGCTGCACATCAGCTCGTTACCCGAACAGCTGGAGAACGGGGATGTTCTGTGGCACGGCCTCATTCTGGACATCACCGAGCGCAAGCAGGCCGAGGATGCCCTGCGGGAATCCAACGAACTGCTCTCCCTCTTCCTCCTCCATTCCCCCATCCACGCCTACATCAAGGAGGTGACTCCCACTGAGAGCCGTGTGCTCCAGGCCAGCGAGAATTTCAGGGAGATGATCGGCATCCCCGGGTCCGAGATGGTGGGCAGGACCATGACCGAGCTGTTCCCCGCCGAGATGGCGGAGAAGATCACGGCCGATGACTGGGCCGTCGTTTCTGCGGGGAAGGTGCAGGAATTTCCCGAGGAATTCAACGGCCGCAGCTACACCACCCTGAAGTTCCCGATCCTCCAGGGGGGGAGGACCCTGCTGGCGGGCTACACCATCGACATCACCCACCGCAGGCAGGCGGAGGAAGAGAGGGCCCAGCTCCAGGTCCAGCTCCAGCAGACCCAGAAGATGGAGAGCCTGGGCAGTCTGGCCGGGGGCGTCGCCCACGACATGAACAATGTGCTGGGGGCCATTCTCGGCCTGGCCTCGGCCCACCTGGAGATCCAGCCCGCCGACAGCCCCACCTACCGGGCCTTCGACACCATCTCCCAGGCCGCCCTCCGGGGGGGCAAGATGGTCCAGAGTCTGCTCAACTTCGCCCGCCAGAGCCCTGTCGAGGAGCGCGTTCTGGATGTGAACGCCATCCTCATGGAGGAGGTGCGTCTCCTGGAGCGCACGACCCTGTCCAGGGTGCGCCTTGAGCTGGATCTCGCCCTGGGTCTCCGGCCCATCCGGGGGGATGGGAGCGCCCTCACCCACGCCTTCATGTAGGCGTGGATGGGGGAATGGAGGAGGAAGAGGGAGAGCAGTTCGTTGGATTCCCGCAGGGC
>JAYSNJ010000072.1:0-1521 GCA_043723905.1 Holophagaceae bacterium
CCTGGGCCTCACGGACAACCTCTCCAACACTCAGGATTGGCAAGGCGTCCTGAAACAGGGCCTCACGGTCTCCATGGCCGCTCGCCTGGCGCTCAAGATCGGGTACGACATCTTCTATCGCAACCGTCCCAACCTGATCGCCGTCGAGGCGTTCACCGCCGATGTCCCCCCCGTGAGCCTGGGGAGTCTCTCGATCCCCGCCAAGAAGACGGACACGGTGTTCACGACCTCCCTGGTGGTGACCTTCTAGGGCATTCTTGGCGCCGATTCCATTCCCAGGGACACCACCTGGGGTTCAAAGCCCTGTCCTTGGGGGCCAAAGCCAGGGGGACCTAAATCGTCTCCAGGGTGAACAGGGTCAATCCGTCCCCGGAGCCTGCGGCCGTGAAGCCCATGCGGAGGAGATAGGCGTCGTGCTGGCGGTCATGGGAACGGGCCTGCAGTCTGCGGAAGCCCCGCTTCCGGAACTGGTCGCGGTTCTTGATGAAGAGGAACTCGCCGGGTTTGAAGTCCCGGTAGGCGGGCACGACGAAATCCAGATCGACCTCCAGGACTCCCTCGGGGCCGGGAGTGCCGATGAAGACGCAGGCGGGCACTAGGTTGCGCAGCACGTAGAAGCTCACTCGGTCCCCATCCGAGCGGAAATCGAAGCTGGGAAAGAACCGGATGATTTCGGCCCGGTATTCCTCGAAGAAGCACTGGAGGTAATCGGATCCAGGGGGCACGGTGATGAGGTGGAGCCGCTCCTTGGTGGCGTAGATCTGCACCAGATAGTAGATGTCGGCGCAGGCGATGAAGCCGTTGAGAACGCCCACGGGGTAGGCCCTGATGAGGAACCCGTATACGGAGAAGGCGGCGGCGCCGAGCAGGTTGTACCAGCGGAGCTTCACAATGGAACTCATCGTCAGCGACACGGCCAGCACCACCGAGGCGATGTAGGCGAACCAGTCGATCCAGTTGATGTGGGGCATTGGGTACTCTCCGTCAGGAAAAGGAATACTTCAGGGCGCTGCTGTCTGATCAAGCGTGAGGTGCGGGTTCCAGCAGCATGCGGATGGCCTCCTGGGCCACCCGCAGCCCAAAGATCGCGGGCATGTAGGAGATGGTCCCCAGGGGCGTGCGGGCGCGGCCTGGCCCAGTGTGGGCGTCGATGTCGAGGGGGTTGGGTGGCAGTGTGTTCTGCGAGGTCTCCAGCGAGTAGATGCACCGGATGCCCGTGCTGATGCCCCGGCGGCGCATGCGCTGGCGGATCACGGTGGCCAGGGGGCAGTTCCGGGTCTCCGAGAGATCCCCCGAAAAGACCTGCCCTCCGTCCATGCGCCCTCCGGCCCCCATGCTGGAGACGACGGGCACGCCTCCCTCGAAGGCGGCCTGGAGTAGGGCGCACTTGGCGTTCACGGAATCGATGGCGTCGATGACCAGATCCACCCCGGGCAGCAGGAGCTCAGCCACGGATTCGTTGTTGATGAAGGCCCGGCGGGCGTCCACTTCGCAGCCGGGATGGATGTCCCGCACGCGTTG
>JAYSNJ010000073.1:0-7620 GCA_043723905.1 Holophagaceae bacterium
CGCCTCCGGCCGCCTGCTCGCCGAAAAATGCCTGTTCATGGGCGAAGTGGGGCTCACGGGCGAAGTCCGCCCGGTGGCCCAGCTCCCTTTGCGGCTCCAGGAAGGCTCGCGGCTCGGCTTCAGCTCGGCGGCCATTCCCCGGGTCGGCCATGAGGGCAAGAGCCCCCTGGACCTCTTCCTGGAGATCAGCGTCGAGCGACTGCGCGGCAAGGCCTGGCTGAAAGGTACGGTGGAGGAATAGGTCCGGGGGGCCTGGGAAGGCTTCTAGCCCCTCAACTTGGCCAGCATGGCCATGGATTTCTTGAGCGAGAACCGCATCCGCTCGAAACTCTGGATAAGCAGCCCGATCTCGTCCGTCCGGTTGGTCAGGAGGGGTTCTACTTCCTCGCCGAGGCTGATGGCATTCGCGTCCCTCTCCAGGCGGAGGATGGGGCCGATCAGCTCGTTCTTGAGGATGTAGGAAGCTGCAAAGGCGCTCAAGGCGAGGATCAGAAGGGTGACACCCCCGAAGATCAGCCCCTCCTGGCGCTGCTTCATGACCTGGGCCGTCGCGTCCGTGGCCGTAAAGACGACTCCGATCGTTTTTCCGGACACGTCCTCCAGCGGGAAGCAGCCGAGGCTGAGGAAACGCCCTTCCAGCTTCCGGAATCCGAGCACCCTGGAGGAGCTGATGTTCAGCAACTGGTCCTCGGTGACCGTGTCGAAGTATTTCTTGGCCTCTCCCTCAAGAGTGCTGGACGCGACGGCGAACTTCGCGAAGGTGTCCCAGCGGTACTGGGTGCCAACGATCTTCTTGTATCCGGTTTCGTCGACGTACTTCTTGTCGAGCAGGACCACCAGATCGGATCCGATCTTGTTCTTCACGATCCGGTTGAAGTGCTCGATTTCCTCTCCGAACTCGACGAAAGAAGGAGCCGCCACGGTGCTGTCATCCCGGTTGTAGGGAGACACGACCCGGAGGGCGAAGGCCGTTTTGCCCAGTTCGATGCCGCTGGCAGTCTTTCCCGTCTGCAGGGATCTCTTGAAGGTCTCACGATTGATCTGATCGCCATTGTTGCCCTGATCGTGAACCCGGAGAAAGCACTTGCCATCCGGGTCGATGAAGTAGAAATGGGAAATCTTGTTCCGCTTCTTGTTCCTCTCGAAAATCGGGGTCGCGACGCTGGCGAGCTTCGCGCGGTCCCGGCTCGCATAGGCCTGCCAGGCCGCTTCCGACAGCATGAAGTTGTCCAGGGCTGCGGACATCATCTTCGAGTCGCTTTCCAGGATCATCCCGTAGGCGTTCTTGGCGGAATCAAGAATGTTCTGGGCCTGGTTCGTCAACTCCTGGCGAGTGGATGAGTAGAGGAGCACGCCGAAAATGCCGGCCATGAGCAGCTCGACCAGGACGATCGACGCCAGGGCCTTCAGGTAGATGCTGTTCTTGATCCTGTCGATCATGCGTCTGCTCCTGTCAATCGAGAAGAGGTCTGGCGTTGCTGATGAAGGCTGACTGCTTGGCCGGCTCGTCGAATTCGCGTGCGAGCCGGATCAGGAGGTCTTCAAGGCCTTTCCGGGTGGGAGCCGACTCGGCGGCCCAATCGGCGTAGACACTGTCGAAGACCATGGTTCCGAGGGGCCCCATCTGCTTGATCAGGGACCGCTTGAGGCCCTCGACCACGGTCGCGGCGTTCGGCACGATGGGGCCGGCAGGACGGGGACGGAGGGAGGGAGAAGCTCGTTCCTCGGGCTTGGGTCTTCCGTTGCGAATGGCGTCCAGGCCCGTTTCAAGCCTCCTTGAAGCCTGAGTGAGCGCAAGCCCCAGTAGTTGGACGTTGACGGTGGCGGCACAAAGGGTGAAGAGCATGCCTCCCTTGAAGGCCTTGATGATCACGCGCCCCTTCACGAATTTGAGATCCAGCGTACCGCCTCGTTCGTTGAGCCCCTGCATGATGATGGTGTCGGAGGAGATCGTCTCCACGACGCGCAGCAGCACCCCCTCTTCGTAGATGGCCTGGAAATCCTGGGCCAGCACGGAACCATCCGAGGAATAGGCAATTACCCCGGCGATGCCGGGGATCAGCGAGATCTGATGGATGATGTCTTTCATCGCAGCATCCCTATACCCGCGGAGGAGCGAAAAGCCTGCGGATCCCCGTCTCGATCTTCTCCAGCGAGGCACCCTCCTCGGCATGGATCACAAGGAACTTCTCCTTGCTTCGGAAGACGACCAGTGGATCTGTATCACTTTCGAGGAGGGCGACGGAGAGTTCGCCAAGCCCGAACGCGGAACTGATGGGGTTCGCCAACATGGTGGCGAGGTAGATGGATCGGGCCGCGAGTGTTTCCGCTTCCGGAGAGGATTCATCGATGGGTGTGCCATCGGGATTGATCAAAATGGCGCGCCGCACGCCAGGAACCGCGTTCATGATCTTCTGCGAGAGAGCTGACATCTTGGTACCCGCGGCTTCTAGGTTTCTTGTGATGGAAGGAAGTGCCTCCGAGTGGGCCAGGTCCGAGCCGCTCCTCTTTGCCTCATCCAGCCGTTGATGGAACTCGAGAAGCAGGCGCGTCATCTTCTTGGTGATCGTCCTTCGGGGAGCGGCAACCCCTTCCTGCACATGGAACTCCCCGTTCTCCCAGGAAATGATGTGGTAGGCAGCTTCTTCTCCCCAGATACCGCCGACCTCGGCATGCACGAGTTCACCCGATTCCAGGTAGAGATCCCCTTCGAGACCGCCGTGGTGGAGACGCATGAGGCCGGAGAACTGCCTGTGGGACTGGAGCTGGATCACGTCCACCAAGGACAGGTTGGCCACGGATCCGTTGAATCCGTGCCTTTCCTGAAATCCTGATCCTTCGAAATTCTGCATCTCAACCCCAGCATCGATCGGGAATCAAGCGAGGTGCCCAGCAATAACCGGCGCAGGTGGACCGCAGGTTTTGGACCATGAAAACCGAAATGACGTGCAAATCAGGGCCCAATGGAGATTTATCGGCCCGTTTGAATTATTACCCTAGAGGTTGTTAATTGGGTCACAAGGGACCATCTGAGGGTTTTTTCTATTGGCGAGACGGCCCCGGGCCCCGCCGTCCGGCTCAACCCCCTCCTTGCTAACCGACAGTCAGAAAAATCAGTTAGTACGGACACCTGGCTCCGTGGGCATCGCCTTGCGCCCAGGAACCCGGAGCAAGGCCGTCAAGCCCCGCCTCCGACGGCCCGCGAAGGGGACGGCCTTCGCCCCAACGTGGGGGTGGTCAGGCGTCGCGGCGCTGCAGCCCCGGATCCTGGGTCAGTTCCTCGATGAGATCGTGGACGCTCAGCAGCTCCTTCAGGCGGGAGCCGTTGGTGCCCGAGAAGAAGAGACCGTTCTCCTTGTCGCCCCGGTAGGCATCGGCCAGGCGATCGGCGATGCAGTAGCCCACGGCCAGGGCGCCCTTGCCGTTCTGGCAGGGCTGGAGGCAGTGGCTCACGCAACGGATCGCGGGGGCCGTGCCGGCCTCGATGCGGGCCTGCAGGGCCGTGCGGACGCCCCGGGCCGGCATGCCCACGGGGGACTTCATCAGGCCGATGTCCTCGGCCCGCGCTTTCAGAATGGTGTCCTTGAAGGAGGGGTGGGCATCGCACTCGAAGGTGCCGATGAAGCGGGTGCCCATCTGCACGCCGCTCGCGCCCATGGCCAGGAACCGCTCGATGTCGCCGCGGTCCCACACGCCCCCGGCCACGATCACCGGGAAGTCGCCCCACTTGTCCCGCTCCGCCAGCACGGAGGGCAGGATGTTCTCGAGCGTGTGGTTGGGATCCTCGCAGGCCTCCACGCTGAAGCCCTGGTGGCCGCCGCTCTCGGGACCCTCCAGCACCACGGCGTCCGGCAGCCGGTTGTACTTGCGCTGCCACTGCTTGCAGATGACGCCGAGGGCCCGGGCAGAGGAGACGATGGGCACCAGGGCCACGTCCGCGTCGCCCACGTAGTCCGGCAGGGCCAGGGGCAGGCCCGCGCCGGAGATGATGAGCTGGGCGCCGCCGGCGACCGAGGCGCGCACGGCCGCCTCGTAGCCTTCGATGGCGCAGAGGATGTTCACGCCCACGGCACCGTGGCCATCGGCCCGCTTCAGGGCGGAGCGCACGATGCCCTCGAGGGTCTTCGGGGGATTCAGGGACTCGGTGCCGTCGGGGCGGCCCAGGCGAAGCTGAGGCGAGGCGGAGGCGTGATACCCGGTGCCGATGGCGGAGATGATGCCGACGCAGCCTTCCCGGGCCACGGCCCCGGCCAGACCGTCCCAGGACACGCCCACACCCATCCCGCCCTGCAGGATGGGGTAGGTCAGATCCAGGTTGCGGATGCGAAGGCGCGGGAGGGGCGCGGGGCCCCTGCGGAGCAGATCCTGTTCCGCATCACCCAGACCAAGGTTGAGACGCCTGCGGAAGGCATCCAGTGCGGCGGCTTCGAGCAGCATGGGAGAACGGGGCTGGAGACCAAAGGCACCGGCCTCCATGGCCCTGCGGGCCCCGGCCTCGTCTTCGGCGGTGGCCAGCACTGGGAGGAACAGCGTGCCGAGGGATCGTACGATGGAGGCGTCTGCCAGCAGGGCCGCGGCCCCGCCCGCTTGGGCTTCCTGAGCCTCCCGCGCATCCTGGACCGCGACGATGCGCGGCAGATTCGCCTGGCGAAGCAGGGACAGGGTCGGCGGAAGCTCCGCCGTATGCAGCAGGAAGGCCACGCCCGCCTCGCGGGCAGCCGCCATGACATGATCCGCCCCGTCCCGCAGTCCGCGGAGGTCCAGGCCCAGCTGGGTGCCTGCACGCAGCGAACCTGCCATTTCCTGCAGGCGGGCCTTCAGGCGGGCGGGATCCGGGAAGGCTTCGGTGCGGGCCAGGGCCCAGCCCTCGGCCCGCTGGAAGGCGGCATGAAGATCGAGCGCACCCGGCGCCTGCCAGCCCTGGAGCACGGGCATGGAAGCGGCGGAAAACATGGAATCGGCCAATCTGGCCTCCCGGAATGCGGAGCCGGAGCCCGGACGCATCACTATTGTGGCCCACAAATCTTGTGATCCGGATTGGGATTTGACTTGGAGTCAGGATTTTACAAGTCCAGACATTCCCTTTTTTGCCCGGAGCCAGTGGCCCGGCCCTTCTTCTCCCTCAGGGGACTTTGGGGGTCGTGGAGGGAGCGGGCACCTCCACGGGATCGAGGAAGGGCATCATCCGGCGCAGTTCCCGACCCACCTTCTCGATGGGATGGTCGTGGTCCGCGGCCCGCTGGGCCTCGAACCAGTGGCGCCCGGTCTTGTTCTCCTTGATCCAGGCCTCGGCGTAGCGGCCGTCCTGGATCTCCTTCAGGATCTCCCGCATCTCGGCCTTGGTCTGGTCGGTGACGATGCGGGGGCCGCCGGTGTAGTCGCCGTACTCGGCCGTGTCGCTCACGCTGTAGCGCATGTAGCTGAGCCCGCCCCGGTACATGAGGTCCACGATGAGCTTGAGTTCGTGGAGGCACTCGAAGTAGGCGATCTCGGGCTGGTAGCCCGCCTCCACCAGGGTCTCGAAACCCGCCTTCACCAGGGCGCTGGCGCCGCCGCACAATACGGCCTTCTCGCCGAAGAGATCCGTTTCCGTCTCCTCGGTGAAGGTGGTCTCCAGCACGCCCGCGCGGGTGAGCCCCAGGGCGGCCGCGTAGGAGAGAGCCTGGGCCAGGGCCTGCCCGCTGGCGTCCTGGTGGACGGCAACCAGGGCGGGAGTGCCGCCGCCCTCCACGAAGACTTCCCGGACCCGATGGCCCGGGCTCTTGGGCGCCACCATGCTGACATCAACCCCTGCGGGCGGCTTGATGCCCCCGTAGCGGATGTTGAAGCCGTGGGCAAACATCAGCGTCTTGCCGGGGGTCAGATGGGGGGCCACCGAGGCCTCGTAGAGCTCGGCCTGCCCCGTGTCGGGGGTGAGGATCATGATGACGTCCGCCCAGGCGCAGGCTTCCGCGGGTGTGGTCACGGTGAGGCCCTGGGCCTCGGCCTTGGCCCGGGAGCGGGATCCTGCGGGCAGGCCCACGCGCACATGGACGCCGCTGTCCTTCAGGTTGAGGGCGTGGGCGTGGCCCTGGGAGCCGTAGCCCAGGATGGCGACCTTGCGCGCGCGGATGAGGCCGAGATCGGCGTCGTAATGGATGATGGCCATGAAGGACCTCCTCAGGTTGAAACGTGGACGGTTCGGTTAGCGATCAGACGGACATGGCCTGCGGCCCCTCGGTGCCGGTGGCACTGCGGGGCGTGAACCTGGGCGCGCTGGAGCTCCGCATGCCCCGGATCATGGCCACGGCCCCGGTCCTCCCCAGTTCGAGGATCCCGAAGGGACGGAGCGTGTCCACAAGGGCGTCGATCTTGTCGAGGCTGCCGGTGCATTCGATGACCAGGCTGTCCTCGGCGATGTCCACGACATTCGCGCGGAACACCTGCACCAGCTGCAGCACCTCGGACCGCCTGGCCGGGGTGACTGCCACCCGCACCAGGGCGAGGTCCCGCACCACCTTCGGGCTGCGCCCCAGCTGCTGGACTTCGAGGACGTTCACCAGCTTGCGAAGGTGCTCCACGGCCCGGCGGGCGAGCGCCTCGTCGGTGTCAACCACGATGGTCATCCTCGCCACATCAGGACGCTCCGTGGGCCCCACCGTGAGCGAATGGATGTTGAAGCCCCGGCGGCGGAAGAGGGAGGCCACCCGGGTCAGGACGCCCGGTTCGTCATCGGTGTAGACCACAAGCACGTGGGTCATGGGACCTCCTTGCGTCAGACGGGGTCGGCCCCGGTTTCGGCGATGGCGCTCGTGGGGGGGCGCCGGATCATCTCGTGGAGCGCCGCGCCCGCGGGCACCATCGGATAGACGCTGTCCTCCTGCTCGACCTTGAATTCGATGAGGGCCGTGCCCGGTTCCGACCGGGCCCGCTCGACCGCCCCGAGCACGTCTGACCGGCGCTCCACCCGCTGGCCGGGAATGCCGAAGGCATCGGCGAGCTTCACGAAATCCGGCGACAGGATCGGCGTGGCGGCATAACGGCCCTCGTAGAACATCGCCTGCCACTGGCGGACCATGCCCAGGAAGCCGTTGTTGATGATCGCGATGTTCACCTTCACGTTCTCCTGCACGGCCGTCATCAGCTCGGCGAAGGTCATCTGGAAGCCCCCGTCCCCGGCGACCACCCACACTTCGGCCTCCGGGCGGGCCAGCTTGGCCCCGATGGCCGCGGGCAGCGCGAAGCCCATGGTCCCGGCGCCGCCGCTGGTGATGAGGCTGCGCTCCTGGTCGTGGTGGTAGTACTGCGCCTCCCACATCTGGTGCTGGCCGACGTCCGTGACCACCACGGCCTCTCCCTTCGTGCAACGCCAGAGGTCGTGGATCACATGGGCGGCGTAGAGGTGGCCGTCATCGGGCAGGTTCTTGATGTCGCGGACGGCGGAATCCCCACGCCACTCACGGATTTTCTCCAGCCAGGCCGACCGGTCCGCCACCTTCACGCCCGGCGAGAGGGCCTTCAGCACCTGCAGGAGGTCCCCGCCGATGGCCACGTCCACCGGCACATTCTTGTTGAACTCGCTGGCGTCGATGTCGATGTGGATCTTCTTGGCATTGGGCGCGTACTCCCGCAGCTTGCCGG
>JAYSNJ010000074.1:0-34145 GCA_043723905.1 Holophagaceae bacterium
ACTGTTCACATTGAACATATACAGTTAACCCAACGGGCCCCCATGCAGATCCTCCTCTCCAACGCCTCCCCCGACCCCATCTACGAGCAGATCCTGCGCCAGGTGCGGGCCCAGGTCCTCTCCGGGGAACTGAAGGAGGGGGAAGCCCTGCCCTCCATCCGCAAGCTGGCCCAGGCCCTTCAGATCAGCGTCATCACCACCAAGCGCGCCTACGACGAACTGGAGCGGGAGGGCCTCATCGATACCGTGGGGGGCAAGGGCTCCTTCGTCGCCTCGCCCAACCTGGACTTCCTCCGGGAGAAGCGCCTGGCGGCGGTGGAAGCGAAGCTGCGGGAGGCCATGAAGGAGGCCGAGGCCGCCGGCCTTTCCCTAGATGACCTGAAACAGATGCTCGAACTGCTCCTGGAGCCCCTCCATGCCTGATGACTCTGCCCTGAAAGGGGGGACCGCCTGCTCCCTTGGCTCGCTACGTCCCCCCTTGGACCCCCACGCGATGACCGTGCAAAGCCCGGCCAGCGCGTCCATCCTCCAGCTCCGCGGCCTCACCAAGCGCTACAAGGCCTTCACCCTCGATGGCGCGAGCCTCACGCTTCAGCCGGGCACCATGATGGGTCTGCTGGGTCCCAACGGGGCGGGCAAGACCACCCTCATCAAGGCCATCCTGGGACTCGTGCGCCTGGATGGCGGCGCCATGAGCTTCCAGGGCCGGGACCTGCTCCAGGAAGGTCCCGAGCTGCGCCGACGCATCGCCTATGTCGCAGACGAGCCCAGGTTCACACCCGGCGCGAGGCTTTCCACGCTCAAGGAGGTCTACGCGCCCTTCTATCCCGACTTCAGCGAAGCCCGCTGGAAGGGCCTGATGGCGGACTTCGGCCTGGATCCGCGCAAGAAAGCCAGAGAGCTCTCCCTGGGCCAGCGCACGCGTTTCGCCCTCACCCTGGCCCTTAGCCGGGACTGGGAACTGCTGGCCCTGGACGAGCCCACCACGGGCCTGGATCCGGTGTTCCGCCGGGAGCTCCTCCAGCGCTTCTCCCAGCGCCTGGACGAGAATCGGGCCATCCTCTTCAGCACCCATATCACCTCCGATCTCGAAGGCCTGGCTGATCACGTCACCTTTTTGCGGGACGGGAAGGTCGTGCTCTCGGACACCCAGGACAGCGTGAGGGAGCGCTGGGGCCTGGTGAAGGGCGGACTGGAACTCCTGAGTGAGCCGGTGCGCCGGGCCTTCCAGGGCCTGCGGGAGTCGCCCCACGGCTTTGAGGCCCTGACGGACAACGCCCAGGGCGCCCGGGCCCATTTCCAGGACCGTGCCCTGGTGGAGCGGGCCAGCCTGGAAGACATCCTGGTGCTGCTGGGCAGGCGGGCTCATGCGTGAACTGCTTGCCCGCGACTGGAGGCTCTACCGCTTCACACTGATCCTGCCCTTCAGCTTCTGCGTGCTCTGGGCCTTCCTCCCCTACATGTTCCTGGCCAACGAAACCATCACGCCGACCACCCCTCTGTTCCTCAGGGCCCTGCTGGAAGCGGTGCCCTTCACCGCCCTGGCGGCCACAGCCGCGATGGCGGGCCTCAGGGTCCAGGGCCTTCATCTCCTGGAGATCTCCAACGGCACGCTGCAGGACCTCGTGGCCCTGCCCGTTTCCCGGACCCGCCTGGTGCAGCTGAGGCTGCTGGAGGGAGGCCTACTCACAGTCCTCCTGCTGCTGGCGATCCTCCTGGAAGGCGCCTTGATCCTGCGCATCGGGGGATCCGCCAACCATATCCTGCCCGCCCATCCCCTGTGGGCCCTCCTGGCACTGGGATGGATCCTCTTCGTATTTCTCCTGCTCCCCCTGCCCTTCAATCTGCGCTGGGGTCAGCGTGGCCTTCTCTGGCTCGGGTTGGGCCTCCTGACCGCCCTGGTCTCCAGCACACTCCTGCCCCGGGGCATGGTGGTCCGGGCGATGAATAGGCTCCCAGGATCGCTCTCGACCCAAGCTGCCCTGCTCCTGGCCTTGGGCGGGCTGGCCTACCTCACGTCCCTGTGGGCGCTTCAGCGCCGGGAGCTTTGATCATGCAGAACGCCCTGCTCCTGCGGGACTGGAAACTCCACAAGGACGCCCTGCTCCTCCTGGGCCTCATCGTGGCCATCATCGTACCCGTGAGCTTCCTCGGCCTTCCCCGGGAGGAGGAGAGCTTCCTCATTCCGATGCTCGCCCGCCTCGCCTTCGGCCTGGGCTGCCTGTTGCCCTTCCTGGTGCACTACCGGGAACTCCAGCAGGGCACACTGGGGGATATCCTGGCTCTGCCCATCGCCCGGCGGGATCTCGTGAAGCTGCGCTGGCTGCAGGCCATCGGTTGCGGGACGGTCTTCTTCCTGCTGGTGACACTGCCGAGCCTCCACCACTTCAGCCTCCGGGAAATAGGGAGGGCCCACCTGAGCTGCACCCTGCCCTGGATCTTCCTCTGGGTCTTCGCCGCCCAGCTGCCCTCCCAGCTGCGCTTCGGCCAGAAGGGCGGTCTCTCCTTCGGCCTCACGATGTTTCTGCTGGAAGGCTGGGGCGCCGCCAACATGCCGGCCCAGGAACTGGCCAAGAGTCCCGCCCTCATCCAGAAGGTCATCCATGTCCTTCAGGTCACCCAGCGTGCCTGGAGCACCTTGGGGGCCGCCGCGCCCTACGGGGAAGTCCTCCTCGCGGGCCTGCTGATGTGGGCGGCCTTCCGTATGGCCATCCTTGCCGCGGAGCATTGCCATGCATGATCTCCTGGAATGCCATCAGCTCACGAAGGCTTATCCTGCCTTCACACTGCACCCTCTCGATTTCCGCGTGCAGGCCGGCACCATCACGGGGCTCGTGGGCGAGAACGGCGCGGGGAAATCGACCCTCCTCAAGCTCGTCCTGGGCCTGCTGGTGCCGGACGGCGGCGAGATCCGCCTCTTCGGCCAGGATGCCGCGGGAAAGGGTGCAGGCCTCCGCAGCCGCATCGGCTTCGTCCAGGAGAGCCCCGGCCTCTGGCCCCTGCTGCGGGTGCCCGAACTGGGCCGCGTGGTGGGGCGCTTCTACCCCACCTGGAACGCTGCGAGATTCACGGAACTCTGCGCGCACTTCGAACTGCCCCTGAAGACGCCCTTCCAGAAACTGAGCCAGGGCACGCGCATGAAGACGGCCCTGGCGCTCGCCCTCAGCCACGATGCGGAACTGCTGCTGCTGGACGAGCCCACCTCGGGCCTCGACCCCCTGGCCCGGCGGGAACTGCTGGATCTGCTCCTGGAGGTCATCCAGGACGAGGGGCGGGCCGTGCTCTTCTCCACCCACATCACCTCGGACCTGGAGCGGGTGGCCGATCACGTGGCCATCCTGAAGCAGGGCCGCCTGGTGCTCTCCGGCCCCAAGGACGAGCTGCTGGAATCCTGGACACTGGTGAAAGGCGGTCAGGAACTATTGGATGGTCCTCTACGGGAACACACGGCCGGCGGCCTGCGCACGGAATTCGGCCTGGAACTGCTCTGCCGGGATTCCGAAAGCCTGCGCGCCCTGCTGCCCGCAAAGACCCTGGCGGAGAGGCCCCGGCTGGAGGATCTCCTGTATTTTCACGGCCGTGCACTGGCCATGGTTGCCCCCCATCTGGAACCTGCCCAGCGCGGTTCGGAGGTCCCATGCGAAGCCTGATGCTCCGCCATCTCAACCTGCACCGGCGCATGCTCCTGGGCTTCTCGCCCATCGTCCTCCTCTGGCTGGCCCTCGGCTGCAAGAATGAGACAGCGGCCCTCTTTGCCGGCACCATGCTGGGCCTGATGCTCAGCGCCTCCCTGCTCCTGAATGGCGAAGCCATGGATCCCAATCTGGAGCGCTTCCTCCTGAGCCTGCCCACGGGCCGCGCCCAGGTGGTGCGAGAGGCCTATGGGAGCGGCCTCCTGGCGCTCATCCTGGGCCAGGCCCTGCCCCTGCTGGTGTTCAAGGCGGGCCACGCCCTGCTGCCCGGCCATCTCCAGGCCATGGATCCCGGGACCTGGGGCGTGGCTGCCCTGGCCGTCCTGGCCCTCACCTGCCTGGTCTGCTTCATGCTGCCCTTCCGCTTCGCCCTGGGTGGTCCCAGGGGCCTCATGGCCTTCGCCATCACACTGGTGGTCCTGATCGTGGGCGTCTTCGCCTGGAAGGGTCTGGACGGCGTAATGGAGACCCTCGGGACCGTGGGGGGCCGAATGCTCGATCACCCCGCCCAGGGCCTGCTGGGCGCCCTGGCCGTGCTGGCCTTCGGAGGGCTCAGCCTAGCCCTTTCCACCCGTCTCTATGGGCGAAGGGTCTTTTGATCCAACGGGAGTGCCGTGCACACGTTTCTCATCCATGCGGCCCCTGCTGCACCGAGCTGCCATCGGGCACCGGTGGCACAGCCCATCCTGGCCTGTGTCGCGACGGGTTCCGTGGAGGCAGCCCAGGGGGTGGTGCTGGGGGAGCTGCACCGAGCTGGCTGGAGGGTATTGGAGGTGATCGCACCTGCCGTTGTAAGGGAGCAGTTCCCCGGCCTGAAGCGTCGCCCGGAGGTTGCCCACGTCATGGCGGCAGCAGGCCGAAGGGGTGTCGCCTTCATCGTCATGGGCAGCGTGGGCGTGTGAGCTTGGAGTTGTTCTAGGAAAGCGACACTGGCTGTCCAACGGCATGTGGGAGGCTATCCATCCACACAGGGGATAGCCATGGGACGCCGACCAGCCCATATCGCGCCACATCACGCCCTGCTCTCGGAGGTGGAAGTCCTGCTCCATCGCAGGGGACGCTGGAACCCAACGCCTGAATGGCTGGCGGCCCTGGATGGAGCCATGGGACCCCAGGAGTTCCTCGGAAGCCCGCGGGCCACCTTCGGCACGGCCGAGGCGCTGCTGGGGCACTGGGCCGAGGAGCGGGGCTTCACCAGGACCGAGGACGGCGGGGTCGTGATGCCGGGGTGGCAGCCTCAGCCGGTGAGGGTGGTGGCGGTGCAGCGGGGGCTGTTCGACCTCTGATCGCGATTCACCGGCGCGCCTGGGCATTACGAAGCAGGGGCCCGCCGGAGCGGGCCCCTGCTTCGTGATGCGTGAGACCTATAGCATCCCGTCGATGATGGCGTTCAGGGTCGGGCTGGGGCGCATGGCCTTGGAGGTCTTCTCGAAGCTGGGGTGGTAGTAGCCGCCCATGTCCACGGGCCTGCCCTGGGCGGCGATCAGCTCGGCGTTGATCTGCGCCTCGTTTTCCGCGAGCTGCTGGGCGGCCTGGGTGAACCGGGCCTTCAGCTCCGGGTCCTTGGCCTGGGAGGCCAACGCCTCGGCCCAGTAGAGCGCCAGGTAGAAGTGGCTGCCCCGGTTATCGATCTGGCCGACCTTGCGAGCGGGGCTCTTGTTGGTGTCCAGGAACCGGGCGATAGCCAGGTCCAGGGTTTCGGCCAGCACGGCGGCCTTCTCGTTCTGGAAGAGATTGGCCAGATGCTCCAGGGACGCCGCAAAGGCGGAGAATTCGCCCAGGGAATCCCACCGGAGGTAGCCCTCCTTCTGGAACTGCTGGACGTGCTTGGGGGCAGAACCACCGGCCCCGGTCTCGAACAGGCCACCGCCCCCCAGCAGGGGCACGATGGAGAGCATCTTGGAGCTGGTGCCCAGTTCGATGATGGGGAAGAGATCCGTCAGGTAGTCGCGCAGCACATTGCCCGTGACCGAGATGGTGTCCTGGCCCGCCCGGAGCCGCGCCACGGAGAACTGCATCGCCTCCACGGGAGACAGGATGCGGATATCCAGGCCGGAGGTGTCGTGGTTCTTCAGGTAGGTGTGCACCTTGGCGATGATCTGCGCGTCGTGGGCCCGGTGCTCGTCCAGCCAGAACACGGCCGGTGTGCCGGTCAGCCTCGCCCGGGAGACGGCCAGCCTCACCCAGTCCTGGATCGGGGCGTCCTTGGCCTGGCACATGCGGAAGATATCGCCCGTCTCGACCCTCTGCTCCATCAGGGTGGCGCCGGAGGCGTCCACCACGCGGATGGTCCCGGTGGCAGGGGCGTAGAAGGTCTTGTCGTGAGAGCCGTATTCCTCGGCCTTTTGCGCCATGAGGCCCACGTTTGGCACGCTGCCGATGGTGGCGGGATCGAAGGCGCCATGCTGCTGGCAGTCCTCCACGATGGCCTGGTACATGGTGGCGTAGCAGCGGTCGGGAATCATGGCGAGGGTGTCGTGGAGCTTGCCGTCGGCGCCCCACATCTTCCCCGAATCGCGGATCACGACGGGCATGGAGGCGTCCACGATGATGTCGTTGGGCACGTGCAGGTTCGTGATGCCCTTGTCGGAGTCCACCATGGCGAGCGCAGGACGGCTCTGGTAGACGGCCTGGATATCGGCCTCGATCTCGAGGCGCTGGGCTTCGGGCAGGGCCTGGATCTTGGCGTAGAGTTCCCCCAGGCCGTTGTTGACGTTGACGCCCAGTTCCCGGATCAGGGCCGCGTGCTTCTCGAAGACATCCTTGTAGAAGACCGTCACGGCGTGGCCGAACATGACCGGGTCGGAGATCTTCATCATGGTGGCCTTGAGGTGCAGCGACAGGAGCAGGTCCTCCTGCTTCGCGACCTCGATCTGCTGGGCGTAGAAGGTCCGCAGGGCGGCGACGTTCATCACGGCCGTATCGATGATCTCGCCGTCCTTGAGGGCGGTCTTCTCCTTGAGCACCTTCACGGCACCGTCGGCGCCGACGAACTCGATCCTCGCGGTCGTCGCCATGGGAACGAGGACGGACTTCTCGCTGCCGTAGAAGTCGCCCCGGGTCATGGACGCCACTCTGGTCTTCGAATCCTGGGTCCACGGGCCCATCTTGTGTGGGTGCTTCTTGGCGAAATTCTTCACAGAAAGGGGGGCCCGGCGATCGGAGTTGCCTTCTCTCAGGACAGGGTTGACGGCGCTGCCCAGCACCTTGGCGAAGCGGATCTGCAGGGCCTTCTCGGCCTCGCTCCTGGCCTGTTCCGGGTAGTCGGGGATATCGTAGCCCTGGGACTGCAGCTCCTTGATGGCGGCGATGAGCTGGGGGATGGAGGCGCTGATGTTGGGAAGCTTGATGATGTTGGCGTCAAGCTGCAGGGCGAGCTCTCCGAGCTGCGCCAGGCAGTCGGGGACCCGCTGCTGCTCCGTCAGATTCTCGGGAAAGTTCGCCAGGATCCGGCCCGCCAGGGAGATGTCCTGGGTCTCCACCTCCACCCCCGTGCCCTTTGTGAAGGCCCGGATGATGGGGAGCAGGGAGTGGGTCGCCAGGGCAGGCGCTTCGTCAATCTCGGTCCAGACGATCTTGTGCGTGGCCATCGATTCTCCCGATCAATTGATCTGGCTTCAAGGCTCCCATGCGCGGGGGCACCGATCAACAGATCAGGGCGATGGCGAACCGGGCCTCACACCGGCCCGAGCAATCCCAAAGGCAGGGCCACCGCGCAGGTGGCCAGGAAGCTGAAGGCCAGGAGGGGCAGCCGATGCGGCCGAGATCACAACTCGGATAACCGCCCGTGGACAAGTTCACAAGGACAAGGGCGGGAGGGCATCGAGGACGAACCTCTGCTCGGCCCAGGTGAACGGCCAAAAGAAGCCAGAGAGCATGGGGCCTTTTGTCCTCCCTCAAGGATGCCTCTTGTTGCTATGCTTAGCCCTGGAGAGCAGTTCTTTGAAGAGCGATGTCGACGTGAATCAGGGCCGGATCCTGCGAGCCTGGGCGCCCCTTGAGGCCGCCTGGCTGCTCATGGCGGTGGAAGGTCCCTTCATCGCAGCCGTGATCGCCCGGTTGGCCGATCCCACCCTGAACCTGGCGGCCTTCGGTGTGGCCTTCCCCTTGGGCATGCTCTTCGAGTCGCCCATCATCCTCATCATGAGCGCCTCCACGGCGCTGGTGGCGGACCGGGATTCTCTCCACAAGCTGCGCCGCTTCACCTGGGCCCTGAATACGGCCATCACCCTGGCCATGCTGCTCTTCGTGCTGCCCCCGGTCTTCGCCTTCGTCACCGGGGAGGTCATGGGCTTGCCCGCCAACGTGGCCCGGCTGGCCCATGGCGCCTGCGCCCTCCTCCTGCCCTGGCCCGCGGCCATCGGCTACCGGCGCTTCTTCCAGGGCATCCTGATCCGCCACGGCCTCACCCGCCGAGTGGCCTATGGCACCACCATCCGCCTCTCCACCATGGGCGGCACGGCGCTGTTGCTGGCCGTCTTCACCTCCTGGCCCGGGGCCTGGGTGGGCTGCGCCGCCCTCTCCACCGGAGTCATGCTGGAAGCGGCCGCCAGCCGCTTCTGGGCGCGGGAATGCCTGCGGGAGCTGGAAGGCAGGGAACGCGAAAACGCGCCCCTCACCTATGGATCCATCGCCCACTTCTACCTCCCCCTGGCCCTGACCTCCGTCCTGGCCCTGGGCGTCAACCCGCTGGTGTCCTTCTTCCTGGCCCGGAGCGCCCGGCCTTTGGAATCCCTGGCGGTGATGCCCGTGGTGAACTCCTTCGTCTTCATCTTCAACACGGCGGGACTCACCTTCCAGGAAGTGGCCATTCCCCTCATGGATCATGGCCGCCGGGCCCACGAGGCCCTCCGGCGCTTCGCCACCACCGCGGCCCTGGCCACTTCCGGGCTCCTGATGCTCCTGGCCTTCACGCCCCTCTCGAGGCTCTGGTTCCAGGGCGTGGCGGGCCTCACGCCCCAGCTGGCGGCCTTCGCCGTCCTGCCCGTGGCCATCCTCTTCATCCAGCCCGCCCTCACGGTCCTGGGCAGCTACCAGCGGGCGGCGCTGGTGGTATCGCGCACGACCCGCCCCATCACCTGGGCCACGGCCCTGGAGGTGGGCGGCATCGTGATCGTGCTCCTGACCCTCACCCGGTTCTGCGGCTTCGTCGGCGCCACGGCCGCCGCCTGTGCCCTGGTGGCGGGCAGGGCCGCCTCGGTCCTGTACCTGCTGCCCAAGCTGAAAGCCATCAGGCCTTGACGATGTGGGTTCCCGCCAGATAGTCGTGGAGGCAGCGGCGGGTGGGTCCGAAGATGAAGATTACGTCCACGAGGTAGACCAGGCTTCCCAGGGTGATGAGCACTTGGCCGGAAGGGCTGCGATCCCGGGTGCCGAAGAACTGGAGGAAGAGGGCGATGGCGGGAATGGCGAATTCCCGGACCAGGAGCCAGCCGATGTGGGGAATGCGCCCATCCGTCCGCATGATGTAGATGCCCATGGCCTTCTTGCCCAGGGTCTGGGCCCGGGTGACCAGGAGGTAGACCTGGGCCACGAAGATCCCGAGGATGCCGGCCAGGACCAGGATGGGTCCCAGACAGGGGAAGAAGACGAAGGGCAGAGGGGCCAGCCAGACGAGGGTGTCCACGAGGCGGGCCGCGAGACGGCTCCAGCGGGAGGCGGCCTCGATCTCCTGGGTGTCGCCATCCAGGTGGGGATTCTCATCCGACATGCAGGACCTCCTCCGGCCATTGATCCTGACCAGGGTAGCGGAGAGAGCCATTCCGGCCTTCCTTGGGTAGGCTAGAAGCCGGGAGTTCGTCCATGTCCACGCCGATGCTGATGCAGATCGCCGCCCTCAAGCGCGAGGCGGGGGATGCGATCCTGCTCACGCGCATGGGGGATTTCTTCGAACTCATGGGGGAGGATGCCATCAAGGCCGCCCCAGTCCTGGAAATCGCCCTCACGACCCGGGGCAAGGGCACCGAGAACGAATCGCCCATGTGCGGGATTCCCCACTTCGCCCTGGAGTCCTACCTCCCCAAGCTCCTGGCGGCGGGCTATTCGGCGGCCATCGCCGAGCCCACGGCCAAGCCCGACGAGGTGAAGGGCCTCCTGCCCAGGGCCATCACCCGCATTATCACGCCGGGCACCTGGCTTGACGACGATGGTCGCTGGCTCGCGGCGGTGCACCGCATCGGCCAGTCCTGGGGCATCGCCCTGCTGCAGCTGGCCTCGGGGCAGCTGCGGGTCATCCCCGGCGAGGGCACGACCCTCCTGGCCGCGACCCTGGAGCGCCTGGCGCCCCAGGAACTCATCCTGGCGGAGGGCAGCGCCGACACCTTCGAGCTGGAGGCCGCCCGCACGCCCCTGCCCGGCTGGCGCTTCGAGCCCTCCCGGGCCCGCCAACAGGTGCTCGCGTTTTTCGGCTGGAACCACCTGGAAGGCGTCGGCCTGGATCCCTTCCCGGCCGCCATCTCCGCGCTGGGCGCCCTGCTGGACCAGGTGGAGGCCACGCAGAAGGGCCGCCCCGCCCACATCCAGGGGGTGGCGCTGGAACTGGGCGCCACGGGCCCCCTGCTGGACGCCACCAGCGCCCGGCACCTGGAGGTCCTCGGCAACACTCTGGACGGCTCCAGGACCGGCAGCCTGCTGGCCCTCCTGGACCAGACCCGCACCCGCATGGGGTTGCGGCTCTTGAAGGCCTGGCTGGATCAGCCCCTTCGCGACCGCCAAGCCCTGGAACGGCGCTGGACCCAGGTGCAATGGCTCACGGAGGACCGCCGCCGGGATCCCCTGCAGCGGCTCATGGCCCAGGTCCCCGATCTGGATCGCCTGCTGGGCCGCGTGGCCCTGGGGCTCGCGACGCCCCCGGAACTGGGCCAGCTGCGGGAGGGCCTGGCCCAGCTCCAGCGCCTACCGGGCCTCATCACGGACGGTGGCTGGCTCGAGGATGCCAAGGAACTGGAGCTCTGGCCCGAGGGCACGCCCCTCTGCGAGGGCCTGCTCCTGGAGCTCCAGCGCTGCCTGGCAGAAGCGCCCCCCCTCGAACTGGAGAAGGGCGGCGCCATCCAGGATGGTGTGGACCCCGAACTGGACGCCGTGCGCCGCCTGGCCCGGGATGCCAAGCAGGTGATGCTCGAACTCGAGGAAGAAGAGCGCCAGGCGTCCAGCATCGGCAGCCTGAAGATCAAGTACAACCGCGTCTTCGGCTACTACTTCGAGATCACCAAATCGAACCTGGCCGCAGCCCCGGCGCACTTCATCCGGAAGCAGACCCTGGCCAACGCCGAGCGCTTCACCACCGAGAAGCTGATGGCCTTCGAGCAGCGCCTGCTCTCGGCCGAGGGCGATCTGCTGAGGCTCGAACAGGTCCAATTCAAGCGCCTCCTGGCCCTGGTGCTGGAGTCCCGCGCCGAGCTCAATGCCCTCTCCCTGGCTGTGGCGCGCCTCGATGTGCTCTGCGCCTTCGCCGAAAGGGCCCGGTACAGCGGCTGGATGCGCCCGGAGATCTCGGAAGACCGGGAACTCACACTGGCCGGGGCCCGGCACCCCATGCTGGAGGCCCGCCTGGGCCGCGAGTGCATCCCCAACGATCTGGCCCTCAAGCAGAGCCGCCCCATGGCCGTGGTGACGGGCCCCAATATGGGCGGCAAGTCCACCTTCCTGCGCACGTCGGCCCTGCTGGTGGTCATGGCCCAGACCGGCTGCTTCGTGCCCGCCGATCTCATGCGCTTCGCGCTGGTGGACCGCATCTTCACCCGCATCGGCGCCAGCGATTTCCTCGCCAAGGGACAGTCCACCTTCATGGTGGAGATGACGGAGACCGCCCGGATTCTCAACCAGGTGACACCCGCCAGCCTCGTGATCCTCGACGAGATCGGCCGGGGCACCAGCACGCGGGACGGTTTGGCCCTGGCGGAAGCCATCGCCCTCCACCTGCGGGACCTCAAGGGCGGCGCCCCCCGCACGCTGTTCGCCACCCACTACTTCGAACTCACCAAGCTGGCCGACGATGCCCGCTTCCAGAACCTCCACGTGGAAGTGCAGGAGTGGGAGGACCAGCTGCTCTTCCTCCACCGCATCGCCGAGGGCCCCGCGGATCGCAGCTACGGCATCCAGGTGGCCAAGCTGGCGGGGCTGCCGAAACAGGTCATCACCCGGGCCCAGCGCATCCTGGCGGAAGCCGTGGACCCCCCCCTGGAACCGACGAAGAAGGCCAAACGGACAGTGGATGTCCAGCAGCCCATGCTACCCCTCTTCGATCTCGAGGAGGACCCCCTGCGAGACGAGCTGAAGGCCCTGGACCTCAACCGCATGACGCCGCTGGAAGCCCTGGCCTGGCTGGCTGAGAAGCAGCAGGGGTAGAGATACCGAGTCCCGGGGAACCTATGGCTTGAAGTCCGGCGGTGCGGGAATTTCCACCCGCCGGTTTCCCTTGTCCACCCTCTGCGCGATGAAGGCTTCGGCCTTCTCCCGGGAGGCGAAGAACTCCAGCGAGGTGCTGGTGAAGACCGACAGGTACCTGAAGCGGTGGTTCACGGCATTCCGCGAGAGCCCCAGGGCTTCAGCCCAGTGTTTCACCGCGTCCCAGAGCCCGGCCTTGAGGCAGGGCGCATGGTCGGGCACACGGCCATCCTGGCCGATGCGGAGGACTCGGACTTGCTCCGCCGGGATGCGGCCCACCGGTACAGGACCGGCCACGACGCAGCCCTGCGAGAGCAACGCCCGCTCCTCCTTCGCACCGCGCCGCGCCTCCTCCAACTGGGCGTTGCCGAGGCTGCCACTGGTCAGCGAGATGGCCTCCTCGGTCTTTTCCAAGATGACCGCGAACAGGGGAGAGCTGTTCTCCTGGAGGATGCGGGCCTCCCGGTCGAAGGGGTTCTCGCCGACGCGGGGGTTCCGATCCACGTAATCCACGCCCTGGATCCGGACCTTTTCGCCCTGGCCTTCCGCCTTGGCAAAGGGATTCGGCGCCGGCATCTCTCCCTTGAGGGCGAGGCGCTGGGCGTAGGATTCGGCGAGGGCCTGGAACTCCGCCTTGGGCCACGCGATGTTCACAACCCTGGGGGACTGGACCCGGAAGCGTTGGGCCATGGCGAAGAGCTTCCGGTTGAAGGCGCCGCGCTCCCGACTCTCCGGTTTTTCCAGGAAGGCGGAGAGCTCGGCGTGGGCCTTCGCCCCGATGCCGGTGGTGTTGCGCCAGCCGTCCCTCGGGGCGAGGAAGAAGGCCGACCAGGCGGGGCTCCCGGGAGTGTGGAGGGCGGCGGGCCGCGCGACCTGACCCAGCAGATCGGGCTGGATGCGCTTGGGCAGCCGGGCGAAGGGGTTGTCCGCACCACCGGCCTCGGCATCGAAGAGCAGGACTTCGACTTCCAGTTCCAAGATGGTGGGTTTCAGGGCCAAGAGTTTGCGCCACAAATCGGGATGGCTTTGCAGTTCGCCAGCCCGCACCCTGCGGGGCTCCGTGGAGCCCTTGGGGTGGACCTGGCCCAGCTCCAGTGCCCGAAGGCCGGCCTCATGCCACTGCCAGGTGACCGCGAAGTCCTGGACCGGTTCGCCCATCTGGATCCACCACGCCCACTCGAACGTGAACGTGGCCAGAGGCGCGGGGGAAGCCACCGGGAGAGCTTCCAACTCCACGGGCACGGAAAAGGAGCCGCGATGGATATTGGCCTTGGGGGCAGCGGATGCCGTGAGACCCGGCACCAGCAAGGCCGCCAGGAGGGCGATGGGGCGGCGCATTCAATTCCCTTCCCTGAGGGTATGCGACTTGCGGAACAGCGGGATCAGCTCCTTGGCGATCCGGGCCCCCTCCCGGTGAAGGGGCGCCGCCCTTTCAATCCAGGCTCGGGTCGCGGCCACCAGGGCATCCACCTCCGGCGTATGGGGCAGCACCATGGTCTTCTGGAGGTTCTCGGTCAAATCCGGGTGGAAAGGGATATTGGCGTTTTCCTCCGTGATGGTCACCCCGCGACGGGACACCCGGTTGGTCAGGGTGACCTCGCAGTAGTGGAGCTTGGAAAAGAGTCCGATCTTGTCGGGCTTCGCCTCGAAATATATGCCGACCACATCGGCGGGGTCGAAGGAGAGGATCTCCGATCGCTCTCCAAACTTCCGGGAATCCACGGAGCAGCCCGATCTCCAATTGACGTGGACGCCTCCTCGGTATTTGAACCGCTCGCCCTCCACGCCAGGGAGGGCCTGGACCAGCCGCACCATGGCGGGCTTCGCTTCCTCCGCCATTTTCGTGAGCGTGGCCTCGATTTCCTGGGCCCTGGCTCTCAAGGGGCTGATCCGGTCATGGACGGCGCCGATCTGCTCCCCGATCTCCTTCTGGCGCCGAGCCTTGGCCTCTGCCTCCCGGGCCTGGGCCAGGCGCTGGGACTCCACTTCATTCCAGGGAAGGCTCAAGTCGAGTCCTGCCCCTTCGAGGCGCAGGGCGTCCCCCTCCGGCATGTTCCGGATCCTGAAGGAGAGCTGTCCCGCCCCATCCCGGCCGGTGCAGTCCAGCGCATCCGCCAGGAGGCGCCCACGGAAGCTCAGGGTGCGCCTTTCGATGGTGACGGTGCCCTGGGCCTCGGCCCCCTGGAGGTCCACCTGGACCTGGTTGAGTCCCGCCCCGTAGATGCCGTTCTTCAGCGCCAGCGGCAGGCGGGCGAGTTCCTGGGTCTGCCCGCCGGTGTGGAAGCTCAGCCGGGCGCCATCGCCCTGGGCGGTGAAGGGCCAGGCGTCCTTCCCGAGGGCGAAGGTTCCGGAAAGGGCACCATTCCCGAAGGAGGCCTGGACCCGGTAGCGCTGCCCGTTGAAATCCAGTTCCCCCTCCGCCTGATTCCCCTTCGGAAGGAGATGGATGACCACCCGTCCATCCGGGGAGCGGTAGCGCCCCAGGGCGCGGGTGTCCTGGGCGATGGCCGCGGCACATGCGAAAGCGACGACGGCGATGAAGAAAGGTCTCCGCATGGATCCTCCTCGCCCTCCATCTTACGAGACAAGAATCCCAGGAAGCCTGGGACCGGCCTTGCCCCCGGGATCCCTCGCGAGACATCCCCGGGTCTGGCCAGGCCTGGCTAGGGCCGTACGCCCAGGGCCTCCAGCTCCCTGATCAGGTTCGGGTGATCCGTGTAGGTGAAGCCGTGCATCCCCAGGCGGGTCGCTTCTTCGGCGAAGTCCGGGCGGTCATCGATGAAGACGCAGGCCTCGGCCGGGAGGCCCAGGCGCACCAGGGCGTCCTCGAAGAGGCGGCGGTCGGGCTTGAGGGCCTTCAGCTCGAAGGAGAGGGTCACGGCCCCGAAGAGGGGGAAGACCTCGCAGGTCCGGATGGCGTGCGCGAAGTGCCAGGGATTGGTGTTGGAGATGAGGCCCATGCGGTAGCGGGGGGCCAGGCGCCGGATCAGTTCCAGGGTGCTCTCGATGGGGGTGAAGATCTCCGTGAAGACCCTTCGGAAAGCCTCCTCCTCGAAGGGAAACCCGCAGAGCCTGGAAATGCCGGCGAGGAAGTCCGGGGAATCCACGCGACCGGCTTCGTAGTCTTCAGGCAGGGTGGATTGCCCCAGGAGCCCCGCGAGCTCCTCCCCGGACCGGCCGCAGAGGCTGGAAAGCCCCGCCAGCATCCGCCCGTTGTCGAAGCGGTAGATCACATTGCCGAAATCGAAGATGACGCCTCGGATGGGTGCTGGGCTTCCTGTTTCCATGGGAAAGCATCCCATGAAGGGCCTCCCTTCCGCCTAGACTCGAAGCCATGAAGCTCCTGCCCCCCAGCCGCACCCGCATCGCCTGGATCGTCGCCATCGCCGTGGATGCTCTGCAGATCGGGCTCTTCCCGGCGACGGCCACGCTGAGCACCTGGCTGGACAAGCCCCTGGATTTCGCCGCCATGGGCCTGCTGTGGTACCTGGTGGGCTGGCACTGGGCCCTGCTGCCCACCTTCGCCTTCGAACTGGTGCCCTTCGTGGAACTGGTGCCCACCTGGACCGCCGCCGTCTGGCTGATCACGCGGAAGCGGAAGGCCCAGGGGCTCACCGGGCCCGCTTGATCCAGGAGGCAACCATGTTCCACGAGATCCGCCGCCGGGACCGGGCGCTCAGCGAACCCGAGGCCTGGGAGATCCTGGCCAGGTACAATGTGCGCTGGAGGATTCCATGAAGATTCTGCGCATCAGCCATCTGGGCATCGCGTCTCCCACCCTCAGTGAAGCCATGGAGCGCCTGGACCGGATCTTCGGCATCCAGGCCGAGCACGTGGAGGAAGTGGCCGACCAGAAGGTGCGCACCGCCTTCTATTCCGTGGGGGAGAGCTCCCTGGAATACCTGGAGAGCACGGACCCCGAAGGCCCCGTGGGCAAGTTCCTGGAGAAGAAGGGCCCGGGCGTCCACCACCTCGCCTTCGAGGTGGATGACGTGGACGCCGCCGTGCAGGAGCTGCTGGACAAGGGCATCCGCATGATCGACAAGGCGCCCCGCCTGGGCGCCCACGGCAATCGCATCGCCTTCATCCATCCCAGTGAAACCGGCGGCGTGCTTATCGAGGTGTGCCAGCCTGCGAAGCACATCCCGCGGATCGTGCATTTCGAGTAGCGAGTCCAGGCTTCCCTCGCTGCGACAGAGCCGCGAAGGCCAGCATTGACGGTCGCCCCCGCCCCTGGAACACTAGGCCCCTCTTTCCCCTTCACTTTTCTGGAGATCCCAATGAAAAAACTCGCCCTCGCCGCCCTCTGCCTCACGGCCCCCCTGGCCGCCCAAAGCTGGGAGCTCGGCGTCTTCGCCGGCCAGCAGAGCTACAAGAGCGCTGAGTTGAGCAGCAACATGACGTTGGAGGCGAAGAGCAAGGTCGTGGTGGGGGCCCGTGTGGGCTACAGCATCGTGGATCTGGGCCCCGCCCTCTTCCAGGTGACGGCCGGCTTCCAGCCCAAGAGCGAGTCCGTGCTCCAATTCAACGGCGAGGACAACGATACCGGTGCAAAGTTTCAGCACCAGCACATGAGTGTGGGGGCTATGTTCAACTTCAAGGCCATGGTGGCCTTCGGCGCCGGCATCGAGTACCGCTTCGAGAAGCTGAACGTAACCAACTCCATGAGAAGTGATGTTTCTTACAACCGTCCTTGGCTGCGCGCCAACGTGGGCATGGCCTTCCCTACACCCCTCGTGAAACCCTTCGTAGGCCTTGAAGTGGCCGCGCCCCTCATGAGCAAGAGCTTTGACCCTGCTGCCAGTTACGAGGACAGCGCACGCGCCTTGGCACCCAAGCTGCAGATCGGCCTCTACGCCGGCATCCGCTTCTAAATTCGCGCTCCCTCTTTGAAGACGCCCCGACTGCGGGGCGTCTTTGTATTTCGAGGGAAGGGGCATTCCCTCCCTGCAGGAATGTACCCATACTGCGGGGCAAATGGCGAGGTCCCCATGTCCCTGGTCCTGCAGATCGTCCTTGGCGTCTCCATCGCCACCCTCACTGTCTTCCTCGTGCTGCTGCTGGTCCAGGCCCGCCGCACGGCGGCCTCGGCGGAGCGCCTCGCGGCGCAGGCGGCCCAGGATCTCCAACGAATCACCGAGGACATGCATGGAATCCGCCTACGGGTGGACGAGGTGACGGCGCTGGCCAAGGGCGCCTTGGAGCAGCCCTCGCTGGTGACCCAGGTGGTCACGGGCATCGTGCGGGGGCTTCCGGGTCTCCTCGGGGGGACCCCTTCGTACGGTTTCTCGGAAACCCTCCTGACAGGCCTCCAAACCGCCTTACATTTGTTCCGTCGGCGGAAGATGGCGCCGTCAAAGGAGGAATCCCATGATTGAGGAACGTGGATCGCTTGGAACGTCCATGCTCGTCTTCCTGGCGGGAGCCGCCGTGGGGGCGGCGGTCGTCGCCCTGACCACACCGAAGACCGGCCCGGAGCTGAGGGGAGACATCAAGGGGTTCGGGAACAAGATCAAGGACCGCCTCTCCCGCCTGCAGGCCCGGGAAGACGAAAGAGTCGACGCCTGACCGGTTCCTCCCCTCGCCCAACCCAGGGTATTCCTCGCCGACCCCGCATCCAGGACCGTCTGGTTGGCTCTCGGGTCGGCGGCCTTCTCCCGGATCGAAAGCCGACCTCGCCTTCCCAGCCTGCCTGGATCCAGGCGAGGGAGATGGGAATAGTGTGAAGGGGGCTACTCCTTCACCAGTTCCACCCGCCGGTTCTTGGCACGCCCCTCCTCGGTGCCGTTGGTGGCGACGGGGGCGAGGGGCCCCACCCCGTAGCCCTTGAGGCGCGGCGCGGCCACGCCATGCTGGGAGACGAGAGCCTTCACCACGGCCTCGCCGCGGGCCTGGGAGAGCTTCAGGTTGGCCTCCAGGGAGCCCGTCATGTCCGTGTGGCCCACGACTTTCAGCTTCATGCCCGGGTCCTGCTTCAGAAGCTTGGCGATCTCCTCCAGGGCGGGCTTCGAATCGGGCTTCACCTCGGACTTGTTGGTGTCGAAGTAGATGCCATAGACCGCCACATGGCCCGTGGCCGCGAGGTCGCTGCCGAAGGCGGCGGCATCGGCCGTGACCTCCTGGGCCATCTGCCCCTTCTCCACGATGGTGAGCATGTAGCCCCTGCCCCAGGCGGTATCGACCTGGATCCAGGTCTCCATCCCGCCCTTGGCGGCCTTCAGGGTCGTGTAGCGGTTGTCCTCATGGAGGATGCTGCCGCCCACGGCCCGGAGCGCTGCCTGATGGTTGCGCAGGATGGCCAGGGGCGTCGGTGCCTCAGCCTTGTCGTTGGCCTGGTAGCGGATCTCGTAGAACTTGCCCTCGACGGCGCTGACATCCTTTCCCTTCCCGACCTTGAACGAGAACTTGTCGAAGGGATTGGTCCGGTAGGCCACGATGTGCATGTTCTGCATGCGGGTGACCAGCGGATGATCCTTGGATCCCGGCTTGTCGGCCTGGGCGAAGGCCGGAAGGATGTTCAGCAGTGCGGGGAAGAGCAGGAAAGCGAAGCGGTTCATGGCATCTCCTTGGCAGAATGGGGATCGGCAGGCCTACTTCTTCCCGCCCTTCATCACGGCGCCCAGCATCTCGCGCTGGAGCTTGATGAGTTCGGCTTCATGCTGGTCCATGGCCTCTGCGGCCGTCTGGCCGTACTTGGCCTCGAAGTCCATGCGCGCTTGTTTCTTCATTTCCTCCGTGCCCATGGTGCGCCCGGGCAGGTAGGAGGAGACCAGCTTGGAGACCTCCATGGCCTCCAGGCGACTGAGACCGGACTTGGACAGGGCGGAACCCTCGGTGGCGGCGATCTTCTGGATCCGCTCGTCCTGGGCGAGTGCCTTCTCGAAGCCCTTCTGGTTCCCCCCGGACCGGTGGAAGGCCTGGCCAGCCGAGGCCATGACCAGATCGGCCACGGTATTCATCTCCCGCTGGTAGGTGGCGTAGCGGGTGAGCTTGTCGCCCGTGAGGAGATCCCTGGGCGCGAGGGAGGGCAGCGCAGGCACGGCAACTTCAGCGGCCTTCCGGGCAGCAGCCACCTCGGGAGGCACCTCGGACTTCCGGCCGCAGGCGGTCCCGAGAACGAGCAGAGGCAAGACGAGGAGGATCGTCTTCATGGCATCTCCTGGAAGGGGTATTCCCGGAATACGCCCTTCCGAAACCCCTGTCAACAACCTGTCCTGAAAAGGGGGGGCCGCCTGCTCCCCCGGATCCCCAGGTGGTGCCCGGGCCTAGCGCATCAGCCCCAGATAGCCCGCCCAGAGGGCCGGTCCGTAGAACACGAGGGGGAACGTCGCCAGGGCCAGGAAGCAGCCCAGGGGCAGCATGGTTTGGCTCTTGGCCCGCCCCGTGATGAGCAGGGGCAGCGCGAAGGCGACGGCCAGCAGGCTGGCGCCGAAGAGGATGCCCAGCATGGCCCCCCAGCCCCAGAAGGCCCCCAGCCAGGCCAGCATCTTGAAGTCCCCCATGCCCAGGCCATCGGTCTTCCGCACGAGTTTGTAGACCGCGTTGACGAGCCAGGGGAGGCCATAGCCCGCCACCAGACCGAGGAGGCTCTCCAGCCAGGTGACCGGGAGGTGCCCCATGGGCACCCAGCCCGGCGCGAGCTGGAGGCCGTTGGTGAAGGTTTCGGCAGAGAGCAGGTCCGTGCCCGAAGCCAGGACCCTCGTGATGTGCTCGGGCCAGATCAGCTGGGGCACGGTGAAGAGCAGGCCCAGGGCCATGAGCGGGAACTGGAGCACATCGGGGAGCATGAACTCCGTGAAATCCGTGAAGAAGAGCACGAGCAGCGCGTACCCGCAGACCACCCCCTTCAGCCAGATGAGGGTGCCGAAGGGGAAGACCCACACGGACCCCGCCAGCAGGAGCCCCGCCAGCAGTTCCACCAGCGGGTAGCGGAAGGGAATGCGGCAGCTGCAGTCCGCGCAGCGCCCCCGCAAGGCGAGCCAGGAGAGGAGGGGGACGTTGTGGTACCAGCGGATGCGCGCCTGGCACTGCGGACAGTGGCTGGGCTTGGTCACCACGTTGCGATCCGCTTTCTCCTCCAGGGGCAGGCGATGGATGAGCACATTGCCGAAGGAGCCCAGGATGAGCCCGAAGGGGGCCAGGAACAGGGACAGCAGCCAGGGCGGAAGATCGAGGGTGGGCATGGGAAGAGGATAGAGCAGGAGGGCCCAATGGCCCAGGCGAGCGGAACTCTTCCCCCCATCTGCGGCACAATGCCTAGATCAGGAGCCTCCATGCGCACCCTTCCCCTCGCCGCCGCCCTTCTCTGCCTCCCCCTCTCCGCCCAGGGCAAGCCCGCCTCGAAACCCAAGCCCAAGGCCGCCGCAGTTCCCACCCCTGCACCGGCCGAGATCCCCGAGCCCATGCCCGCCCCCAAGCCCAAGCCCCGGGTGAAGCTCGAGACCAGCTACGGTCCCGTCATCCTGGAACTGGAACCCGAACTGGCCCCGGCCACGGTGGCGAACTTCCTGCGCTACGTGAAGGAGGGCCACTACGCGGGCACCATCTTCCACCGGGTGATCCCGGGCTTCATGGTGCAGGGGGGTGGCCTCCTCGAGGATCTCTCGGAGAAGCCCACCCACGGCCCCATTCCCAACGAGGCCCCGGCCACCTTCAAGGCCGGGTTCAAGAACGTGCCGGGCACCCTGGCCATGGCCCGCCAGGACGATCCCCAGAGCGCCACGGCCCAGTTCTACATCAACACCAACGCCAACGATGTCCTCGACCACCGCGCCCCCGCAGGGAAGGACTACGGCTACTGCGTCTTCGGGAGAGTGGTGGAGGGCATGGAGGCCATCGTCAAGATCGAGAAGGTGACCACCGTGTGGCGCAAGGGCATGCAGAACGTCCCCGAATACGCCGTGCGGATCAAGTCCGCCGAACTCCTGCCGGAAAAATAGACCCCGGCGAATTCCGAGGCAGCGGCCCGGAAGGCGGAAACCCTAGGTCGTTGTATCGACATTATTTTCCCGTAATCAATGGCGACAACGACATAAGGGGCCGTTACGAAACAACCAGAAAATGCACTGGTTTTTTCGTAACGGCTCCTAATGATGCAGGGCAATGAGGCGCTGAAGGGCCCCGCGCAGGGCTTCCTCCTCCAGGGGAGGGTCCAGGCGCACGTGGGGGCCCTCGACCCGGGGCCCTCCTACCTGGATCCAGCGGCAGCGGCGGCGTGCCAGGTCGGTCTCCCGCCACACGGACAGGATGCTCGGCTCCCGCAGCCAGAGCAGGACGCTCGGGAAGGGACCCTCCCGGGGAGGCACGGTCCCCCAGGGTTCCACCTGGGCCCCCCAGGCCTGAAGCCAGTCCCGGACCCGCCGGAAGGCCTCTCCCTCGTCCATGCCCAGGGCCACGGTCCAGCCCCGCAGGAAGCTGCGGGAGTCGTTCTCCCGCCGCACCTCCAGCCAGCCCAGCGCCGTCCTGTCCTCAGTCTGGACCCGATGGACCAGGTAGCTGAACCCGTCGCGACCCAGCATCCGTTCCTCCAGATGGCCGGTCCAGTCGGAACCGAAGAGATCCTCCATCAGGGGCGACTCCTCGTCGGTGTGCCAGGTGGCCCCCGGCAGGAGCCCGCGCCAGGCCGCGGCCTCCGCTTCCACCCGCTCCAGGCGATCGTGCAGATCGTAGGTGAGCACCCAGAGCCAGGAGGCACCCAGAGAAATGGCCATGAGCATGATGCCGATGCCGGAGATCCGCAGGTGGACATCGAGGACCACCCGGAAATAGATTTCCACCACCACGGGGATCATGGTGACCAGCAGGCCCCCCAGCAGGCGGCGCCCGAAGGGGTCCCCCACCCGCTGAGCCCGCACCAGCACCAGGAGGGTCACCCCACAGCCCGTGAGATAGGTGGCGAAGGTGGCCAGGTGCAGCCCTCGGGCCAGAATGCTCTCCAGAGGAAGGAAGGCGCAGCGGACCAGGTTCGGCAGGATGCCCAGGGCGATCCAGAGGACCATGCGCCGGGGGTAGAAGGAGGGAAAGACCAGGGTCAGGGCGCAGATCATCGCCCCGTAGCCCAGGGAGCCCAGGACGCTCTGGAGGCGGTCGGCAGTGCCCAGCGGGACGATCTGGGCCGCATCCAGGATGCCGACGCCGTGGCGCAGGGCGATGAGCAGGCAGGCGAACCCCAGCCAGCCCGTCATCCGGTCCCGGCGATGGAGGGCATCGGCAGAGAAGGCGGCCGCCAGGGCGATGAGGCCACCCGCCTGCAGGGCGTCGAGGGTGAGCCAGGGAAGCAGGTTCATGAGAGAGGGACTCCTGGGGCGGCAAGACTCCTAACGGCTGATCCGGTCCCGGGCCTGAGGAATCGGCGCCCTTTGCCCCGGACCCGCCCCGGTGGGATCATGAAATGGCGGGCCGGACACCAGGCTCCCCTGGCGGCATCCTACCTAAGCGAAGAGGGACACCCGCCCCAGCCGCACCCGCGCAGGAATGGCCAGAGTCCTGGACAATGCACAATCAAGGAGATCACGAATGGCATCCTTCGACCTCATCGTCATCGGCAGCGGCCCCGGCGGCTACATCGCCGCCATCCGGGGAGCCCAGCTGGGCCTCCAGACGGCCATCGTCGAGAAGGATCCCGGGGGCCTGGGCGGCACCTGCCTCCGCCGGGGCTGCATCCCCGCCAAGAACTGGCTGGAGAGCGCCCACCGCTACGAGCAGATGCACAGCCTGGCCGAATACGGCATCGCGGGCGTGGATGTCTCCCAGCTGAAGGCCGACCTCAAGGCCATCGTGGCCAAGAAGAACAAGCTCGTCTTCAAGAACGGCAAGGGCATCGAGTTCCTCATGAAGAAGAACAAGATCACCGTGCTGAAGGGGGCCGGGAAACTCCTGGGCGGCGGCCAGGTGGAGGTCGAGGGCGAGGTCCACGACGCCAGGAAGATCATCCTGGCCACGGGCAGCGTCCCCAAGGAGCTGCCGGGCCTGGAGACCGACGGTGTGCGGGTGCTCAACAGCGATCACATCCTGGATCTCCAGGAGGTGCCCCAGCACCTGGTGATCCTGGGCGCCGGGGCCATCGGCGTCGAATTCGCGTCGGTGTTCGCGCGACTGGGCTCCAAGGTGACCCTGGTGGAACTCATGGACCGCATCGTCCCCATCGAGGATGCCAGCGTGGGCGAGGAACTGGCCAAGCTGCTCACGAAGCTCCACAAAATCGACATCCGCGTGAAGACCCGGATCACCGCCATCGAGCGCCAGGCCGACAGGGTCGTCTGCCATCTGGAAGGCGAGAAGGGCGGCACCGTGGAAGGCAGCCATCTCCTGGTAGCCGTGGGCCGCGGCCCCGTCACGACCGGCGTGGGCCTGGAGGCCACCGCCGCCAAGGTGGACCGGGGCTTCGTGGAAGTCGACGAATTCATGCGCTCGGCCGAAGCGGGGCTCTACGCCATCGGGGACATCGTGAAGACTCCCTGGCTGGCCCATGTGGCCAGCGACGAGGGCATCGTGGCCGCGGAGCACGCGGGCCAGGAACTGGGCAAGGAGGTGCATCCCCACCCCGTCAACTATGACCGCGTGCCCAGCTGCACCTACTGCGACCCCGAGGTGGGCTGCGTGGGACTCACGGAGGCCAAGGCCCGGGAGCAGGGACACGAGGTCATCACCGGCAGTTTCCCCTTCATGCCCCTGGCCAAGGCCAACATCCTCGGGGAGCCCTACGGCTTCATCAAGATCGTCGCCGACAAGCAGTACGGGGAGATTCTGGGCATCCACATCCTGGGACCCAAGGCCACCGAGCTCATCGCCAGCAGCGTGGCCCTTCTGGGCGGCGAATACACCGTGGAAGAGCTGATCCACACGATGTATCCTCACCCCACGCTCAATGAGGCATTCCCCGAAGCCGCCCGGGCCGTGTACGGCCGCGCGCTGAACCTGTGAGGCAACGATGATCCCCCTCGGCAAGACCGGATTCGTGACGGAGGGCCAGCTGAAGGGCTGGTATGTGCGCGTGGCCCAGATGGAGCTGCCCCGGGGATTCCTCGTCTCCCGGGCCCGCAACGCCGAGATGGACCAGACGCTGATCCTGGATGGGATTTTCCCGGAGCGGGCCAAGATGGAGGCCTTCTTCCAGTCCCAGGCGCCGGCGGTGGAGTGGAGGGACTGAAGGTGCAGTTCCCGGTCGCCGCATGTCCGAGCGGCCGGGCCCGGGAGTGCCCGACTGGAACCGCCATGGAGCCCCTATGAACCCACTGCGGATATTCCTTCTTGCTGCTGTCGTGCTGAGAGCTGCGCCCGGGGTCTCCTCCGAGAATCTAGGCCAGCTCCTGTACGCCACCCGGGCGGGCCGGGCCATCACGCTGAAGGTGACGGAGGGCGGCCACCCCACGCTCATGAGCCTGCGCCCTGAAGTGGGCGAAGCCGAAGCGTTCCGGGTCTTCATCCTGGCCCACGCGGGGCAGGAGGGGCTGGTCGCCGGTGGAGCGCGCCCCCTCCCCGAGAAGGCGCCCCAGGGCTGGCGGGTGAAGATGAACCGGGGCGACACCCTGCTGCAGCATCCCGAGGCCACGTACTGGCGCTATGCGGCGGGGTGGGTCCTCCCCGTGCGCTTCCGCTTCAAGGGCCAGGACTGGCAACTCCTCAGCGCCGAACTGCCCCCGAGGATGTTCGTGGCGACGCCGGGCAACGCCCGGTAGTCAATCCACCCCGAAGCGCTCCAGGCGCGTCTCTTCCCCCTTCAGCAGCACCCAGAGCCCCCTGCCCCCAGGCCGCAGCCGCCAGGGGATGCCCCGGCCCCGGGGTGCGAAGGTCGAGGCCAGATGGGGTTGCGCCCCCAGATCCACCACGCGCACCAGGCCCTCCATGTCCGAAAAGGCCATGCGGGCCCGGTCCGGCCACCGCGCCGAGGAGAGCACCGTGGCGAAGTTCTCCATGACCACGGTGAGCTCGGAGGCTCCGATCCGCGCCACCAGGAGCCGGTTCCCGGCATTGGCATAGGCCGCGTCCAGGCCCTTCAGGGCGGGCCCGCGATCGAAGAGAATCCTTCCGTCATCCAGGAAGCAGAGCACCCGGGCCAAGCGCTCCGCGGGCCAGGAAGCGAGGAGGCTGCCGTCCTCCGCGGACCAGACGCCCACGCCCTTGCCGCCGGGCAGATTGGCCAGGATCCGCAGCCCGTCGGGGGACAGCTCGAAGCCGCTCCAGCGGTCCATTCCCACGGGGATCCCGTCGCCCTCGGGCTCGAAGAGGCCATTCGCCCGGGCATGGAAGATCCTCACCTGCCCGGATTCCAGGTCATTGCCCTCGAACCCCACCGCGAAGCGATCCGGAGCCCCCTGCACGTCCCACACCGCCCCGGTGACACTCAGCAGGTGGCGAAGGCCGCGGCCCCCGTCCCAGTCCAGCACGCGATGGTAGGTCCCCGCCGCCCAGGTTCCCCCACCCGGAAAGAGCCGGAGCAGCCCCTGGGGTGGCCCCAAGGATCGCAGGGCACCTCCCTCGAGGGCGCAGAGGCCCCCTTCGCGCAGGACCAGGAGGGAGGTGTCTCCGAGGGGGATGAAATCCGCGAGATCGCCTTCGGCGATGGGGGCCCGCCAAGCCGTGGCCTCGGGCGCCCTCCTGTGGAGGAGGTATCGACCCATCGCCCGCAGGTCCCGCAGGCCGAAGCCGGTCGCCAGGTGCAGGCCGAGCAGGGCGGCCAGGGGCCCGGCGAGGATGAGGCCCGCCCAGCTCCTGCGGGAGAGACGCACCGCCCTCAGCCCAGCCCCATCTGCTGTTCCAGCAGCACGGAGAGCGCCTCGTCCAGAGCGTAGGGCCTCACCAGCACCTGGGAGACTCCGACCCGGTGCGCCGCCAGCACCAGGGACCGGGACATCTCCTCGGCGGCCAGCACGATGGCCGGCAGTTCCATCCCGGCTTCCTGGAGGCGCTGCACCATCTCCAGGGACTCGAGCACGGGGCGCTCCGTATCGATGAGGAAGAGCCCGATCCCGGCCTCCTGAAGGTGGGCCACCACTTCGTCCCAACCCACTGTCAGCAGGACCCGTCCGTAGCCCTCGTCCAGGAGGTGGTCGCGCAGGAGGTCCCCATGTCCCGCCGAGGCGAGCACCAGCACTGCCCGGGAACGCTTCTTCAGGCGCAGCAGCGCCGTGTTCCGATGGGAGCTGGGGACTTCGGCCGACAGAGGTTCCGGAGCTGGGATCACGGGCTTGGGGGGCTCAGCTGGCTTGGAGGGTTCAGGGGGCTTCGGGGCCATCACAGCCTCGGCCGGTTTTTCCAGTTTTTCCGGCCGCTGGGCCGGTTCATCGTCCGGCTCATCCAGGACCGTCTTGCGCCGGGCCTTGGGCGGGACGACGTTGGCGACGCTCCCCCCCCGGCTGGAGACCATGCCCCGGAGCGCCCCCGAGAATTCGGATTTGTCGAAGCTGAGCCCCAGCACCAGGCCACCGGCGCTGTCATCCAGATAGGCGACCCGTCCGCCCATCTCCATCGCCGCCGGACAGCGGGGCACCTTGTTGAGCTTGAGGATCATGAAGGCGTGGCCCACGGGCAGGAGGGCCGTGCCGATGCCGAGCTTCTTCTGGTCTTTGACGTTCATGGCCTTTTCGACCCGCACGCGGCAGCCGCCCTCGGAGAGGTTCTCCAGGACCCCGTTGATCCCCACGCCTTCGAAGAGGCTGGTGAGGCCCGTGAGCGTCGCGCCCTCCTTGGGGTTCAGCCGCGCCCGGGGCTGCTTGCGGCGTTCCAGCAGTTGCAGTTCCTCGGGAATCTCCAGGATGACCGTGCCCCCGCGGATTTCCATCAGCCGCGCGGAAGCCCCCAGCCTCAGGTTCTCGTGGATGAAGACCAGCTCCACCTGGGCCCCCTTTTCGGCGCCGAAGGAACCGCTCACCTGGAGGTTCAGGGTGCCGGCCTCCTCGTCCAGGGCCTGGAGCACGGCCGCGTGATCCGCCTTCCGGCCGTCCTTCACCAGGAAGGGACTGCGCACCCGATAGGCGTCCTCGAGGTAGGCCATCACCAAGTCCGAGATGCCAACTTCGCGCTTGTCCTTTCCAAAACCGAATAGGGCCATGGGCTCCGCCGCAGGTATCCCTTGCATCGTCCCACCTTGATCCCACCTTGAGAATGGTTCAACCTCCGCAGGATTTCTTTTCGTCCATTTCAGCTAACCTCGAAGCCATGACCGAACGCCCGACCCGCTGTTTCCTCCTCGCCCACCAGGGCCCCCAGGACCGGGAGGCGGATATCGAGGAGCACCTGGCCGAACTGGGGGAGCTGACCCGGGCCTGCGGGATGGCGCCCGTTGGGGCCTCGCACCTCCGCAGATACGCGGTGGAGGCCCGCACCTTCTACGGGAAGGGACAGATCGAGACCGTGGCCTCTGAAGCTCGGCGCCTGGAGGCCGTGATCCTGGTCTGCGACGATGAACTCTCGGGCAGCCAGGTCCGCAACATCGAGAAGGCCACCGGGATGACCTGCCTGGACCGCACGGGCCTCATCCTCGCCATCTTCGAACAGCGCGCCAAGAGCCGGGAAGCCAAGGCCCAGGTGGAACTGGCGCGCTACGAATACGAACTGCCCAGGCTGAAGGGAGCCTGGACCCACCTGGAGCGCCAGGGGGGCGGGGTGGGCCTGCGGGGCGGCCCCGGCGAGACCCAGATCGAAGTGGACCGGCGCATGACGCGCCTGCGCATCAGCCAGCTCAAGAGGGAGCTCCAGCACCTGGAGCGGGTGCGCGAGACCCAGCGCCAGGGCCGGGCCCCGGGCATTCCCCGCATCTCGCTGGTGGGCTATACCAATGCCGGCAAGACCAGCCTGCTGCGCGCGCTCACCGGCGAAGGCGAGCCCCAGGACATGCTCTTCGCCACCCTGGACACCACGACCCGCAAGGCCTACCTGGGCTGGGACGAGGGCGCCATCGAACCCCGCCATGTGCTGCTGAGCGATACGGTGGGTTTCATCCGGAAGCTCCCCCACCAGCTGGTGGCCGCCTTTCGCAGCACCCTGAGCGAAGTGCGCACAGCAGACGCCCTGCTGGTGGTGGCGGATGCCGCCAGCCCCGAACTGGAGGACCACCTCAAGGTGGTGGGTGCCACCCTGCGCGAGATCGGGTGCGAGGACCAGCCGCGCCTCCTGATCCTGAACCAGGTGGACCGCCTACCCCGCCCCCGGCGCCTGGACCTCAAGCGCCAGCACCCGGGAGCCGCCCTCACCTGCGCCCTCACGAAGGAGGGCCTCGAGGATGTGCGGGAATGGCTCATGGAACTCATCCCGGGAGCCCCGAAGCCCCGGGAGCTGGAGGCCTGGGAGCTGCCGGAGCCGGTGCTCGAGCCGAGGGAGTAGGTCCGGACTGCGGCCCGACGCCGGCCCGGAAGGTTCCCACTGCGCTGGCCAGGGGGGACTCGCTTACATAAATACAGCATTTGCTTCGCATACGACGGCGGACTTGTCGTCCTGCTCCATTCCCGTCAATCTTGTTGCTTATGCAACTACTCGTCCCCTGGGAAGAGGCCGGTCTTCCCCTCATGCTCACCGTGGTCCGCAGCCGCCTGCGACAGGTCTCCTGGCACCTGCTGGCGCCCTACGGCATCACGCCCCAGCAGTACCAGGTGCTGCGGGCCCTGGCGGACAAGCCGGGGCTCTGCCACGGGGAGCTGGCGGGGGCCCTGGGCCTCGACAAGCCCACGGCCACCCGGATGCTGCAGGCCCTGGAGCGCAAGGGCTGGGTGGAGGTGCTGCCCCATCCCTGCCATGGCCGCAAGCTGCGCCTGGAATTGACCCCAGAGGGGCAAGGCCTCGTGGAGCGGTTGCTGACCTTCCGGAAGACCATCCGGGAAGGGCTGGAACAGGGCCTCGATAGTGAAGAGCGAAAGGCCGTTCGCGCCCTCCTCCAGAAGCTGAAGCACAACCTCGACCGGATGGATGCGGAATTCGCCTCCGCGTCATCAAAGTCCTGAGGAGCGAACCATGTGGATCGTCCGACTCGCCCTTCGGCGCCCCTACACCGTCGCCGTGATGTGCCTGCTGATCATGCTGATGGGCACGCTCTCCATGCAGCGGATGCTGGTGGACATCTTCCCCAGCATCGATATCCCGGTGGTGACGGTGGTCTGGAGCTACGGGGGCCTCAGCGCCGAGGAGATGGAAAAGCGGGTGGTCTCCATCAGCGAGCGCGCCATGTCCACCACCGTGAACGGCATCGAGCGCATCGAATCCCAGAGCATCCAGGGCGTGGGTATCCTGCGGGTCTACTTCCAGCCCAACACGGATATCGGCGCCGCCATCGCCCAGATCTCCTCGGTGAGCAGCACCATCCTGCGCATCCTGCCGCCGGGCATGACACCCCCCAACATCATCCAGTTCAACGCCAGCAACGTGCCCGTGGTGCAGCTCACGGCCCGGAGTGAATCGCTCTCCGAGCAGCAGATCTACGATCACGCCACCAACTTCATCCGCTTGCGCCTCTTCACCATTCCCGGACTTTCGACCCCCGCCCCCTTCGGCGGACGGGGCCGCCAGATCTCCGTGGACATCGACCCCGACAAGCTCGCCGCCCGGGGGATGAGTGCGGCGGATGTGATGACGGCCCTGTCCTCGGAGAACGTCATCACGCCCGCAGGCCTGGCGCGCATCGGCACGCGCGAACTGCCCGTGCTCACCAATTCCAGTCCCACGAAAGTGGAGGAACTCCGCGGCCTCCCCCTGAAGCTCGTCAACGGTTCGCCGGTCTATCTACGAGATGTGGCGAAGGTCTACGACGGGTTCACGGACCAGACCAACATCGTGCGCGTCAACGGCCACCGCGCCACCTACATGGCCATCCTGAAGAAGGCGGACGCCAGCACGCTGGCCGTCGTTGATGCCGCCAAGGAGATCCTGCCGCTCATCAAGGCTGGCGCCCCCAAGGGCCTGGAACTGAATTTCGACTTCGACCAGAGCCGCTTCGTGCGGGGCGCCATCTCGGACGTGGTGAAGGAAGGCCTCATCGCCTCGGCCCTCGTTTCGCTGATGATCCTGTTCTTCCTGGGCTCCTGGCGCGCCATGCTGCTGGTCTGCACCTCGATCCCCCTGGCCATCCTCGTGGGCATCATCGGCCTCAAGCTCTCGGGCCAGACCATGAACATCATGACCCTGGGCGGATTAAGCCTTGCCATCGGCATGCTGGTGGACGATGCCACGGTGGAGGTGGAGAACATCCACCGCAACCAGGCCATGGGCAAGCCGCTCACGGTGGCCATCCTGGATGGCGCCAGCCAGATCGCCGTCCCTGCCATCGTCGCGACGCTGGCCATCTGCATCGTGTTCTTCCCCGTGGTGCTGCTGGTGGGCCCCGCCAAGTACCTCTTCACGCCTCTCGCCATGGCCGTGGTCTATTCCATGCTGGCTTCCTACCTGCTGTCCCGCACGCTGGTGCCCACCCTGGCCCGGATGCTCCTGGGACAGGACCATCAGACACCAGGAAGCCGCCTAGGCCTTTTCAACGCCTGGCGGGAACGGGGCTTCAGCCGCTTCCAGGACGCCTACGGGCGAATCCTGGAGCGCGTCCTGCACCATCGGCGCTTCGTGCTCATGGCGGGTTCCGCCTTCGCCCTCATCAGCCTGGGGCTCCTCTTCGTCCTGGGCCGGGATTTCTTTCCCACGGTGGACGCAGGATTGATGAAGCTTCACGTCCGCGCGCCTTCGGGGCTGCGCCTGGAAGAAACGGAACGGGTCGTGGCCGAGGTGGAGCGGACCATCCGCGAACTCGTGCCGGCAAGGGATCTCGCCACGGTGAACAGCAATATCGGCATGCCGAGCCCCTTCAATCTGGCCTTCATCCCCTCGGATAATGTCACCAGCCAGGATGCGGATATCTTCATCTCCCTCCAGAAGGAACATCCCCCCACCCAACGCTACATGAAGGCCCTGCGAGAGGAACTGCCCCGGCGCTTCCCAGGCGTCAGCTTCTATTTCCAGTCCGCCGATATCGTGAGCCAGGTGCTCAACTTCGGTGTCCCGGCCCCCATCGATGTGCAGATCGAGGGCCCGAACCTGGCCGTCAGCGCCGAACTGGCCCGGCGTCTGGAGACGGGCCTGCGGCAGGTCCCTGGCGCCGTGGATGTGCGCCTGAAGCAGGTCATCAACAGTCCTGGCTACCGGGTGGAGGTGGATCGCCTGCGGGCCGGGCGGCTGGGGCTCACCCAGCAGGCCGTGGCCAACGGACTGCTGGTCTCGCTCTCCGGCAACGGCCAGCTGGCGCCCTCCTACTTCCAGGATCCCGTGACGGGGGTGAGCTACACCGTGGCCGTAAAGGCCCCCATGGCCCGGATGAACTCGCCCCAGGACCTGATGGCCACGCCCTTCAGCCTGCCTGGCGGGGCGGCCTTCCTCCAGGGCGGCCCCGTCCCGGCGGCGGGTCCGGCCTCCCAGCCAGCCTCGGAACGCCTCTCCAACTTCGCTTCGCTGCAGCGGGTCAACATCCCCAGCGAGATCAACCACGCCACCGTTCAGCGCGTGCTGGACGTGATGGCGGGGGTCGAGGGGCGGGATCTGGGCGCCGTGGTGGGCGATATCCAGAAGCAGGTGCAGTCCCTGGGGCCGCTTCCGTCAGCCACACGGATCCGCATCCGCGGGCAGTTCGAGGTGATGATGGAGGCCTTTCGGAACCTGGGCGGTGGTCTGCTCATCGCCATCGCCCTAGTGTACCTGCTCATGGCCGTGCTCTACCAGAGCTGGCTGGATCCCTTCATCATCCTGTTCTCCGTCCCTGGAGCCCTGGTGGGCATCCTGTGGATGTTGGCGGTTACCGGCACCACACTCAATGTGGAATCCCTGATGGGGTCCATCATGGCCGTGGGCATCGCCACCTCGAACTCCATCCTGCTGGTGAGTTTCGCCAACGATGTGCGCGTGACGAACCCCGGCCTGTCGGCCCTGGACGCCGCCGCCCTGGCGGGCCGGACGCGCCTGCGCCCCGTGCTCATGACGGCCCTGGCCATGATCCTGGGCATGGTGCCCATGGCCCTTGCCCTGGGCGAGGCCGGCAGCCAGAACGCGCCCCTGGGCCGCGCCGTGATCGGCGGTCTGCTCATGGCCACGGTCGTGACGCTCTTCATCGTGCCGGTGGTCTACAGCCTGTTTCGCAGGAAGCCGCCCACCGCGCATCTCCTCGACGAACGCTTCGATACAGAGCAGCAAGGGAGTGAAGCATGAACACGGATCCTGGTTTTTCCCGCTTCCGGCTCGGAGGCGTCGTCTTCCTGCTGGTGGCCGCCTCCTCCATCACCGTCCTCTGGGCCGTGCAGCGCACGGGCGTGCGCCACGAGGCCCAGCACCTTCGCCTGGAAGCCGAAGCGGGCCCCCGGGTGCGAGTGGCCCTGGCCGGTTCGGATGGGAGCACGCGCCTGCTGGAGATTTCGGGCGAGGCCATGCCCTACGTCTCCACCACCCTCTTCGCCAAAGTGAGCGGGTTCCTGAAAGAGATCCGCGTGGACAAGGGCAGCGCTGTCCGCCAGGGCCAGGTGCTCGCCGTGATCGAATCCACCGAGGTGGACCGGGATGCCCAGGCCCTCAAGGCCGACGCTGAGAACAAGCTCCGCTATGCCGAGCGGGTGCGCCAGCTCGGCCGCCAGGGCATCATCAGCGCCCGGGACCTGGAGGACGCCGAGGCCGCCGCCAGCATCGCCAAGGAAAGGCTGGCCTCCCAGGCCGCCGTCCAGGGCTACCGGAACGTGGTGGCGCCCTTCCCCGGCGTCATCACACAGCGATTTGCCGATCCGGGGGCCCTCATCCAGAACGCCGGCAACAGCAGCAGCGCCCAGCCCCTTCTCTCCCTGGCCCAGGTGGACCGCCTCCGGGTGACCTTCTACCTGGACCAGCAGCTGGCCACCCGCGTCAAACTGGGCCAGGAGATCGAGGTGCGCCCCGTGGATCGCCCGGATCTGGTGCGCACCCTGAAGGTGGCCCGCTTCGCCGGTGCGCTGGACCCAAGGACCCGCACCCTCCTGGCGGAAGCCGATCTCGATAACCGCGACGGTGCCTTCCTGGCTGGCGGCTCCGTGCAGGTGGCCCTCAGGCTGCCCCAGGAAGCCGGAAGGCTGGAGATCCCCTCCGAGGCCATCCTCCTGAAGGGAGATGGGACCTTCGCCGCGGTGGTGGGCTCCGACCAGAGACTGAACCTCCGACCCCTGCTCCTGGGGGAGGACACGGGTATCCGGGTCCGCGTCCTCCAGGGCCTCAGGGTCGGAGATCGCGTGGTCCTGAACCCGTCCCTCACGGCCAAGGACGGTGACAAGGTGCAGGCCGTGGAAATCAAAGGCTAGACGCCAGGAATGCAGCGACCATCTGGCGATCCCGCCTCCGCCCGGAGTCCCCATGAAACGTGAACACACACTCTGGATGATCCTGCTCCTGGGAGCCTCCCTCTCGAGCCCCGGGCGGGCCGATGGCCTCGAGCTGAGCCTGGGCGAAGCCATTCACAGAGCTCGGGAATCCAATCCGACGGTGCAGCGGCAGATGCTGGAGCAGGTGCGTCGGGAGGCCGAGGTCCAGGAGGCGAGAAGCGCTTTGCTACCCTCCCTCCAGGCCCAAGGCACCGAGATCCGCCATTCCCTCAACTTCGAAGCCGTGGCGGGCATGAGCCTACCGGGCTTCCCGACGGTCGTGGGTCCCTTCTCCATCCGCAGTTTCGGTGTGCAGGCCCAGATGCCCCTCCTGGATCTGAGCCTCTGGCGGCGCTGGCAGGGCTCCAAGTCCACGGCGGAAGGGGGCAAAGCCGAAAGCGACCGGGTCCGCGAGGAGATCATGGCCCTGGTGGTGGGGCAGTACCTGCTGGGCCTGCGCGCCGAGGCCCAGGTGCGCGCCGTCCAGGCCCGCGTTGAACTCGCCAAAGCGCTGGAGGAACTGGCCCGGCATCAGGAACAGAGCGGCGTGGGGACAGGCCTGGACACGCTCCGGGCCAGGGTCAGGACGCGCACCGAAGAGCAGGCCCTCATCCGCGCCCAGACTTCCCGCCAGGAGGCCCTGAACGGCCTCGTGCGGCTGCTGGACCTGCCGCCGGAGAACAGCCTCCAGATCAAGGCACTGCCCTCGGACAAGACCGAACCCGCCTCG
>JAYSNJ010000075.1:0-5095 GCA_043723905.1 Holophagaceae bacterium
GGTGGCGGGTGCGGTGACCGTGGACATGGAACCTCCGGTTCGGAGCGAACGTCCAGTTTACCGGGGGTCAGCCTCGGCAAGGGCCCGTTGGTTTCAGGAGGGGTTCTCCACCAGGGTCGCGGGGAACCGATCCTCCATGAGGCTCTGGCGTTCCTTCAGGTGCTGGAGGAGGGCCTTCCACTTGGGCAGCCCGCGAAGCGGTCCCAGCATGGGACTGCGTTCGTACCAGGCGGTGCATCCGAAGCCCCGGGCGAAGGCCCGGTTGGCCATCTCCATGGAGCTGGCCCGGTCTCCCATCAAGGCATAGGCTTCGGCCAGGCGGATGGTGAACTCGCCATCGGGTTCGCGCATGCCGATGCGCTCCTGGTCGTATTCCCGGAGCTTCTTCCAGGCCTGGTCCCGGTTGCCATCCAGGATCAGGTCGTAGACCTCGCTGAGCCGGATGATGTTGGGATAGCCGTGCTCCGCATGCATGGCGAGCGTGAATTCCTCGTGGGCCCGGGCCCGGTCACCCTGGACCAGGGCCAGGTAGCCCCGGTAGAAGGGCAGGATGCCGGAGGTGCTCCGGAGGTGCCCCGGCGCTTCCTGGAGACTCGCCTCGAAGCGGGGGATCTCCCAGGTATACAGGCAGGTAATGTCCAGGGCCTGGGGCTGGTATTGGGCGAAGGCCAGATGGTCGCGGAGATCCATGGCCCTGCGGGCCAGGCTGAGCAGCCCGGCGCCCCGGGCGGCGTAGGCCACTCCTGTCAACAGCGAGGGGTTGTGTGGCTGGATCCGCCGGGCTTCGGTGAGCAGGTCGAGAGCCTCCCGCTGGTTGCCGCCGTCCGACTTGATCAGGGAGAGGAGAAGGGTGCCTCTTGGATGTTCCGGCGCAAGGGCGAGCCCCTTCCTCAGCAGGGCCTCGGTGTCCGCCTGGTCCTGCCGGAAGGCGGCGGGGTTGTTGAGCAGGCGACGGTACCCGAGATTCCCCAGCAGGATCCAGGCCGTGGCGCAGTCGGGTTCCTGCCGGACGACCTCCTGGGCCAGATCGGTGGCCTCATCCAGGCGTTCGTTCCTCAGGCGCAGGGCCATGGCCTGCAGCAGGTTCCAGAAGGCACCTGAATTCCGCGGGGTGAGCCTGGTGCTTCGCTCCGGCAGCACGTGCGGAAATTCGCGGCTGAAGACCCGGAAGGCCTCCTCTGGGACGCGGGGGGAGCCGTCCCGGATCACCCAGGGGACGGCCTTCCCTTCCTGAAGCTGATCGCTCCAGACGAACCGATGCGACAGGATGAGCTGGTCGTTCTGGCGTCGGGGTTCCAGCACCAGGACCAGGGACCTCGGCTTGGCATGCAGGGGGCGCAGTTCCTTTGGGAGCGCCGTGACGCTGGTGACGGCCAATCCGCCGAAATGCTCCAGGTAATCCTGCACCAGGGCGCCGATGGCCCGGCACTGGGTCGCGTCGAGACCCGACTTGGCGTCCCCGGGTGGACTCACGAGCAGGACCCGGGAGGGCCGGGCGGCGCTTCGTTTCGCCAGCATCCAGGCCATGCCGATTCCGGTGACGAGGAGCAGGAGGAAGGCCGCGCCCATGAAGAAGGTTGCGCGCCTGCGGGGACCAGTCGATTCATGCATGGAGAGATTCCTGCTCATAGGCCGAATTGGGACGGCGGAAAGTGGGCCTCGAGGAGGCGCTGGCGCTCCTCCAGGTGCTGGACAATGGCGTCCCATCGCGGGTTGTTCCGGGCGCTCGCCAGGAAGCGGCTGTCCAGGTACCAGCGGGTGCATCCGAAGCCCTGACTGAAGGCCCGGTTCGCCTGCGCCAGGGCCTGGGTCCGGTCGCCCAGCAAGGCATAGGCCTCGGCCATCTTGAAGGTGAACTCCCCATCGGGCACCCGGAGGCCCACGCGGGCCCCCTCCAGGTTCTTGAGACGAGACCGTGCCTCGTCATTCCGGCCATCCGTCAAGGCTTCGAAGATGCCGGCCAGCTGATCGAACTGGGCGAACCCTCCCGGCAGGTCCTGGGCCTTCTGGAACCACTCCCGGGCCGCTGCCCGGTTCCCTTGGGACAGGGCCAGGTAGCCCCGGTAGAACCGCACCACGGTATTCCGCGGGTTCCCCGGGGTTTCCACCAGGCCTCCGGCGAACCGGGCCACATCGCCCAGGTACAGGTAGGTGTTCTCGGTCGAACTGGGCTGGAGCTCCACCAGGGCCAGCTGTTCCCGCCGCACCAGCGCAAGCTTGGCAAGCCCGAGCAGTCCTGAGGTTCGCGCGGCGTAGGCCAGGCCGGCGTACAGGGAGACGCTCCGGGGATGGGTGCGGAGCGCCTGCTCGATCACATTCATGGCCTCCCGCTGATCTCCGGCATCCACCTTGAGCTGGGCCAGGAGAAACACCGTCTGCGGATGCCCGGGGGCCAGCGCAAGGGCCCGGCGGAAGTAGTTCTCGGCCTGGGCCTGGCCCTGAGGATGGCCCTGGGGATCGATGAGGAGCAGGCGGTAGAGCAGGTCGCCCCGCGTCATCCAGGCCAGGGCGCAGTCTGGATCAGACTCCAGCACCTGTTCGCACCGCACGATCGCATCCTTCAGCCGGTCGTTCCGCCGATGCCAGCCCATGGATTCGACCAGTACCCAGAAGCCCTTTTCGTCCCGGGGAAGCACGTTCCTTGATGCAACTGGGCCCACGTTGAAGGGAAGGGCCCGGTGGAGTGCCTCGAAAGCCTGCCGTGGGGCGATGGGTGGCCCCCGGTGGATCGTCCAGGCGGCCGCGCCCCTCCGCATCAGCACTTCGGCCCGGGCGATCCGCGCGTCCAGGGCCAGACCCTGCCCCTCCCGGCGGGGTCGAAGGTCCAGAAGAATGGTTCCCCCGGGGATCCGTCCCAGGGCCTCCTTCGTGGGGAAGGTCGAGACCCTGGTGATCGCCACGGGCCCCGCCGCCTCCAGGTCGTATTGGGCCAGATCCCACAAGGCCCTCCTCATTTCCAGGCTCAGGCCATCAGGTCCCTCGGAGGAGCCTTCCACCAGAAGAAGCCGTACCGGTTGACCCCAGCCCCGCTCCCACAGCAGGCAGGTGAGGCCGGCCCCGACCACCATGCATATCCCAAGAACCCAGGGCAGGAGCCGGAGGGTGCGCGGAGGCTTCGGGGCAGGTGTGTTCGGGTCGGGCATGGGGTGGGGCCCAGGCAGGGGGTTCAGTGACTTTCAAGGTACTTCATACGTTGGCAGACAGGATGGAAACCTCATAATCCCAACGGTAGGGAGACCATCATGATTCGCCGTTGCCTCGTGTTCCTCTTGATCCTTCCCGTCTTCGCGCAGACCAGGCCTGCTCCCACCCCCCCCACCGAAGACGCCACGATTGAACGCTTCCGGGCCAAGTCGAGGCCGCGCACCATCACGCCACGCGGGCCGCTGAGTATCGACGAGAAGAACACCGTCCAGCGGTTCAAGGACGCCAAGGCCAGCGTGGTGTACATCTCCGCCATCGTCGAGGCGCGCAACCTCACCACTCAGGACGTGAGCCGCATTCCCTCGGGCACCGGCACGGGCTTCGTGTGGGACGACTACGGACACGTGGTCACCAACCACCATCTCATCACCCTGGAGGAGGGCGGTCGGCCTCTGCTGGAGGTGCGGGAGGCGGAGGTCACCCTCGCCGATGGCAAGACCTACAAGGGCCGCGTCATCGGCTTCAGCTTCGCCTACGACCTGGCCGTGCTGCAGGTCTTCGCGCCCCTGGCGGCCATGAAGCCCATCCCCATCGGCAGCAGCAAGAACCTGCAGGTGGGCCAGGATGTCCTGGCCATCGGCAATCCCTTCGGGCTGGATCACACCCTCACGAAGGGGGTGGTGTCGGCCCTCGGGCGGGAAATCGCCACGGACTACAACACCCGCATCCTGAACGCCATCCAGACGGACGCCGCGGTCAACCCTGGCAACTCCGGCGGTCCCCTGCTGGACAGCGCCGGGCGCCTCATCGGCATCAACACCGCCATCCAGAGCACGTCCGGCTCCAATGCGGGCATCGGGTTCGCCATCCCCGTGGACACCCTCAATCGCGTGGTACCCCTCCTCATCGCCAGGGGTCAGCTGGAACCACCCCGAATGGGGTTCGCCCCCCTGGATGCCCTTCGGTCCCAACAGTTGTTCGGCATCACCAAGGGGATCGTGGTGGCCCAGGTGGACCCGGATACGCCCGCGGGCCGCGCCGGGTTGCGCGGTCTCACCGTGGACGACCGGGGCCTTATCACCGGACTGGGCGATGTCATTCTCGGCTACCAGGGGCGGGCCATCGAGAACTCGGGGCAGCTCATGGCCATGCTGGAGATCGAACCCCTGGCGGACGAAGTGGTGTTCGACGTCCTGCGGGAGGGCAAGGCCCTCCAGATCACCCTGCGGATGAAGGAGCCGAAGGCCCCGCCGACGCGAATCTGAGGGAAAGGGGCTGGTCTACTTCTTGGCGGGTATCTGGATCATGGGGGTTGCCCCGCCCATGGGGGTGATGATGAGGTTGCCCTTGGCGCCGATCTCGCGCAGGGCCTGGATGCGATTGTTCTCGATGATCTGGGGCGTCAGGCTCTGGCTCACGATCTGCTGGGCCTTGGCCTGTCCCTCGGCCTCGATCCGCTTCCGCTCAGCCTCCTGCTTCTCCTTCTGGAGGACAAAAGCCATCTTCTGGGCGTCCTGGTCCGCGCTGATCTTGTCGTTGATGGATTTGGTGATCTGGTCCGGCAGGATGACGTTGCGGAGCAACATCTGCTCCAGGGTGATGCCCCGCTTCTCGAAGGAGACCTTGAGCGTCTTGGTCACCTGATCCACGAAGGACTGTCGCTTGGAGGTGTAGAGTTCCGTGGCCGAGAGGCTGGCGGCCGCATCCCGCAGGCTCGCCCGGATCTCGCTGCGGACGATCCGTTCCTCCACGTCGAGCCCGATGGTCCGGTAGATCTCCGGCAGGCGGGCCAGCTGCAGCGCGTAGAAGACGGTGGCGTCCAGCTTGACCGTGAGGCCGTCGGAGGTGATGACGGAAATGGAATCATCACCCTTCTTCTGGCCCTCATCGGCGACGTTGGACATGGTGTAGTTCCGGGTGCGGACCTCCATCTCCTTCACCTGGGCGAAGG
>JAYSNJ010000076.1:0-1526 GCA_043723905.1 Holophagaceae bacterium
CAGGATTCAGATAGGATTGCTTTCGATCACTCCCCACCCATCTGGAAGGCCAGGCCCATGACCAGGAAAGCCCTTGTGGAAGCAATCCCTGTCTCCGTCGACGAGAAGGCCGTCCGCATGATTCTCGCGGAACTCAGGGAAGCGGGATCGAAAGGCGTGCTGAAAAGCGGCCTCCGGCAAGTGTTGTCCCGCGCGGCCGAAGAGGAGGATCACGCCCGCCTGCCCCGGACGGAGGAAGACCGGAAAAAATGGGCCAAGGCCCTCGACAAGAAGGTGGAGCGCTGCCTGCGCAGCCTGGAAGCGGACGGGGCGAAGATCGAGCGCGTCAAGGCCGAGACCGGGCGCCTGGCCCGCTTCGCCCTCAAGAAGGGCCCCACCTGGGACGAGCATGTGAGCGCCGAGGCGCGCCTTGCCCTGAAACTGGCCGCCATGACCCTCTCCCACACGGGGACGCGCCTATGGCACGAGAAACTGGCAGTCATCGAACAGTTCTCCGAGCGCCACATGTCCCACCGGGACCACCTCCTCTTCGAACAGCTCGACAAGGTGGTGAAGGTCTTCGGCGGCGTCGAGGACCCGGTGGTGGCCAGTCTGGAAGAGATCCTGGAACCCATCCTCAAGGGCATCGAGGCCTACCGGATGCTGGCCGTCGACTACCAGCCCGCAGGCGCGGCCCGAAGCTCCACCCTGGAGGTCGTGCCGTACGCCTTGACCCATGATCTCTTCTCGGGCGGTGCCTATTTGCTGGTCTGGGATCCCAGGGCCCGCCTTCCCAAACAGCTCCGTCTCAACCGCATCAGCTCCGTCAAGGTCCTGAAGCAGACGGGGGTCGTGTCACAGCCCGAGAAGATGCAGCGCGCCCTGGACTACCAGATCGGCGCCTGGGCCTGCGGGGAGCCGCCCTTCGAAGTCGTGGCCCGGATCTGGGGCGCGGGATGGGTCCAGTCCCTCCTGGACGCGCCTCCAGACCTGAAGGGCTTCGAGAACACGATCGAGAAAGGCGGGAAGAGCCTGCTGGTGCGTTTCAAGGCCAACAAGGAGCAGGGGCCCGTCCGTTGGCTGCTCCAGTTCGGACGCTGCGCGGAAGTGCTGGAGCCCAAGGCCCTGAGGGACCGGATGCGCGAGGAGTTGGAGGCGGCCTTGAAGATCTACGACAGCTAAGGGATTTTCGTTGGCGGGACAATGATTGTCGCATTTGGCGACCGACGATGGCGCATGCCCGATGGATCCTGCCCTCAACCCCAAATCCTCCAGCTTGTGCTTGAGCAAATGCAGCTTCAAGGAGTCAGAGGGCACCTAAGACAATTCCGGCTGGGGCCGGGCCACATGCTCCGCGAAGGCACCCGAACCGAGCTTGATGGTGCCTTTCTGGAACTGGAGGAGTCCCTTCGTCGGCTTGATGCCCGTCTGTCAGAAACAGGCGCAAGCCCTGAAACCCTCCAACTCCTCCGTGCCTATCTGAGGGATTGCGGATTTCGACTGCCCCCTTGGCCCCAACCCTACCTGACCTTCATCCTCCACTGCGG
>JAYSNJ010000077.1:0-4247 GCA_043723905.1 Holophagaceae bacterium
GGTAAAGAAGTAGCCGCCCTTGGAGGTTAGGCGGGCGATGCCCTCGAAGATCTGGCGCTTGAAGGCGTCCGAGAAATAGATCGTGACGTAGCGGCAGAAGACGATATCGAAGCGGCCCAGGGGATCGAGGGAGTCCTGGAGATTGAACTTGCGCAGGGTGACCAGCTTCTTGACGGCATCATCCAGCACCCAGACCTGGCCTTCCTGCCGGAAGTAGCGAGCCCTGAGCTCGTCGGGCATGCCCCGGCCCAGGGCCGAGGCATCGTAGCGGGCGGCCCGGGCGAGGAAGAGCGCCGAGGGCGAAATATCCGAGGCCAGAATCTCGAACTGATCGGGTCGAATCCCGGGATGCTCCCGGCAGTACTCCAGGATGGTCATGGCGATGGAGTAGGGCTCCTGGCCCGTGGAGCTGGCCGCGGACCAGATGCGGATGCGGAAGCGGGAACCCGACTGCAGCTGGGAAGCGAATTCCGGCAGCATGACGTCTCTCAGGATCTGGAAGGGATGTCCGTCCCGGAACCAGAGGGTCTCGTTGGTGGTCATGGCGTCCACGATCTTGTCCCGCAGGGCCGTCCCCGTCTCGCTGGAGGCCAGCCGGTAGAAGGCGGCGTAGTCCGCTGAGCCCGTTTCCGCCAGCAGTCCCGCCAGGCGGGTCTCGATGAGATAGGCCTTCTCCTCGCCCAGCAGGATGCCGCAGTTCTTCTCGATGTAGCTGCGCATGAGCTTGAACTCGACGGGCTGGATGGTCTCAGTCGCCATTGCGCCTGCCTCTCGAGGCCAGCTGGGTCACCCGGTAGGCCAGGGCCCCCAGGGGCACGCGTTCGTCGGAGAGACCCGCCTCGTCCACCGCCAGGGGCATCCCGTAGACCACACAGCTTTCCGCGCTCTGGGAGAGGCAGTGACAGCCCCTGCGCTTCATGGCCCGCACGCCTTCGCAGCCGTCGTTGCCCATGCCCGTCATGATCACCGAGAGCATGCCCCCCTCGTACTGGGCAGCCATGGAGCGGAACAGCACATCCACCGAGGGACGGCAGCTGTTCTCCGGAGGATTCTCGTTGATCCCCACGATCAGCGCTTCGGGCTCCGAGGCGGTGGCGGGGCGCCTGCGCACGACCATGTGCCGCCCTCCGGGGGCGATGTAGACCTTGCCGGGGTGGATCGTTTCGCCCTCCATGGCCTCCGAGACCCGCAGCTTGGACCTCTTGTCCAGATGCTCGGCCAGGGAGGCCGTGAAGCCCGGCGGCATGTGCTGGACCAGCAGAATGGGCAGGGGAAAATCCGCCGGCAGGCCGGGGATGAAATCGCCCAGCGCGTTGGGACCTCCGGTGGAAACCCCGATGCCCAGGACGTCGAAGCGCGCGGGCAGGAGCGCCATGCGCGGCCCCGAGGGAACGCGGGGAGGTTCCGGAACGGGCGGCACCGCAGGCTTGGGGCTGGGGCTGGGGCTGGCAGGGGGCGGGGCCTCGGCGCGGAGATTGTGGCGCATGCGGACATGGCGCAACAGGGGCTTCAGGACTTCCCTGAGTTCCTGACGGCTGGCTTCGGGATCATTGCCTTCAGGCTTCCGGATGAAATCCAGGGCCCCCTGTTCCAGGGCCCGGATGGTGGCTTCCGCCGCCCGGGCGTTCTGGCCGCTGATCATCACCACCGAGACCTCGGGATGGAGCCTGCGGATGTGGCCCAGGGTCTCCAGGCCGTCCATCTCGGGCATTTCGAGATCCAGCAGCACCAGATCCACGGGACCCTGCTCGAGGCGGGCCAGGGCCAATCGCCCCTGGGGGGCAGTGGCCACCACCTCCGCGTCGCCCATGCCCTCGATGACATCCGAGAGGATGCGGCGGTAGGTCACGGTGTCATCCACCACCATGACGCGCAGGCGATCGGAGCTCATCGGGGATCCTTCAATCCATGGGGCATTCGAGTTCTCTGATCGGCCCGGCACCGGCCTCTCTTGAATACGGGACAGCAGCCCTGCCTTGCGGCAGCGCCTCCATGGTGGCTCCCTCCGGAAGGGCCCCGCATCCGATCATATTCACGCCCCATCGCGGGATGCCGATGAGGGGGTCGGGTCCCCCCGGTCTCGGATCGGAGCCGAGCCCCACCCTGAATGAGGCAAGAACGCCATGACCCAAGCCCCCAGCCGCGCCAGGATCCACCTCCTGGTTGCGATCCTGGGCATTCTGGCCCTGGGGGCGGTGATCGCCGGCTGGCTGGTCGCCCGAGCCGACCGGGAGATCCGGGAGGACCTGCTGGCCTCGACGCACATGGTGGCCGAGACGCTCAATCTCGAGGCGGTCAAGGCGCTCACGGGCACCACTGCGGATCTGGAAAAACCCGCCTACCAGCGCCTCAAGGACAACTTCGCCGATCTCCGGTCGGCCACCCCCCGATGCCGATTCATCTACCTCATGGGCCGCAGGGCCGACGGGACGATCTGCTTCCTCCTCGACAGCGAAGCCTCCGACTCGAAGGACTACTCCCCGCCCGGTCAGGTCTATGCCGAAGCCCCGGAGGGCGTTCGCCGAGTCTTTGCCGGCCAGGGGGCGACCCTGGAGGGGCCCTACCGCGATCGCTGGGGCACCTGGGTCTCGGGGCTGGCGCCGATCCATGCCGTTCAAGGAGTGGACGACGGGACCCTCCTCGCCGTCCTGGGAATGGACATCGACGCCCGGGCCCGCAAGGGAATCCTGGCCCGGGCCGCCCTGCCCCCGGCGCTCAGCGCCCTGGCCCTGGTGGCCGTCCTCCTGCTCGGCTCGGCACTGCGGGCCCGGCGCGCCCGGCGCACCCTCCCGTGCGCTCCCTGGATGCGGCAGCTCGACCCCGGCCTTGCCGTGGTGGTGGGGCTGATCCTGACCCTCTCGGCGAGCTGGATCGCCCACCGCCGTGAGACTCAGGACCGCAGGGAAGCCTTCTCCCAACTGGCGACCAGCCAGACCGCACCCATCGCAGGCGCACTGCACGCCCTTCGCGACACAGAATTGGAGGGTCTGGCCCGCTTCTGCGAGGGCAGCGAAGCCATCGACTCCGAAGCGTTCCATCGGTTCGCGGCCTATCTCGCCAAGAACCCGGCGGTATCGGCCTGGGAGTGGGTCCCCGCCGTGGCCTCGGCGGACAAGGCCCGGTTCGAAGCGGCGGCGCGCGCCGAAGGCCTGGTCGGTTTCGAGATCTGGCAGAAGGATGCCTCCGGGAGGCGGGTTCCGGCTGCGGGGCGCCCGGTCTACTATCCGGTCTTCCGAGTGCTGCCCCTGGAGGGGAACGTTCCGACCCTGGGCTATGACCTGGGCTCGGAACCAGCGCGGGGCGGGGCCTTGGAGGAAGCCGCACGCACAAGGCTGACCACGGCCACCGCCGCTGTCCGTCTCGTGCAGGAAGCCGACCTCCGGAAAGGGATGCTGGTCTTCCGGCCCGTATTCGCAAGCCAGACCCCCGGGAACCTTCGCGGCCTTGCCGTGGCCGCGCTGCGGATGGAGACCCTGCTGAAGGCCGCATTACCCGAAAGCGCAGTGCTCCTGGAGCTTTCGATCCTCTCGAAGGATGCGGCCCCCGTGCCGCTCGCCACCACCTGGGATGAGGACCACCCCCCGACCATGGGCCTCTTCGCCAGGCGCCCCGTCTTCGCCCTCGGAAAGGTCTTCGCCGTGACCGCCCATGCGGGGCCGGAGTTCATGGCCAGGCACCCCAGGCAGGCGGGCTGGGTGGCCATCTGGGTGGGATGCCTCTTCACCATCGTGCTCGCGATCGCCCTCCGCCTGACCATCGGCCGGCAGGAGGAGCTGGAGCGTCTGGTCGCCGAGCGGACACTGAAGCTGCGGGATAGCGAGGACCGCTTCCGGCATCTGGCAGAGGTCTTCCCGGAAACCATCTTCGAGACGGACCTCGCCGGGCGATTGACCTATGCGAACGAACACGGGTTCACCACCTATGGGGTCTCTCCGGCGGACCTGGACCAGGGCATCACCATTTTCGACCTGGTCCTCCCAGAGGATCGGCCGCGCGTGCTGGAGCGCGTCCGCGAGCGCATCGCGGGCCAGACCAGCGGGTTCCTGGAATTCTCGGCCCTGCGCGCCGACGGTACGGTCTTCGATGCCATGGCCTTCTCGGCCCCGATCACGCGCCAGGGACGTGCGATCGGCATTCGCGGGTTCATCCTGGATATCACCCAGCGCAAGCGCCTCGAGGAGAAGCTGCAATCCAACGAGATCAATTTCCGCACCTTCTTCGAGACCATGACCGACATGATCCTGGTG
>JAYSNJ010000078.1:0-8886 GCA_043723905.1 Holophagaceae bacterium
CCGAGACCATGCTCCTGAAACTGGTGCGCTGCCACCGGCAGCGGGGCATCGAAATGGAAATCATCTCGATCCTCCCGCCGGGGAATCTGGTCCCTGCCTTCGAGGCCCTGGGCGTGCCTGTCCACTGCCTCGGCATCGGACAGGGGATTCCGGACCCCCGGGGATTGTTCCGGCTCCTTCGCCATCTCGCCCGCTTCCAGCCTGACGTGATCCAGACCTGGATGTACCACGCCGATCTCCTCGGGGGTCTGGCGCGGGTCTTCCGGCCCCGCACGCCCGTGGTGTGGAACATCCGGCACAGCAACCTGGAGAAGGGTCTGAACCGGGGCATGACCCTCCGTGTGGCACGGCTCTGTGCCATTCTGTCCCGCATCTTGCCCCGCCGGATCATCTGCTGTTCGGAAGCCTCCAGGGAGGTGCATGCCAGGCTCGGCTACGATGAAGCCCGGATGACCGTCATTCCGAACGGCTTCGATCTCAGCCTCTTCCATCCTGATCCCGGCGCAAGAACCGCCCTTCGGGCCTCCCTGGGACTTCCGGAGGGGGCGCTCCTGGTGGGTGTGGTGGCCCGTCTCGATCCCATCAAGGATCATGGCAATTTCTTCGAAGCCTGGCGCCGCCTTCCCGCCGAGATCGACGGGCGACCCCTCCATGCCCTTCTCTGCGGTGCGGGGATGACGCTGGAAGAGCCTCAGGTCGCCACCTGGATCCAGGGACTGGACTCCGGCAGGCTCCACCTCCTGGGGCTTCGCCGGGATATGCCGGCCATCCAGGCGGCCTTGGATATCGCCTGCTCTCCATCGGCGGGGGAGGGTTTCCCGAACGTGCTGGGAGAGGCCATGGCCTGCGGAGTCCCCTGCGTGGTGACGGATGTGGGGGATTCCCGCATGATCGTCGACAACACGGGGCGGGTGGCGCCGCCCTCGGATCCGGCTGCCCTGGCGGGGGCGCTGCTGGAGGTGCTGTCCATGCCAGAACAGGAACGCCAAGCCCTCGGCGAGGCGGCCCTCCGGCGGGTCCAGACGTACTATGAGCTTGATATTGTCTCGAAAAAGTATATGGATGTGTACACAGGCATTGTCGGATGAGCGGAGGGACTCCCTCTTCCGGGAAATTCGAGGCAGCATGACGGGCGGTCGGGGGGGGCGATGAAATTCCTGTTCGGAATTCTCGGACTGTGGCTGGATTTCCGGCTCTGGCGCCTGCGCAGGATGGGGCTCACCATCGGAGAGGGCTTCCGCTTCATGAGTCTTCCGGATTTCGGATCGGAGCCCTATCTGATCACCATCGGCAAGCACGTGGGCATCGCCGACGGCGTCGTCTTCATCACCCACGATGGGGGAACCCAGGTCTTCCGCCACCAGGAACGCTACCGGAAGGTCATCAAGTACGGCCGCATCAACATCCTGGACAACTGTGTCGTGGGGCAGCGAGCGATCCTCATGCCGGGTGTGACCATCGGGCCGAATTCCGTGATTGCCGCGGGCTCCGTGGTCTCCCGCAGCATCCCCGCCAATGTGCTGGCCTCCGGCAACCCGGCGAAGCCGGTCATGACCATCGAGCAGTACGCGGAATGGTCCCTGGCGGCCACGCCGGAGTACGACGAAGCCGAATACAGGCGCGACAAGAAGCGCTTCCTCCAGAAGATGACCATGAGGGGCAGCCGGGAAGCCGGGGTGGCCAAGTAAGTCGTTGCAGCCCACCGGACGGGTGGCCAGCGAACGGCGAAGGACTGCGTCAGCGGGGGTTTCTGCGAAGGGAGTCGAGGTGCCTCCCGTCGGCTTCCAGGATGCGGATCATCCGGGACGCGAGCCCCGCCCGGAGAGCCAGAGTTCCCCCTCCCGGCTGGAGGGGGCCCATCCGGGAGCGGGCGATCTGGATCCAGCGCGAAGGAATGATCCGCTTGAGGGCTGACCTTAGGGAACGGGATGGGCTGAGGACGGATGGGGCCTCCCGGAGGTGCCCGGCCAGTTTCTTCCGGAAGGGCGAAGGCAGCAGGTGCTGGGCCCCGCCGCTCTCCAGTTCCTCCTCGAGCCACCGGAGATAAGGCCCCGACCGGAGGTATTCCGTTCCATCGTCATCGGCGGCCATGGTGGCGTAGGGCAGGTGGGGTCCGGCAGACGTGGCGATCCGCCTGAACAGGGCCTTGTCGGTGCGCAGGGGATCGGGCATCCGGCGGACGAAGGCGAGGATATGCCGGGAGAGCAGGGGGCTCGCGATCTCGACGAAGGGGGCCTTCACATCGTTCAAGGCCGCCAGGCCCACCGGGATCCGAAAGCCGTGATAGAGGCGATCCCGGTAGGTGGCGAGGGTCTCCGCAGGATGCCGCTGGAGGTGCTGGGGAATCTCCTGGGCGCGGCCCGCGATCTCGACCGCCTGCGCGGGGTCCAGGAAGTCCCTCAGGAGCGTCATTCCCACGGAACTCCGGGCGTGGGCCTCGGAGTTGAGGGGAATCCAGCCGAAGCCCTCATCGCCCCGGATCACGCCATCGATGCCCTGGTCGGCGAAGGAGGACCAGAGCCGGAGCCCGTCGAGATAGGGGAAGAGTTGATCGGTGGTGCCTCCGCTGGCGGACAGGAAGCGATCCACCACCTCCTCGGGGGGATCCTCCGCTCTGTCCGTGTGCAGGTAGTCGTGGTGAAGACCGTAGTGGTTCGCGAGATCGCGCGCGACGAAGGCGTCGTTGCCTGGCTGGGTGATGGAAGCGGCGAGCCCCCAGGTGGCCGTCCGGGGTCTCAGGCCGGATTCGTGGAGCACCGCCAGGATGAAGCGGCAGTCGAAGCCGCCGGACAGGGGCAGCATCCACCTGGAGGAGGTGAAGTCGTAGCTCTGGAGTGCCTCCCGCAGAATCCGGGTCATCTCCGCCTGGCATTCCGTCGCCCCCATCCGCTCGGGGCGGAATTCGAGGGGGGCGACCTGCAGTTCCACCTGCCAGGTGGAACGGTGCAGGACGAGACGGGCCCGCCCCGGGAGGCGGGAGAGGCGTCCGTCCCAGGAATCCGAAGGGCCCAGCGACCCGGAGGAGATGAACCAGGCCAGGGCGGATCTGTTCAGGGACAGGCCCTCCAGGAGGCACACGAGGGCCCGCTGGGAGGTGGAGGCAAAGAAATGCCTATCCGTCATGGCGTACCAGAGGGTCCGGGAGCCGGAATCGTCGGAACACAGTTCCGCGACGGCCTCATTGGACCGGATCAGGGCGAAGGTCCCGTCCGGAACGGGCGTACCGGGAATCTCCCAGCCCTTGAAGGGCCCGGCGAAGGCTCCCAGGTGTCCAGCGGTTCCCTGGCCGACGGCAGCCCCTGTGGGGGCCGTCAGGCAGAGGCCATCCCAGGACCCCATTGCCAAGGAGGAGGTGCCTCGGGTCAGCGTCTTGGGAATGATCCGGTCGGCTACCGCTCGGAGTGTGGTTTCCGCCAGGGCGTCGCCGGGGTGGCGCCAGGCTGCATAGATCAGGTTGGACACGTGTCCCCTCCCGCCCTCCCTCTGTGGGGTTTGAGGGCCATGGCTCGGCCGATGGCAGTTTCCCAGAGCGCCACGATGCGCTCCGTCGAAAAGCGTTGAACCACCTCGCGAGCCTTTTCGCCCAGGCGGCTGCGCTCGAGGGGGTCCGACATGAGGCGCACCAGGGCATGGGCAAGGGCGGCTGAATCCCCAGGGGGGACCAGCAGGCCGTTCACCCCATCCTGGACGATGTCGTCCACCGCGCCCCCGAAGCGGGTGCTGACCACGGGCAGCCCCATGGCCATGGCCTCCACCAGGGCATTCGGGAAACCCTCAGCATGGGAGGACAGCACGAAGAGATCCGCCCCCCTCAGGACCTCCGAAGGGACCGGGGTGAGGCCGGGGAACCGGACCTGGCCGGTGAGGCCAAGGTCCTGTGCCATCTTCTCGAGGGCCTCCCGCTCCGGCCCTTCGCCCCAGATCTCGAGGCGCCATAGGGGCAAGTGCGCCCGAGCTTGGGCGAAGGCCGCGAGGAGGACATCGAAGCCCTTGATGCGGGCCAGTCGACCCAGGGAGACGAGGCGCAGGGTTGGACCCTCCCGGGTGGAGACTCCGGAACCCGGGGGAGGAGCCGGGACCGGGTTGGGGATGACCGTGCCTCGAGCCCGGATCCGGGGGGTGAACCAATCCGCCACGCCCTGGGACTGGAACACGACGCCCTCGGCCAGGGGGTAGGTGAGCTTCCGCAGGCCGTTCCAGAAGGGCTCGATGGGTCTCCTGGAGGGATCCGTGCGCTCGGAGATGATGACGGGGATGCCGAGTCCCCGACTGGCCAGGAGGGCGAGCACATTGCCTTGATCGATGAAGGAGATCAGCACATCGGGCCGGGCCTCGGCCAGCCTTCGGCGGAGCAGCCGGATCCGGGTGAAGTTGTTGGCCAGCGCCGAGGCTGTCGAGGCACTGTTCCCGAGAAGATCGAGGCGTCGGAGTTGGATGGACGGATGGAGAGGGTAGAAGGGCTCTGCTTCGGGAGCCTCCAGCGTGAATACGACGATCTCCCAGCCCTTCTCGGCCCAGGCGTTGGCCAGAGTGGACAGGACCCGCTCCGCACCCGCCGCTCGGAGGGCCCATATGAAAAACCCAACTTTCATCCGCGACCTCTCCATCTGAGTATACCGATTGAAAGCAGGGCTAGCACATACCGACTCCAGCCTGGATACTTCACGGAATTTACTTGCTTCAGGACGGAATGCCTTACCATTCAGATGGCGATGCCGGGAGATTCCTCGTGGGCTCAAATAGACGATGCTCGATGGAGGCTCGGAGCAGGGACCTCCGGGAGACACGGAAGATGCCTTCCGGGCAGGGCAGGGGGCCGGGCGCGTGGATCCTTCTTGCGGCAGCCTTCCTGGGGGACTCGCGGGTCCTGGTCCTGCACGATGAGGCGGGGGCCTGGTATTTCAGCGGGGATCTGACCGATGGCCTGAGGGGTGAACTGGAGGCGGCTCTGGTCGAGGGTGCCGATCCTGAAACCCAGAGGGGTCGCCTGGGAAGGGAGGGGTTCTCCCTGGTGGAAATCCTGCCTCTGCGGGAGGGCGGACCGGGCGCGCTCTTCGTTTTCGCCTCGGAGTCTCATCCGCTTTCCAACCTGGAATGGGAAGGCCTTCGGCAGCTCGCCGTGCAGCTGGGGAAGGTCGCCTCGGAAGAGCGGCGAAGCGCGTCCCGAGGGCCTTCGGGCGCCTCTTTTGTCCCGGGGGTCGCACACGAATTGCGCAATTTCATGTTCGGCATTTCGGCCAGCCTGGATGCCTTCGAGGCGCGCATCGGCTGCGAGAACGGGACCGAGAAGTACCGAGCGAACATCCGCAAGAGCCTGGATCGCCTAACCGTTTTCGTGGAGGAGTTGAGGGAGTATGGGGATCCCCGGAGACGCCCCTGGACCGAAGTCGCCCTGGAGCCGCTCCTTCGGGAGGCTGTCGAGCACCACAGGGCTGCGACATCGGCCCAGCAGATCGATCTGCGGCTCAGGGTGGAAGGTTCCCTGCCGCACCTTCGGGGCGACGAGGCGGGTCTCCTGCTGGCCTTCCTCTCCCTCATCGAGCTCGCCCTTCAGCCGGGTCATGCCGGAGATCACATCGAGCTTCAGGCCTCCCCGGACCCAGGGGAGGGTTGCATTCGAGGCTTCCTGGATGTGCCTTGGGATCTCGGGAACATCGATTTGGCGAGGCTCTTCGAGCCCTTCTACTTCCGCCCGGCGGGCCTCGGCCGGCTCGCGCTGCCCGTGGCCCGAAGGATCCTGGAAACCCACGGAGGGAATCTGGTGGCGGCACTCCGCCCCGAAGGAGGGCTGAGAATCAGCTTTACACTGCCGGTCATCTGAGGTTATCCGGGCGGTCCCTGGCCTGCCCGGATCGGAGAATTCCATGGCGAAGGCAAAAATCCTGGTGGTGGACGACGACGAGATCACCCTCTTCGCCATCCGGGATTTCCTGGAGAGTCATGGCCACATCGTGGACGAAGCCGAGAGCTGTGCCGAGGCAGAGATCAAGTACCGCGCGGATGTCTTTGATGCGGTTTGCCTCGACTATTCCCTGCCGGACGGGAATGGCCTGGATCTCCTGCCCCGCCTGAAGGCCATCGATGCGGGGGTCCCGATCATCCTGCTCACGGCCCACGCCAGCATCGAACTGGCCGTGCGGGCCATCCAGCTGGGGGCGGAGCAGTTCCTCGTGAAGCCCCTGGATCTTCCCGCCCTCCTCCTGGTTCTGGAACGGGTGCTGGAGAACCAGCGGAACCGCCGCAAGCAGTTGGCAAGGGATTCCCAGGAACAGCCCCAGCGGGCCGTGGATCCCTTCATCGGCGCCAGCGGGGCAATCCAGAAGCTGGAGGAGCAATCGCGGCTGGCCGCGGCCACGGAGAGTCCCATCCTCATCCAGGGGGAGACGGGAACGGGCAAGAGCGAACTGGCGAGATGGCTGCGCCGCAACAGCTCCAGGGCAGCGGAGCCTATGCTGGAGCTCAACTGCGGAGGCTTCACCAAGGAGTTCCTGGAAACCGAACTGTTCGGCCACGAGAAGGGGGCCTTCACCGGCGCCATCAGCGCCAAGATCGGCCTCCTGGAGGCGGCCCACCGGGGCACGGTCTTCCTCGACGAGATCGGGGACATGGATCTGCAGGTCCAGCCCAAGCTGCTCAAGGCCCTGGAGGAGAAGCGTTTCCGCCGCCTGGGGGAGGTCCAGGACCGGAAAGTGGATTTCCGTCTCATCGCCGCCACCCATCAGAAGCTGGGGAAGCTGGTCCAGGAGCAGCTCTTCCGGGCGGATCTCTTCTACCGCATCAGCGCCATCCAGCTCGTGGTGCCACCCTTGCGCGAACGGCCCGAGGATATCCCGAGTTTCTCCCAGCGCCTCCTGGATCGCCTCACCAGCGAATGCGGGCGGGAGCCCATGCACCTCAACCGGAACGCCCTCGAAAGGCTGCAGAAATACGATTGGCCCGGCAATATCCGGGAACTCCGGAATGTCCTGGAGCGCGCGCTAATGGGAGCCAAGGCCGCCGAGATCGATGCCCTGGACCTGGATTTCGCGGCCAGCCCCCAGGGCCGGACCGAGGAGGGCTTCTCCCACATGACCCTGAAGGAGCTTGAGCGCCATCACATCGTCCAGATCCTCAATGAAGAGGGGGGGCATGTGGATCGTGCTGCCCGACGCCTGGATATCCCCCGAAGCACCCTCTACCAAAAACTCAAGGCTTACGGACCCGAGCCGTCCAGATTCTAGAATCCGGATCCAGAATTCAGACTTGGCCCTCCCTGCGGCCTGGGATTGTTTTTGTAATTATTGAAAATAATAGTTTAATGCTGAATCCAGAATTCGCATCTGCGCGGCACCGCCGTTGCTCCTTGGGGAGCCGGAGGTTGTCATGGGAATGGGAACTCGGCTCGGCTTGCTGCAGGGGATCGTGATCGTCGGGATGCTGGTTCAGTGCGCGTGTGGGGGACCCGGCGAGGCGAATGCGCCTGTGGATCCCGGGGCGGCCGTCAGCGTGGCCATCAGTCCGGCCGTGACCGACCTCACCGTTGGCCTCACTCAAGCCTTCACGGCCACGGTGTCCGGTTCCACCAATTCCGCTGTCCTCTGGACGGTGGACGAGATCGCCGGCGGGAATGCCACGGTGGGTACCATCACGGGCACCGGGAACACGGTGACCTATGCGGCTCCGGTCCTGGCGGGCAGTCATATCTTGACGGCCACCAGTGCCGCCTTTTCCACTCACCGGGGATCCACGACGATCCACATCAAGGCCCACGTCGCCGTGAGCCTGACGCCCAGTTCCTCCAGCCTCGCCGCCAGCGGTTCCCAGGCTTTCACGGCCACCGTCACGGGTGCCACCAATACAGCCGTCACCTGGACCGTGGATGGCATCGCCAACGGCAATGCCACGGTGGGCACTCTTTCGGGCACGGGCAGCACCGTCACCTACACGGCCCCCAATGCCGCGGGCAGCCACACCCTGCGGGCTACCAGCGCGGCCGATGCCACCAAGAGTGCGTCCTCCACGATCACCGTGGCCGCCCCCGTACCCGTGATCGCCGTGACCCTGACGCCCAGCACGTTCAGCCTCGCCGCCAGCGGCGCCCAGGCCTTCACGTCCGCCGTCACGGGCTCCACCAACACCGCCGTCACCTGGTCCGTGGATGGCATCGCCAACGGAAACGCCACGGTCGGCACAGTCTCCGGGACGGGCAGCACAGTCACCTACACGGCCCCCAATGCCGCGGGCAGCCACACACTGAGGGCCACCAGCGCGGCAGATAACGCCAAGAGCGCGTCCTCGGTCATCACCGTGGCCGCCCCCATCCCCGTGATCGCCGTGACCCTGACGCCCAGCACGTCCAGCCTCGCCGCCAGCGGCAGCCAGGCCTTCACGGCGGCCGTCACCGGCTCCACCAACACCGCCGTCACCTGGACCGTGGATGGCATCGCCAACGGCAATGCCACCGTCGGCACTCTTTCGGGCACGGGCAGTACCGTCACCTACACGGCCCCCAACGCCGCGGGCAGCCACACCCTGCGGGCCACCAGCGCGGCTGATGCCTCCAAGATCGCCTCGTCTTCCATCACCGTGGCGGCGCCCCCGGCGTCCGTCGTCTCCGTCTCCATGAATCCGGGTACCCTCACCACCCTCGCCACCGGCGGGACCCTGTCCTTCACGGCCACGGTGGCCGGCTCCACCAACACCGCCGTGACCTGGGCGGTGGACGGGGTTATCAATGGCAATGCCACCGTGGGCGCACTCTCCGGCACGGAAAACACGGTCACCTACACGGCTCCAGCCACGGCGGGGAGCCACACGCTGACGGCCACCAGCGCCGCCGATACATCCAAGAGCGCCTCCATCCCCCTGACCATCCAGGTGGGCTGCGCGCCCGCGCCCACGTCCTCC
>JAYSNJ010000079.1:0-38394 GCA_043723905.1 Holophagaceae bacterium
CCATCTACATCCGCAAGGTGCATTTCCGGGATCACGACATGATCCGCCAGATCGAAAGCAAGGTCGTGAATCGCCTGCGCCAGGTTACTTCCTCCATCAAACAGGACGGCACCAACCAAGTGAACATCATCACCAGCACCGCCGAGCGCCAGGCCGCCGTGGAGTTCGGCAAGGCCGGCGCCGTGCGGCCCCAGGTGGTGGGCACGGCCCTGGATCAGGTCTCCCAGGACACCGATGTGTCCGCGGCCCTCTTCGCCATCCTGGAGACCAAGGCCCTCCTGGAGGGCGGCGCCAGCCTCACCCTGATCCCTGCCAATCCGGGTCTGCTGGCGGATCTGGTGGCGATGGCGCCGGAGACGGGCACTGCCAAATCACCGGCGAGGCCCCTCCCAAAAGCCTGAATCGACAAGACCGAATCGGCCCGGATCAAGGAGCACAGCCCGCTGAAGCGCCGTTCCTTTCGCCCCTTCCTGCTCCCGGGCCTCGGGGTCCCGAGGCGCGGGACCGCCTCCTTCGCCCGGGGCACCGCCAGGGACTGGATCATCATAAGGACCCGGACCGGATTGGTTTCCCGGTGAAATCCAGGCGACAGGATTCGACAGCGATTTGAGGTGATTGGTGAGTCATTCCCCCCTGGATGGCGTCCTGCTCGATGACATGAGAGTCCCCATTTCAGGGGCCGAGGCGCTTCTGCTCCATCTGCGGGTGGCCCGGGATCTAGCCAAGACCCAACGATGGGCGAACCCTTCGCTGGATGCCGTCCGGTCCCGCGCCCAGGCCTGCCAGGAATTGCTGGCGCAGGGGCTATTTCCGGAGACCCTGCTGGGGCTTCAGGCATTCGGACTCGCCCTGGGGGACGGCAGCAGTCCCCGGAGTCTCCGGAATCTGGCAGAGCACTTCGCGGCCTACCTGCGCGAGGTGGCCCTGGAAGGCTATCTGGAACCCAACGAGGCGCTCTGGAAGGCCATCGATCGCCATCTTGCCTTGCAACCGGGCCTGTGGGTGGAGCGAACCACCGAGGATCGCCCCATCCATGCCGGTCTTCAGGATCTCCAACCCCCGCGGCTGCGGGCTCTGGCCTGCCTGCCGGAACTGTCCGGCGCCATTTTCTCCCTGGCCACCCACAAGGGCGGGATTCGTTCGGGTCTCTTCGGCGGCACCCAGCCCCTGGTGGAGTGGCTCATGGACGGGGTGGAACAGCATGGCCAGCGCTTCCCCAACGAGATTCGTCTGGAAGAACCGGAAGGCTGGGGCTCGGCCCCCTGGGCTCGGGCCCTGGACGGCCTCTATGAGGGCCCCCTGAGCCTGGAGGACCACCAGGATGTGTTTCGAAGCGGTCTGGTGGAAGGTCCCATGGACCTGCTGCGCCACGGCCTTGAGCAGATCTGCAACTGGCTGGACGAGGGCCTTGCGCCCGCAGAGATCACGGTCATTCATCCCGAACCCCAGAAGGTGGCTGGGTTTCTCGCGCCGCTCCTGGCGCAGGAGGGCATTCCCCTTCACGTGCGGGGCGGGTTGCTGCCTCTCATTGAAAGCGCTGCATGGAGTCCGGTCTGGATGCTGCTCATGGGCGTTCACCGTCTGGACCCTTGCGCAGTATCTGCGGGACTGCGGGCTTCCAGGCGCAAGGACCTGGCCTTGTGGGCAGACATCCTGGCCAACTCCGATCAGGTTGGCCTCCCGCCCTTCGTCGACAGCTTCATGCATCTGAAATCCTGGGCCCAGGAAGGGGCGACAGCCGTCTGGGCGGAATTCCGCAGCCTCCTGGATGAGCGTCTTTCCGCGAAGGCATGGGCCGAGCGGATCGAAGGCCTGGTGGGCACCCTCCGTCTGCCTATGGATTCGGATGATTTCTTCGCGCCCCTGGGGCTCCTCAAGGCTGCCTGGAGGGACGATGTCTGGTCCTTCCCGGAGATGTTGACCTCCCTGCGGGCCTTCCTCGAAACAGCCCGCGGCAAGGGCCTGGCGAGATCCCCCGAGGGCATCCGGCTGGTGGCACCTAGCACCCTCCTGGAGGAATGGGAAGGCAGTGAGGCCACGCTGGTGCTGGATCTTTCCGAGGGAGCCTGGCCCGGCTCCTATTCCTCCAACCCGGACCTGGACTGGAATCGCAAGGCGGCCATCAATCAGGCCCTGCTGAAGGCCAGCGAGGGCGACCCGACAGCGGTCTTCCCCCCGGCCCTGCAGCGGTTCTGGCTGCCGCGCAGCGAGAACGGCGACCAGATCCCCCGAGCCTTCCAGCGCGAGGCCTATGCCTTCAACAAGGTGCTGGCCATGACCCGGCGGGAACTGGTGGCCCTGAGTCCCGCCCAGGATGAAGGCGGCCGGACCCGGGCCCAGGGACCCTTCTGGACGGCCCTGGAGGGAGCGGGCGACTGGTCCTTGTCGGCCTCCAGGGTGCACAGCCACTTGCGCTGGTCCTGGGAAGGCTTTGAGCCGGGTCCGAAAGCCGTCCTCCGGGCAGAGGCGGCCCAGGCCCGGACTCCAGACCAGGCCCTGGAGGCCGAGGCCCCTGTCCCGGACCGGATCCCGGAGGCCCGAACCCGCTGGCTCAAGGGTGCTTTCGGAGCCAGCCCCACGAGTCTCCAGATGCTTGCGGCCTGCCCTTTCCGTTCGCTCGCGGAGCGGGTCTGGGACCTTGGCAGTGTCGATGCCCAGAGCCGTCTCCGCATGGATGTGGGGAGCCTCGCGCACCGGATCCTGCAGGAAGCCTTGACACCTTTTGTTGGATTCCAGGACTGGCCGCAGCATTTCCTGGAGCCCTTCCAGGTCGGTCCCGAACGTGGCCTCGAGGATGGCCCCGAGGATGAATTGGAGCGTCTCGTCCAGTACCTTGGGAAGCTGTGGGAAGACCACCGCAATCTTTGGCTCGCGGAGCTCAAGCAGCTGCCTGTGGAGCTCTGGCCGAGGGTCGAGAAGGATGTTCTGGAGTTGCTCCCCAATCTGGCGGCGGCTCTGCTGCTGGACGCCCGGGGTTCAATTCCCACCAAGGACGAGCTCACCCTCCTCTATCCCAAGCCTGCAGTCGCTCCCTCTGGGGTGTGGACCCGCAGGATCCTGGCCCTGGAAGGTGACATGGGCCCGCTGGAAATCCCTCTCGAGAATGGCCGGATGCTTGCCGTCGCCGGCAAGATGGATCGCCTGGAGCGGTGGGATCACGGGGAAGGCGAGACCTTCCTGCGGGTTACGGACTACAAGACTTCCAAGAACACCTCCCTCAAGGCCTTTGCCGAGGGCGAGGCGCCCTTCGGCTCCCACCTCCAGATGCCCCTCTACATGCTCCTGGCCGAGCGGGCTTACGACTGTCCGGCCACAGCGGTGCTGATTCCCCTCAGGGAGGAGGAACCCAAGCCCTTCACGGGGCACCTGAACGCGCTCGTCTCCGAGGGGCGGGACGGAGGGTGGCGGGGACGATTGGTCCGGAGCCTGACCCGCCTGGATCGCCGACTGGAGGAGGGCGACTTCCCGCCGACCCCTGGGGATGGCTGCCGCGGCTGCGAACTGGGGGCCTTGTGCGGAAGGCCCGTGGACGTGGAGACCGATGAGGAATCGGAAGGGGGGGATGACTGATGAAGAACCTGGACCTGAACGATCCCCTCATTCTGCAGAACTCCATCGTGGTCAGTGCCAGTGCCGGCTCCGGGAAGACCTTCACCCTCACCGTGCTGGTGACCGCCACGCTCGGTCAGGAAGCGATCCGTCCCTTTGAAATCCTGGCCACCACCTTCAGCGAAGCCGCCACCGCGGATCTGCGGGAGCGGCTCCTCCGTCCTCTGGATCTCCTCGCCAACCTGGACACCAGCACCTGGGGCACACTGAAATCCCTGCTCGGCCAGAGGGGTGAAGAAAAGTCCACGGCCGTCGAGGAGACCCTGAAATCCGCGGTCTCAAGCGGGCGGCTCGCCAAGTCCATCCCGGAGGTGGTCCAGGCCTCTGTCCACTGGCAGGATGCCGCCTGGGCCGCCACACCGGCCCGGGCAGTGGGCTTTTGGCGCAGGATCCGGAGGGAGGCGGAACTCCTCCAGGTCTCCACCCTTCACGGTCTGGCCCTGGGTCTCGTGGGGCAGGGCGAAGGCGCTCCCGAGTCCATCCTGGACGTGGAGCATCCCGCGCTGCTGCGACTCCTGCGAGAGACGCTCCGGGAAAGCCTGGCCCTTCCGGAGGGCCATCCGGATCAACCTGCGGCCTCTGCGCTCCTGGCCTGGGCCGAAAAGAACTGGGTGCCGATCTCCAGGGGGCATGATTCCCACCGGGACGCTCTGGGGCACCTGAATCCCGTGGATCTCCGACCCCGCCGGGAGGCGACGCTCCGAGCCTTGGATCAGGCAGAAGCCCTGTTCAGGCCCCTCGCAGCCAATCCCGAGCGTGCGGTGGACCCCGCCAATCGCTATTCCCACAACTTCAACGCCAGGAAGATCATCCGGGTGCCGGAGGCTGGAACTGGCCTTCCGGGGCGCATCAAGTGGGCCCAGAAGCAGAGTTCCGCCATTCGGGACTCGAAGGGAAAGGTTCCTCAGTACTACACCCCTGAGTTGGTGGAGGCCTTTGAGGCCCTGGGGCCCGTGGCTGACGGGTGGGAGGCCTGGCTCGGGGGGCTGCTGATCGGGGCTCTCGCGAGGTTCGAAACCAGGAAACGCCAACACTCCCAGGGCACCTTCGGGGATCTGGTGCGCCAAGCTCTGGAGGGGCTGGAGGCCAAGTCCCTGGAACCTCCCCGCCCCAGGCTGCTTCTGGTGGACGAATGCCAGGACATCTCCAGGGCCCAGGATGCCTTCCTGAATGCGCTGGAGGCGGAACGGACCCTTCGCGTGGGGGATCTCAAGCAGGCCATCTACGGATTCCGGGGAGGGGATCCGGAGCTGCTCCAGGCCCATCTGAGGGCGGCCGACGGGTTCGCCTTCCGACTCCCGGCCAACTTCCGCTCGGCCCCAGAGATCGTGGAACTGGCCAATGGCTATGTCGATGACCTCTGGCCCAGACTGGACCCCACCGCCGGCGACCTGGATGGGCGACAGGAATCCGTCAAGCCTGCCTCCGTGCCCGTTGGGCTCGTCTCCAGGGTGGCCCCGTCCAGGGGGTCGAATCTGCCGGATCTGGCGGACTGGATCGTGGCGCTCTCCCTGGAGGAGGGCTGGAGCAAGGCGCTGGGCGGAGAGGCGAGGCCCGGGCAGAGGCGGCGGGCCCTGCTCCTGCCCAAACGGACGAAACTCCCGAAATTGATCCGGCTGCTCAAGGGGAAGGGCATCCAGCCCTATGTGGTGGCCAAGGAAGGCTACTGGGACAGCCCCGGTGTGCGGCTGGCCATGGCCGCCTTCGAGGCGGTGGCCCATCCGGACCGGGCACTCCCCTGTGCTGCGCTCCTCCGGCATCTGCTGGGAATGAACGACGGGGAGATCTGCTCCCTTGCGGCCAGTCCCAGGTTGCCCGGACTGGGGGATCTGGAGCCATCCCTGTTCCCTGAGCCCTACCGAGAGGGGGTGCGCTGGCTGATGGCGCTGGCCCAGGCCACCAGCCAGGAGCTGATGGGCCGCCTGCTGGTCCAGGGGGCCCTCCTGGAGGGCGTGAATGCCCTGAAGGCCCACGGGGCCATGGAACCCGCCCGGGCCCGGAGGAATCTGGTCGGGCTCCTCTCCCAGGTGATGGTGCTGCCGGCCAGTCCGGTGGCAGCCTACGCCATCCTGGAGGAGGAACGAGGGGGGAAGGAGAAGGGGGATCTTCCCGCGGCTTCGGCAGGGGCGGATCTGCTCATCCAGACGGTTCACGCCAGCAAGGGGCTCGAGTATGACGATGTCATCCTGCCCTTGTTGCCCAGCAATGGGCACGGGATCCGGACGGGGGAGCTCCGGACGGATCCGGCCTCGGGAGCCCTTGCGCTGGTGTGGAAGCTGGGCAGTCACCCGGGAGCGGCCTTCCGGAGCCTGAAGGCCGGCGTGGAAGCCAAGGAGCGGCGGGACAGCCTGAACCTCCTCTACGTGGGCTTGACCCGGGCGAAGGACCGGATGTGCCTGCTGCTCCAGGCGCCCGCTCAGCCCAAGCCGCTGGCCGAAGCCAAGAACTGGGCCCACTGGGGACACTTCCTGGCCGAGGCCCAACCCCAGCTGAAGCCCCTGGGCGATCCACCGGTCTTGACGGCGCGCGTCCCCGTCCAGGATTCCAGGCCGCAGCCACCGAATCCCCGGGATCCCCTCGAAGAGGCACTGGAAGGGGAGGACGCCCACGGCAGGATCGCTCCCGAGGTGCGAGTCCGGGCCCGCAGGGAAGGGGAGGCCATGCATGCCTATCTCCGGGACCTCCTGGTGCGGTGGGAGGATGCGGAGGCCTTTGCGGCCTGCCTGGACGCGCCACCCGAGGTGCCCCAGGCCCGGGAGCACGCGCTCCGCTTCCTGGAGGCCTTCGAGGCCAGGGGCTGGCGCCACCTTCGCAGGCGCACCGAACTCCCCATCGAGGGAGCCGCGGCCACCGGTGCCTTGGGTTTCGCCGATCTGGTGGTCTGGGACGAAGGCTGCCTCCACCTCCTCGACTTTAAGAACTCCAGGGATTTGAATGAGGAGGACCTGACGCTCTATCGAGTTCAGTTGCAGCGTTATGCCAACGTGCTCCGGGTTCGGGAGGGACTGGACGTGGAGGCCTGGCTGGTGCCGCTGAAGGATGGGGGATGGGTGGCGGTGCCCCTGGCTTCGGCCACCTGAACTACTCTCTCCGGAGCCAGGGCGCGACATCAGATGTCCGGTGACGGCTTCAGGGCTTTCACCCGGGACTTGCAACCTTTGGCGAAATCGTCCGCGGACACCCTCCCTAAGTGTTGGCAGGCGAATCCAACAAAAAGCCCCGAAACCTAGTGGTGTCGAGGCTTTACAGTGGTGGTGGCTGGAGGCGGATTCGAACCGCCGACCTAAGGATTATGAGACCTTCGCTCTAACCAACTGAGCTACCCAGCCAGGAAGGGCTAGTCTACCGTGGTCCGGCGCCGAAATCCACGGTCCGTTTCGCGCCGGAGAGGGCGGCCTCGTACGCGGCCTCGTACTGATCGACGATGGGGTCCTCGGCGAAGGTGGTGAGGGCGCGCTCCTGGGCGGCCAATCCGAAGGCCTTGCGCAGGCGGGTGTCGCGCAGGAGCGTGAGCACATCCTCGGCCATGGCCTCCACGTCCCCCAGGGGCTCCAGGAACCCGTCCACGCCATGGCGGATCACCTCGGGCAGGCCTCCCACGCGGCTGGCCACCACGGGCACCCGGTGGGCCATGGCCTCCAGGGCCGCTAGGCCGAAGCTCTCGGTGGCGCTGGGCAGGATGAAGACATCGCTGCAGGCGAGCACGGCCCCGATATCGAGCTGCTTGCCGGTGAAGCGGACCTCCTCGGCAAAGCCCTGCTGGCGGGCATAGGTCTCGGCTTCGGCGCGATCGGGGCCATCGCCCACCATGACCAGGCGGCAGGGATGTTCCCGGCGGACCCGCTCGAAGACCTTCATGACGTCCAGCACCCGCTTCACGGGGCGGAAGTTGGAGATGTGGGTGAGGACAGAGCAGCCGCAGGGCGCCAGCCAGGAGCGGCAGTTGTGGGTGTCCCCCTCGGGAGGCGCCACGAAATTGGGAATCACGTCGATGTGCCGGTCCACGTTGAAGGTGCGATAGGTCTCGTCCCGCAGGTAGGCGGAGACGGCGGTGACGGCATCGCTTTCCCGGATGGCCAGCCTCACCATGGAGAGGTAGCTGGGATCGGCGCCCACCACGGTGATATCGGTGCCATGGAGCGTGGTGACGACCTTCAGCTTCCCGTCCAGGGCCATGCGGGCCAGCAGGGCCGCACTGGCGTGGGGGATGGCGTAGTGGGCGTGCATGATCTCCAGGCCGTGGTGCTCGGCCACATCGGCCATCTTGGAGGCCAGGGCGATGGAGAAGGGGGCGGCTTCGAAGAGGGGGTAGGGGCTGGCGGTCACCTCGTGGAACCAGACCCGGTCCTCGAAGCCGAGGAGGCGGGGAGGGACGGAGGGGCTGAGGAGATGGACCTCGTGGCCCCGGGCCGCCAGGGCCTTGCCCACTTCTGTGGCCACCACGCCGGAGCCGCCAAAGGTCGAATAGCAGGAAATGCCGATGCGCATGGGAGGCTCCCCGGTCCCGGAGCGGGCCGATCAAGTCTATGATGGGCTCTATGTCCAAGGCGTGCCCATGATCCTCTTCCCGCTCGCGAACTATGCCATCCAGGCCCTCATGCTGCTGATCTTCGTCACCAGCCTGATGTCCTGGTTCAATCCCGATCCCCGGAACCCGGTCGTGAAGTTCCTCCACGCCCTGGTGGACCCCCTTCTGCACCCCATCCAGACGCTGCTTCCCGCCAATCTGGGGATGGACCTCAGCCCCATGGTCGCCCTCCTGGTGCTCTGGCTCCTCCAGAACCTTCTCCACCGCGGCTTCGCCTCCTGAGGTTCCCATGAAGTTCACGCCCCTGGATATCCAGCGCCGCGAGTTCGAGAAGGGCTTCCGCGGCCTCGACGAAAACGAAGTACGGGCCTTCCTCCACGAGGTGGCCAGCGAGTGGGAAGAGGTCCAGCACGAGAATTCCAAGCTCCGGGACGAGGTGCTGGATCTGCGGGAGCGCCTGCAGCAGTACCAGGACCAGGACCGGATCTTCCGCGAGACCCTGCTCCACGCCCAGAGAACCAAGGAGGAACTCCTGGATGCCGCCAACCGCGAGAAGGCGCTGCTGATCAAGGAGGCCGATTTCAAGGCCGACGAGATCATCCGGGACGCCCACCATCGCGTGGTGGAGCTGGAGACGGCCATGCGCAGCCTGAAGCTGGAGCGCGTGCGCTTCCTCCAGGAGATCGACGCCCTCATGGCCCGCACCAAGCGCTTCCTGCAGGAGGAGGCGCCCGAGATGTTTCCGCCCGCGGAGGCGACCCGGAAACTGGACGAGGGGCAGGCCGCGCGGATCGACCAGTCCGAAGGCCAGGCCCCCCAGGGCTTCCCGAGGCTCCCCCCGGCCCTGGGTTCCCGCTGAGCCCTGATCTCCATTCCGCCCGGCCCGAGCGAAATCGCCCCATGCTCGAGGCCATGGCTGGCGGGAGAAGGTGCAGCTCCCGGAAGTCGGCGAGGCCCGGCGCCATTCCAGGCCCGGCTTGGTGCAAGATGGATGGGAATGGGGGGCCTATGTCTGAACCGCACTGCATCTTCTGCGCAATCGCATCCAAGCAGATCCCATCCTCCATCGTCTTCGAGGATGAACAGGTGGTCGCCTTCCGGGATATCTCGCCCCAGGTGCCCGTGCATGTGCTCATCGTGCCCAGGCTCCATCTGGCAGGCCTGGACGCTCTGACCTCCGCCCACAGGGACCTCGTCGGCCACATCGCCCTGGTGGCCCAGGGGCTGGCGAAGGAACTGGGTGTGGCCTCGAGCGGCTATCGTCTGGTGGCCAACAGTGGTCCCGATGCCGGGCAGACCGTGTTCCACCTGCATTTCCATCTGCTGGGCGGGGCCCCCATGGCCGGGAAGATGGTCTGATCTCCCTGCGCGTTCAATCGGGATTGAATGCGCCCATTGGCCTGAGGCTGGTCCGCCTTCGAAAATAGTTGGAGTCCTGGACTCGGGATGGGCTGCCCACCTTCCGAAAGGTATTCGAGGCCTCCAGTCGTGGTAACTCGTTTCTCCATCATTCGACATTCCCTCCGGCTCCTCCTGGCGAGCGCCCTGCTCGTCGGTGGGGCCCTGGATGGTGCGCCTTCGGAAGGGGTCGAGGAGACCGGCCGACCCGCCATCCGGGTCTTCACGGACAAGGACGGCCTTCCTCAGAATTCCGTCGAGGCCCTGACCATGGATCGGAGGGGCTACCTGTGGGTCGGCACTCAGGATGGGGCCGCCCGCTACAACGGAAGGACCTGGACCCGGGTCTCCCTGCCGGGACGGGGGCAGAGCCGCTGGGTCAGATCGATGCTGTCGGCCTCGGATGGCAGTCTCTGGTTCGGGCAGGTGAACGGCGGAGTCCTCGCCCTCCGGAATGGCGTGTGGGAGAGCCACGACATCTCCGAGGAAGTGACCTCGGGCCAGGTTCGGTGCCTGGTGGAAAGACTCGACGGCACCATCCTGGCCGGCACGAACATGGGGGCCTTCCAGTGGAATGGTCGGACCTGGAGCCCGGTGCTGGATCCGGGGGGCGCTCCGACGGGTTCCGTCCTCTCGATCCGGGAAGTCCGGGAGCCGGGACGGGCACCGGTCCTGTGGATCGGGACCGAGCGGGGATTGGCCATGGCCGGGGTGACGGGACCCTGGCTCTGGTTCACGATCCGGGACGGCCTTCCCTCGAACGATGTCACGAGCCTCCTGGATACCCGGGAACCGGATGGCCGGACCCTCCTCTGGGTCGGAACGGGGCGGGGGCTGGCCCGATGGGACGGGCGGCACTGGACGGCCTACGGCCCCAAGGACGGTCTGCCCGCCAATACCGTAAACCAGATCCTCGAATCGACCTCGCCGGGCGGGGGGCGCACCCTCTGGCTGGCCACCGATGAAGGCCTCGCCTTCCGGACCCGGGATGGCTGGAAGATCCTGGATACGGCCGCCGGATTTCCCAGCCGTTCGGTGCGCAGCCTCTGGATCGAGGGGGCTCCGGGGGGCCATCGGACCGTCTGGGCCGGCACCTTCGGGGGGCTGGTCCGCCTTCCGAGGGGCGGGTGGACCACCTTCGATCGGCAGAGCGGGTTGCCTGAGAACGCGGTCTTCGGGATCCTGGAGAGCCGCATGGGGGCTGGGTTCTGGATGGCCACCCTGGGGGGGGGCCTGGCGCGTTTTCACCAGGGCCGATGGACCACCTTTGGATCGAGTTCCGTGATCCCCGACCGCCACATCTTGGCCCTGCTGGAGACCCGGTCCGAACTGGGCAGGCCCTTGCTCTGGATCGGCAGCAGAGGGGGCGGTGTCCTTCGGCTGGAGGAGGGCAGGGTGACCCGGAGCCTGGGAGCCCAAGGGCTGCCCGATCCCTGGGTCTACGAACTGGCGGAAGTCCAGGGGCAGGGGGGCCGACAGGAAGTGTGGGCCGGCACTCGCAATGGACTCGCCCGTTTGAGGGGGGACCGGTGGGAATGCCCCGAGGGGGCTCAGCAACTGGTCGGAACCACCGTGATGTCCATCCGGCCCGGGCCTGCTCCCGGGGGAGGCCCGGGCCTGTGGGTGGGGACCCGGGGGCAGGGCCTCTACCTGCGCGAGGGAGCCCGCTGGACCCATCTCTCCACCCGGGAAGGCCTGCCCGATGACCGGGTGATGTGCCTGTCCTTCGTCACGGATGAGAACAGGGTGGCCTGGCTCTGGGTGGGCACCCTGGACGGGCTCTGGCGTCGCCGCATGGATCGTCGGGACGGAGCCTGGGAGCCCCTGGAGAATCTGCCCAGCCGGGTAGTCTACTCGGTGCTTCAGGATCCGTCGGGGCGGGTCTACGTCTTCACGCACCGGGGGGTCTGCCAGCTCTCCCCGCGGTCTCCCACCTTCGATGACCTCAGTCCCTTCAAGCTTCGCACCTTCACTACGGGCGATGGCCTCCCCAGCAACGGGTGCACCCAGAAATCCGCCATCCTGGATCATCTGGGGCGGATCTGGACCGGCACGGTCGCGGGGGCCGCGATGTACGATCCGGGGGAGGAGGTCCCCGACCGCACGGCAAAGCCCTTCCATTTCGAGCGCATCCTGGCGGGGGACCGGCCCCAGGAGGGCCCTCAGACCTTCCAGGTGGGCTGGCGGAAGCCCGGGACCCTCTTCGAGTTCGCGCTCCTCAGCTACTACCGGGAGGAGGACACCCAGTACCGTTCGCAGTTGGAGGGGCTCGAGGCTGAACCCACGGACTGGACCCGGGAGGGGAAGCGCGAGTATCCCTCGCTCCCGCCCGGTTCCTACACGTTCAAGGTCTGGGCGGTGGACGGCGCGGGCAATGCCAGCGGACCCATCTCCGTCCCCTTCCGGGTGCTGCCAGCCCCCTGGGAGACCTGGTGGGCCAGGGGGCTCTATTCCCTGGGTGCGATCGGCCTCGTCCTGTCGCTGGTGTGGGGCCGCCTCCGCGCCCTCAGGGCCCGGAACCTGGAACTCGAGCGGAAAGTGATGGCCCGCACGGGGGAACTGGCCAAGGCGATGGGCGAGTTGGAGCTGGCCCGGGAGGATGCCACCCTGGCCAATGAGGCGAAATCCTTCTTCCTGGCCACCATGAGCCACGAGATCCGCACGCCCCTGAACGGCATCATCGGCATGTCCGGAGCCCTGTTGGACACCTCGCTGAGCGCGACCCAGCGGGATTTCTCCGAGACCATTCACGGATCCAGCGAGAGCCTGCTCTCGATCCTCAACGAGATCCTCGATTTCTCGAAGGTGGAATCAGGGCGGCTGGATCTGGAGGAGATCACCTTCGACCCGGTGGTGGAAATGGAGGACTGCCTAGGCCTCTTTGCCGAGGCCGCCCAGCGCAAGGGGCTCGAACTCGTGGGCCGCTTCGATGCGGGTCTGCCCCGGCGGGTGATCGGGGATTCGGGTCGCTTCCGTCAGCTGGCCGCGAACCTCCTGGGCAATGCGGTGAAGTTCACGCTGGAAGGGGAAGTGGGCCTGAGCCTCGGGATCTCCCCCGGGGAGCTCGCGGAGAGGATCCTCCTCCGACTGGAGGTCCGGGATACGGGCATCGGGATCGCCCCGGAAGCTGCCGCACGCCTCTTCAATCCCTTCGTGCAGGCAGAGACCTCCACGACCCGGCACTTCGGGGGGACGGGCCTGGGGCTCGCCATCTGCAAGCGGGTCGCGGAGCGCATGGGAGGCCGGATCGACATCGAGAGCGAGGTGGGGCGGGGGAGCCGGTTCTGGTGTGAAATCCCCTTCCGGGAGGTGGAGGTCCAGTTGAACTCCTGGGAACCCCTGCCGGAGGGCCTTCGGGTGCTGGTCCACGACCCGAATCCTGCGGTGCGGGAATCCATCCTGGAGACGCTCCGGGAGTGGAAGGTGGAAGCCCAGGCCGTCGCCAGCGAAAGGGAACTCGGCGAAAGACTCCTTGGCGGGGAGAATCCTTCCTTCGATGTGGTCCTCCTGGGGCTCCCGCCCCTGGAGGCCGACCCGGCCCGAGCCCTGGAGGCCCTGGGGAAAGCCGAAGTCCCCGTTGTTCTCCTGGTAGGGGTCTCGACCCTCGCGGCGGCCGAGCGCCTCCGGGCCCGGGGCCGGGCCACCTATCTCACCAAGCCCCTGCGCCGCTCCAGGCTGAGACAGGCCCTTCGGCAATGCCTGGAACCCCCGGTGGGCAGCCCCGAGGGCTCCGGTGACCGGGGGTGCATCCTGGTGGTGGATGACAATGCCACCAACCGCAAGGTGGCAGCGCTCCATCTGCAGGCCCTGGGCTTCGGATGCCGATTGGCCAGCGGCGGGGAGGAGGCCCTGGAGATCCTGGAGGCCGAGGCCTTCGAGGTCGTCCTCATGGATTGCGAGATGCCCGGCCTCGATGGCTTCGAGGCCGTCCGGCGGATCCGCGAGCGGGAGGCCCCCGGGGCCCACCAGATCGTGCTGGCCCTCACGGCCCACTCCGTGGGCGGGGCCCGGGAACGTGCCGCGGCCGCGGGAATGGACGGGTTCCTCACCAAGCCCCTGCACCGCGAACCCCTGAATGCGGCCCTCAGCCGGTGGCTCCTGAGTTCCGCCCAGGCTTCCCTGCCTGGGGAGCCGGAAGTGCCGCCGGACACGCCGGAGGACTGGATCCAGCTGGACGCCCACGCATGGGAAGGTCTGACCTACCTCGAATCGGCCGCGGGGCCCGGGGCCATCCAGGAGCTGGTCGAGGACTTCAGTCGGGATGTGCCTGCCCGTCTGGAGCATATGCAGGAGGCTCTTGGCCGGGGGGACATGGCAGAGCTGGTGCGACTCGCCCACGATCTGAAATCCAACGCCGCCACCCTCGGGATCCTGGAGCTTTCCCGCCGGGCCGCAGAGATCGAGCGGGCCGCCGAGGGGGGCGAGGTCCTCGACTTCGCGGGGCTCCTCGCGGCCTGCTGCGCCGGGATGCCGGCCATCCTCTGCCAATTGCGGAGTCGGATTCCTGCCCCTTGAAGGCATACTACCCAGGAGAGAGCCGGGCTCTCCGGGAGGCCCCGAATGATCCCCCTTCTGGACGCAGCGGAGATGAGGCGCGTGGAGCAGGAAGCCATTCTCGCCTGGGGCATGCCCTCCCTGGTGCTCCAGGAACACGCGGTCCTGGGCGCGCTGGCCTTGATTCCCCGGGGCCAACCGATCCATGTGCTGGCAGGTCCCGGCAACAACGGGGGCGATGCCCTGGCCCTGGCCCGGCTCGCCCGTCTGCGTGGCGAACGGGTCGAAGTGTGGGCCCTGGATCCAGCCCCTGCCTGGAAGGGGGACGCTGCCCTCCAAGCCGCGCTCTGGGAGGGCCTGGGCGGCGAGTACCGGTTCACCGCCACCCCCGAGGACGTGATCGGGGAATTCCGGGGCTGGGTGGTGGACGGGCTCTTCGGATTGGGTGTGCGCCTGCCCCTGGAGGGCATGGGGAAGGCATGGGTCTCCGCCCTGCAGGACGCCCATGATTCTGTCGCGAATCCGGCCCCCTTTCGCGTGTTGGCCCTGGATCTGCCTTCCGGTCTCGATCCCAGTAGCCCAGAAGTGTCGGGGCCTGTGCTTCCGGCGCATGAGACGGCCTGTTTCGGCCACCTGAAGCTCTGTCACGGGCTCAGACCGGCCCGGGATCTGTGCGGCGCCATCTCGCTCATTCCGATCCCGCTCCGGCTGGAAGCCGCTGCCAGGGTCTGCCTGCTCGAGAGGCCCGGGCATCAAGGGGGGGCTTCCTTCCGTCAGGGAGCGGGCGGTCCCTCCTCATGGAATTGCCACAAGCGGGATCTCGGCCACGTGGCGATCCGGGCCGGCAGCCCGGGCATGAGCGGAGCCGCCGTGCTGGCCGCCCTCGGAGCCCTTCGCATGGGCGCGGGCCTGGTGACGGTGCTGGTTTCTGCCGAACTGCGCGCGGAGATCGCGGCCCAGGTCCCGGAGGCCATGGTGAAAACCTGGAAGGGCAGGGTCCCCGAGGGGATCGACGTGCTCCTGGTGGGCCCCGGAGGCGTGAGCGAGATTCCAGAATGGGCGGGTCCCCTCGTCCTGGACGCGTCCGCACTGCGTCCGGGGGAGGGCACGAGCTGGATGCAGCGCCCTGGGACTGTTCTGACGCCCCATCCCGGCGAGTTCACCCGCCTCTTCGGCCTCTCGCAGCCCCTGGGTCCGCAAACATCAACCCGCCTCGAATGGACCCGGAAAGTGGCCGATGGGCCTGGGGTCCTGGTGCTCAAGGGGGCCCAGAGTCTCATCGCCGGAGGCCTGCTGGACCAGGTCTGGGTGAATCCCACCGGGCACCGGGGGCTCTCCACAGGGGGTACCGGGGATTTCCTCGCAGGCATGGTGGCCGCCCAGGTCGGCATGTGGGGCAAGACTCCGGAGCCTAACGAACTGGGTTTGCGGAAGGCCGTGGCCGAGGCCGTGTGGCTGCACGGGGCCGCTGCCGATCGGCTGGGCCAGGGTCCCTTGCTGGTGCGCGAGCTGGGTGAGAGTCTGGCGGCATTGCTGAGGGAACTGCATGCAAATTGAACGGAGATTCCTGGCCGACGAGCTCGCCACCGAGGCCCTGGGTGCGGAACTGGCCCGGCTGACGCCTTCGGGTGGCACCTGGCTGCTGCGGGGCGAACTGGGCGCGGGGAAGACCACCTGGGTGAGGGGTTTTCTCGCCGGACTGGGAGGGGACCCCGACCAGGTGGCCTCTCCCACTTACGCCGTGCTGCACCGCTACCAGGCCCCTGGCTGCCACCTCTTCCACCTCGATCTCTACCGGCTCGGCGAGGGCGGCAGCTGGTCCCTGGGCCTGGAGGAACAGGTCTCCTCCGGGGACTACCTGGTGGTGGAATGGGCCGGTCACAGCGGGCCATGGCCGACGCCCTGGGTGGCGGAACTGGAATTCAGCCTCTCGGGGGAGGGTCGGGAAGCCCGATGGACAGTACCTGTCTTGTCGGGAAGTTCATCCTGAGGGCATGAGCCCCGAACTGATCCTCCTCTCCACCGCCGCTGTCCTCGGACTGCTGGCGGCCCTCGGGGCCTGGCGGCCCCGTGGCAACAGCGAAGCCCTCTTTCGGCGGGTGGAGGAGGCGGCCAGCCGCAGTCGCACGGAGCTTCAGCACTTCCTGGTGACCCAGCTGCTGCCCCTGCGGGAGGAGCTGCGCCTGGCCCGGCTGGACCAGGGGGCCCGCCTGGACGCCCTCCAGAACAAGGTCCAGGAAAGGCTGGAGCGGATCGGCACCCTCAACGAGCAGAAACTGGAGGAGATGCGGCGCACGGTGGACGAGCGCCTCCAGGCCACACTGGAACAGCGCCTGGGCGAGAGCTTCCGCCTTGTGGGGGAACGCCTGGAGCAGGTGCAGCGGGGACTGGGCGAGATGCAGGCCCTGGCCCAGGATGTGGGCGGCCTGAAGCGGGCCCTCACGAACGTGAAGAGCCGGGGCGTGCTGGGCGAGGCCCAGCTGGGAGCGTTGCTGGAGCAGTTCCTGGCCCCTGGGCAGTACGCATCCAACGTAAAGATGAAGCCTCGCAGTCTGGAAATGGTCGAATACGCGGTGAAACTCCCCGGCACCCAGGAGGGCGAGCAGGTGTGGCTGCCCATCGATGCCAAGTTCCCCCTGGAGGACTACCAGCGGCTAGGCGAGGCTTGGGAGGCTGGGGATCCGGCCGGGGTCGAAGCGGCGGGGAAGGCCCTGGAACAGCGACTCCTGGCCCAGGGCCGGGAGATCCGCGACAAGTACCTCGCACCGCCGCTGACCACGGACTTCGCTCTGCTGTTTCTCCCCTTCGAGGGGCTCTTCGCGGAGGCCCTCCGGAGGCCTGGTCTCCTGGAGCGCCTCCAGCGGGATTGCCGGGTCACGCTGGTGGGGCCCACGACCCTCACGGCCTTCCTGAACAGCCTCCAGGTCGGCTTCCGGACGCTGGCGATCACCAAGCGGAGCAGTGAGGTGTGGAGGCTCCTGGGGACCGTGAAAGCGGATTTCGGGAAGTTCGGGGAGGCTCTGCAGGCCGTGGACCGCAAGCTGGACGAGGCCAAGTCGCGCCTGGGCACGGTCTCGGAGCGGAGCCGGATCCTCGGTGAAAGGCTGACGAGAGTCGAATCCCTGCCTGACGGAGAGCCCTCGGAGGTCCCCTGTTCTTCCCCTATGACGGACTAAGGATTGAGAAGGTTTCCTAAGTGAATTGGTATGTCATGTCAATAGTCGCTGAAATTAAGCCTCTGATCCAGGGTGGTCGATACAATGGTTCCATTCCGGAGGAAATTCATGGCCACGATTGATATCAGTTCCCAGATGGGGAAGGATTTTTCGGGCGATGTGTTGATCGTGCCTGTGTTCTCGGGCCGGGAGCGCCACAGGCTGCCCCTCGCCATCAGCAAGGTGGCCAGGCAGGTGATGGATGAGAGCGATTTCAAGGCCGACTATCTGGAACTCGTGCCCCTTCACCACCCCAATGGGGTGAAGGACTGCCGGTGGATGCTGCTGGTCGGCCTCGGCGAAGAAGAAGCCGTAACCCACAACAAACTCCGGAAGGCGGCTGGAGCGGCCGCCCGCTATTGCCTCAAGAAGGGCTGGAAGGCCGTCGGCCTGGTCTCCCCCTCGACCTCCGCCCTCGATCACGATGAAGTCCAGATCGCGGTCCTCGAAGGTGTGATGCTGGCCGATTACGACTTCGTGAAATTCAAGGGGAAGCCGGAGCCCAAGCGCTTCGAGCGGATTGAGGTCTTCACTAACGGCGACGATACGCGCAAGGCCCGACGCCACCTGCCCCAGATCGAGGCGGGGGTGAGCGCCTGCCACCGGGTTCGGGATCTGGCCAATACGCCAGCGGGCGATCTCTACCCCGAGGCCTTCGCCGATCTGGCCCAGAAACTGGCCAAGCAGCACAAGCTCGGGATCGAGATCCTGGACGGCGAAGCCCTGGCCCAGGGTGGCTTCAACTGCGTGCTGGCCGTGGGCCAGGGCTCCACCCGGGGGCCCCGGGTGATCAAGCTGGACTACAAGCCCAAGGAGAAGCCCAAGAAGCACGTGGTGCTCGTCGGCAAGGGCGTCTGTTTCGATTCGGGCGGACTCTCCCTGAAGGATGCCTCCGGCATGGAGACCATGAAGGACGATATGGCCGGCGCGGCTATCGTGCTCGCGATCCTGGCGGCCTGTGCGGAGATGCAGGTCCCGGTCCAGGTGACGGGCCTCATCGGCCTGGCGGAGAACATGCCTTCCGGCTCCAGCTTCAAGCCCGGAGACGTCCTGCGTAGCCGCAGCGGCAAGACCATCGAGGTCCTCAATACCGATGCGGAAGGCCGTCTCGTCCTGGCCGATCTCCTTCACTACGCTTCCGAGCTGAAGCCCGATCACATCGTCGATCTCGCGACCCTCACCGGCGCCTGCGTGGTGGCGCTGGGGGACGGGGTCTCGGGCATCTTCGGCGAGGACCAGAAGCTCGTGGAACGGCTGCTGGACGCCGGGAAGGCCACAGGCGAGCATCTCTGGCAGCTGCCCCTGGTCCCGGAGTACCGGGAGGCCCTCAAGAGCCACGTGGCCGATATCAAGAACATCAGCGCCACTCGCTGGGGCGGGGCCATCAGTGCGGCCATGTTCCTCAAGGACTTCGTCGATCACGGTTCCTGGGCCCACGTGGATCTCTCGAGCTGCTGGTCGACCACGGAGCGGGACTATCGGACCCAGGGCGCCAGCGGCGAGGGCCCCCGCTGGCTTCTGGAGTGGCTGATGTCCTGACCGAAGGGCATCGAATCTTCCCTAAAAGGGGGCTTGCCCCCCCTTTTTGTGTGAACATGCATCGCAACCCCTTGACCTCTGGAGCAGATAGGGCTCTCATTGGTTCACACATTCCCAATTCCTGAATTGGAGCCCCCCATGGAAGCGATGGAGACCCTCACCAAGGCTGATCTGTCCAAGCACCTCATGGAGAACCTGGAGTTCGCCAAGAAGGATGCGGATCTGCTGGTGAACACCTTTCTTCAGAGCATCGTGGATTCCCTGCACCGCGGCGAGGGCGTGGAGCTTCGCGGCTTCGGGAGCTTCCGCTTGCGGGACCGGAAGGCCCGCCAGGGCCGGAACCCACGCAGCGGCGAATCCATCAAGGTTCCCCCCAAGCGGGTGGTCTACTTCAAGCTCGGGAAGGAACTGCGCAGCAAGCTCATCGAGGACTAGTCGTTTTGCCAGCGGGCGTTCAGCCCATCGGAGGTCAGGATGCGAATGGGTAAGTTCATCATCGCCCTTCTTGCGGGGATCGCCCTCACGGCTCCTCTTTCAGCCCAGAAGCTGACGAAGGAAGAGAAGGCCAAGCTTCCGCGGGTCGCCATCATCGAGTTCAAGGCCGCTCCCGATGCCTGGCACGGCTGGCGGCACGGGGGCTGGGGCAACAACATGTCGACTATCTCCAACCAACTGCGCGATCTCCTGGTCACGGAGCTCACCCAGAAGGGGCGGGGCAAGTTCCGGATGGTGGAGCGCGAGCGTCTCGAGGATATCCGCGGCGAACTGGCCTTTCAGCAGAGCGGCGAAGTCGATACGAGCACGGTCCAGAAGATCGGGAAACTCCTGGGCGTGAAGTACATGATCACGGGGAAGGTGACCCGTTTCGCCTACAAGGAAGGCGGCTTCAACACGGGTTGGGGCGTCGGTGCCCTGGTCGGCAAGGTCACGGGCAGCGGCATGGCGGGTGCCGTGGCCGGCAGCGTGAACGTCAAGAAGGCCTCCTTCACGGGGCGTCTGGATCTCCGCATGATCGAGGTGGAGACGGGCGAGATCCTCGGGACCTGGAAGGACGAGGACAAGGTTGCCGACATGAGCGTGAAGGTGGCCGGCACCGGGGCGGAAGTGGACTACGACGAGGAACTGGTCAACAAGGTCTTCGAGCCCATCATCCAGCGCATCGCACCCAAGATGGTTCGCGTTATCACCCAGGAAGGCGCCGAGGACTGAGGATCCTGCAATTCGAGCAGGGGGAAAGGGGCCGAAAGGCCCCTTTCCCTATTTCAGCCAGGCCTCCGTGGCATCCCGGATGGCCTGGGCATACCGGGGGCCAAGCATCTCGGCGCAGTGCAGATGCCAGGTGGGCACCTCGACGATCTCGATTGTGCGGAAATGCGAGGCGACGCGCCGCTGGACGAGGGGGGACGCCAGCCGATCCTGGGTGGCCAGGAAGCAGAGGCTCGGCGTCTCCAGGCGGCGCCCCTCCAGGTTCCATTCGAGATCCGTTTCGCCGAGCCGATAGTTCGCCCGGTGGGCGGCCCAGCGGCTGCCCAGGTCTCCGATGAGGGGTGCCAGGAGGGGATGCCAGAAGCGGTCCCGGCCTCCGCGCACCAGGCGTTCCCCGAAATCCCGGCTGGAGGCGGGCGCACCCTCCCAGATGACGCCGCCCAGGGGGCCGCCATCGGCTTCGAGGCGGGCCAGGGCGAGCAGCCCCACGCTGGCGCCAAGGCTTCGGCCCATCAGGATGATCCGGTTTCGCGGAGTCCCCCCGGCCTCGAGGTGGTGCACGATTGCCGCGACCTCCTCGGACTCCCGGGCGCCGAAGGTGACGAAGGGGGCGGGGCCGCCGGCTCGCAGGGCATCGTCGCGCCGCCGGTAAGTGAAGATGGCCGCGTCGAGCCTGGGGAACCACCGGAGGGCCGGGCTCGTCCCCCAGCGGTCGTCGCCGAAGCCGTGCAGCAGCAGTACCAAGCCCTTCGAGGGGGTGTCCCGCTTCAGGGTCCAGAGCTGGAGTCCGCCGACCTCCTCCGCGCGCCAGACCCCACCGGGATCCGTCGCATCTCCCTGGGCCAGCGCATCGAAGGTCTTCTGGACCCTCTCCAGGGGCTGAGGGCGGTAGAAGGGCGGATCGGTCAACTCCCAGGCTACGGAGCGCGTCTTCGCGGTCACGAATCCGGAGAGGGCAAGTAAACCGCAGACGCCACCCCCCAGAAGGCAGCGGCGCAGGCGGGTGCCCTTCACGTTCTACTCGAGGCGCGCCTTCACGCCGGGGACTCCCTCGGCGGGAGGCAGGGCCTCGGCCTTGCCATAGAGCACGGCGTCGAAGGCCTGGGCGAAGGTCACGAGATACACGCCCTGGGCGGCGGTCGCCTCGAATTCGCCCTGGTCGGGACCGAAGGCGTCCCGGGGGCTGTAGAGGAAGAATCGGTGCTTGCCGGGAGTGATGCCCGTGAGGACGAGGCTGCGCGCCTTCTTGCCCTTCTTGACGGGCTCCACCGGGAGCCGGACGCCGTCGAGAGTCAGTTCCACCGGTCCCTGGACCTTGCGGGTGAACTGGAAGAGGACCGTGCCAGCCGGGACTGATTTGGTGGGCCGGGTGGCCACCTTGTTGGAGCAGGCCACTCCCCCCACCAGCGCCAGGGCGCCGACAAGCATGGCCGACTTCAGGGAACTCCGCATGAGACCTCCGATTCCTCTTGAGACTAGCCTTTCCCGTGCCTTCTGGCCACCGGGGAAGGACACCCTCCAGTGCCTTTTGAGCCAGTTAGGTTCATCCGAGCTATTCTGGAGACTCCGCGAGGTGCGGAATCCGGAGCCTTCATGACCCGTGCACTTTTCCAGACCGACAAGGGCGATGTCAACATCGAACTTTTTCCCCAGGAGGCCCCGGCCACCGTGGCCAACTTCGTGAAGCTCATCGAGGCGGGCTTCTATGACGGCCTCCGCTTCCACCGGGTGATCCCCGATTTCGTCATTCAGGGGGGATGTCCCAACACCCGGGAGGGCGCTTCGGGCACCCCTGGCACGGGCGGACCCGGCTGGAAGATCAAGTGCGAGACGGTCGGCAACCCCCACAAGCACGAACTGGGCGCCCTCTCCATGGCCCATGCCGGCAAGGACACGGGCGGCAGCCAGTTCTTCATCTGCAACGGAAGTGCGCCCAGTCACCTGAACGGTGTTCACACCGTGTTCGGCAAGTGCGTGGGCGAAGAGGACATCAAGGTGGTCAAGGCCATCCGCCAGGGCGATCTGATCGTCAAGGCCACCCTCCTCGAGGCCTAAAGCCTGCTGGAAATTCCGTCCATGGAACCAGGGCCCGCCGGCTTCCGGTGGGCCCTTTCGCGCAAGGGTCAAGGGTGGCCTCGGCTGGACGGCAATACCTCGGCGCCAGAACCGTGCGCAGGGGATAAACTGAAGGGCTATGGAGTCTCTAGTGTCCAAGCCCTTCTACATCACCACCCCCATCTACTATGTGAACGACAAGCCCCATATCGGCCACACCTACACCACGGTATTGGCCGATGTGCTGGCGCGCCATCACCGGATGCTGGGCGAGGATGTCTACTTCCTCACGGGCACGGACGAGCATGGGCAGAAGATCGAGAAGACCGCCGCGGCCCGGGGCATCACGCCCCAGGAGCTGGTGGACGAGGTGGCGCCCAACTTCGAGAACCTCTGGAAGCAGATGGGCCTCACGGTGGACTACTTCGTGAGAACCACACACGCCCAGCACAAGGCCACCGTGCAGACCCGTTTCACCGAGCTTCTGGCCAAGGGCGACATCTACAAGGCTACCTACAAGGGCCTCTACAGTGTGTCGGACGAGGCATACGTAACGGAGATCCAGGCCAAGGAGATGCAGGCCCAGGGCTTGGCCCATCAGCTGGTGGAGCTGGAAGAGGAGAGCTACTTCTTCCGCCTGTCCTCTTACGAGAACTGGCTCATCCAGCTCTTCGAGAAGCATCCCGAATTCGTCCAACCGGAATTCCGCCTCAACGAGGTGAAGCAGTTCGTGGCACCCGGCGGGGAGCGCGGCAACCTCCAGGATCTCAGCATCAGCCGCACCTCCATCACCTGGGGCATCCCGGTGCCGGGCGACGAGAAGCATGTGGTCTACGTCTGGTTCGATGCCCTGCTGAACTACCTCAGCGCGTGCAGGGAGGGCCACTGGCCGCCCCAGGTCCAGCTGGTGGGCAAGGATATCCTCCGCTTTCACGCCGTATACTGGCCCGCCTTCCTCATGGCGATGTACCGCCAGGAGGGCGATGACCTGAACGGCGAACTGCCCGCCCGCATCCGCGAACGGCTTCCGAAGACCATCCTCGCCCATGGCTGGTGGCTCATGGGGGACACCAAGATGAGCAAGTCGCTGGGCAATATTGTGCGCCCCAAGGAACTGCTCCATTTCGGTACGGACGCCGCCCGTTTCTTCCTCCTGCGCGATATGCACATCGGTCACGACCGCGCCTTCACCTTCGAGGCTTTCATGGATCGGCTCAATGCGGACCTGGCCAACGGCCTGGGCAACCTCGCCGCGCGCAGCATCAGCATGCTGCAGCGCTACAGAGCAGGCGCAGTGCCCACGCCCGTCCTGTACGACGCAATGGATGCCGAGGTGAAGGCGCGGCTGGATGGTGTCGCCCCTGAGTATCTGAGGAAGGCTGCCGACCACGACTTCCACGGGGCCCTGGATGGTCTCTGGGCCTTCCTGCGCCATCTGGATGGCTACATCGTGAAGGCCGAGCCCTGGAAGCTGGCCAAGGACGAGGCCCATGCCGCCAAGCTCGATACCGTCCTGGCCCAGCTCTACCGGGCCCTTCGTGTGACGGCCGTGCTGGCGGCGCCCGTCATGCCCGAGCTCTGCCAGCAGCTCTGGGAGAGTCTGGGACTGCCTGGGAAGGTCATGGATCTGCGTTTTGCAGGCCTCGACCTCGAAGCTCCCGCCCCCGGCCCCGTCGGAGATCCCAAACCCCTCTTCGCCCGCATCGACAAGGAAATCGCCATGACCGAGATCGAGACCCTGAAGGCTGCCGAGCTGCCTCCCGCCCCCGCCGCCGAACGCCCCCTGGACCTTCCCCCCATGAAGGAGAACATCGACTACGACACCTTCGCCAAGACCGACCTGCGGGTGGGCCTGATCCTGGAGGCCGAGGAGGTGCCCAAGAGCAAGAAGCTCATTAAGATGAAGGTGGACCTGGGCTTCGAGCAGCGCACCATCCTGGGCGGCATCAAGGAAGCCTATGCACCCGCCGATCTCGTGGGCCGCCGTGTCGTGGTCGTCGCCAATCTCGCCCCCAGGGCGATGATGGGCATCGAGAGCCACGGCATGCTGCTCTGTGCCAGCGACAACGCCAGCAAGCCCTACCTCATCGCCCCCCCCGAGGACGCCAAGCCGGGCTTCACCGTCAGGTGAAAAGGCCGGTCTGGAGGCTCGAACTCCTGCGGGATACCGATGCGCCCCTGGACGCCGTGGCGCGGGTCCTCTCGGAGGGAGGCTCCTATCATCGCTGGCATCCCCGACTGAAGGCCGTGGCTGTGAACGTGAGCATCGATCAGGAGGGGCGCTTCGAGGCGGATTACACCTCCCATCCCTGTCCGGGCGTGGAGGAACGGGGCACCTTCGAGGTGCGATCCGGGGACGGTCTCCAGCTCCTCGTCCATCGGGCGACCTTCAAGGGCTGGCCTGCCTTGTTCCTGATGGGATGGTGGCGGGTCCGCTCGCATCGAATGTGGGAACGTCTCGTGGAGTCCCTGTGAATTTCTATACCTGGAACGTGAACGGTTTTCGCGCGGCTCTGAAGAAGGGCTTCATGGATTGGCTGGAGGCGACCGATCCCGATGTGGTCTCCCTTCAGGAGATCCGCTGCGAGTGGGAGGAGATCGACCTCGGTGCGCGCCGCCAGATGGAGAGCGCCTTCGATGTCTGCTGGTTTCCGGCCCGCAGCAAGAAGGGCTATGCGGGATCGGCGACCCTCAGCAAGAAGGAGGTGGGCTTCACCCACTCGCAGGGCCTGGGCATCGAGGCCTATGATCAGGAGGGCAGGGTGATCCAGAGTACCCGGGGCGGTCTGGCCTTCATCGGGGGCTACTTCCCCAACGCATCGGCGGGCCTCGTGCGCCTGGATTACAAGCGGGCCTTCGCCAGGGATCTGGCGGCTCACGTCACGGCCCTTCGTTCGAGAGGCATGCAGGTCATCCTCACCGGCGACATGAACGTGGCCCCCGGGGAGATCGACCTGGCCCGCCCCAAGGACAACCGGCTGAACCCGGGGTTCACGGATGAGGAGCGGGAGGACTTCAAACTCTACCTGGCGGCGGGGCTCCATGACGTCTTGCGCGAACGGAACCCCGAGACGCCGGGTCTCTACACCTGGTGGACCCAGCGGGGCGGGGCCCGGGCCAAGAACGTCGGATGGAGGATCGATCACGTGCTGGTCAGCGCTGATCTGCTGGACCGCGTCGAGAGGGTGGAGATCCACCCGGAGGTGATGGGTTCCGATCACTGTCCCGTGAGCCTCGTGCTGGCCTGATCCGGAATCCGTTACAGAAACGGGGGCCCCAATGGACCCCCGTTTCTGAAGTGAATAGAAGAAACTACTTCACGTTCTTGAGGCTGGGATCGGCCAGCATGGCCTTGACCTCGGCGGCGTGCTTGCCGGTGGGGGCCAGTTCCAGGTATTTCTGGAAATTCGTCTTGGTGCCCTTGAGGTTCATCTCGGCGTATTCGCACATCGCCAGCAGGTAGTAGGCCTCGGCAAACTCGGCCTTGATCGTGATGGCCTTCTGGAGGAAGGGCTTGGCTTCGCTGAGCTTGTTGGCGTTATAGAGTTCCACGCCTTGGTTGTAGGCCAGTTCTGGCCGAGGGCCGACGAGCGCGTCGAGGGCCGCCTGATACTTCTTGGTCCCCTCCACATCCTGCTTGGCGCTGCAAAGCTCGAGCAGGTAGACGAGGGTGTTCTGGTCCTTGGGGTTCCGCTCGAAGGCCTTGATCAGCATGGGTTCAGCTTTGGCCGTGTATTCGACCCGCTTGGCCTCGTCCATCTTGGCGACTTCCATCAGCGTGAAGGCGAAGGGGCGTTCGACCGTGGTGAGCTTTTTCTCCATCTCGGCCTTGGCAACCGCGTCGGTGGTCTTGACCAGGGAATCATTCAGATCCTTGGCGGCGGACTCGAAGAGCGGGAGGGCTTCCGCGAAGTGCTTCTCGTTGTAGAAGCCCACGGCCTGATTGAAGGACTCTAGGCCCTTCGCCTCGGCAGCGGCGGATAGGTCGGCCGGGACCATCGCCTTGCCTGACTTGACCGCCTCGCCAGAGGTTAGCAGGACAAAATCTTTTTGGAGTGTGCTCACACTTATGTGTTCCTGCTCCTTCATCTCGGCAAAGCCCGGTGCGGAGACAGCAATCTCGTAGTCCCCCGGGGTGAATCCGACCTGGAAGAATTTCCCCTCGGCATTGACCTTGAGTTCCTTGACCCAGTTGATGCCGATCTTGCTCACGACCACCTTGGCGTTGGGGACGGGTTTCCCCTTCGAATCCAGGACCTTCCCCTGCAGGGATCCCGTCGTCTGGGCGTTCAAGCTCAGACCCATGGCCACGGTGATGAGGGCCGGGACAACAATCTTCATGCGACCTCCTAAAGCTCTCCCCATGGTCGCATTTCTCGGAGGCGTTGAGAAGTGGCGGGGACTCAAGTTGTAAGCTGTGATACGCTTCCATCAATTTCAGGGGTAAAGGATGAACGCTGCGGGTCGAGAACCGTCCCTCTCTGTGCTGATGTGGCTGTCCTCCCGGCAGGTGCTTCCGCGCTCGGGCGTTCCCCAACTTGTGCCGCTGTCGCATTTGGCCATGGCTGAGACCGAGAGAGTAGGAGTCCTTACATGAAGGTGGCTCGCAGCTTCCCTGTCCTTCTCGCCCTGTTTCTCTGTCTTTTGGGGCCCGCAGCACCCGCGATCGCGGGGGAGGCCCCCTCGGCCATCGCCCTGGCTCACCGGACCGAAAGATTGAAGACGGCCCTTCGCTCCGGGGATCCGGCCTCCATCGAGAACGCGGCCCACGAGGTCGAACTCCTGCGGAGGAACTACGGCACCCTCGATGTCACGCCCCTGGTGGAAACCATGGCGATCTGGGCCCAGCAACTCGGCAGCCAGGGCCATGCCGAGCTGGGCCTCAGGGTCGTGCGGGTCGTCGAACAGCACTGGGCTCCCCGCCATCCGACCCTCCTGGGAACCCGGATCCTGCTCCTGCGCCAGGAGGGCCTCCGAGGCTACATCCTGAGCCTCCCCGATGTGACCGAACTCACCCGTCTCCGGCTCAGCCACCCTACCCACCGCTGGCTCTGGATCGTTCAGCACGCGGCTTGGCTCCGGATGATGGCCACGCTGCTGCTCTGGGGGTGGACGCTGGCCTTGGCCCTGCGCTATCGCCGGGTCCTCCGGTATTTGTGGGAGGAACCCCTCGCCAAGCGCGGGCTGGGTTCCTTTCCCATGGCCCTGATCGGCGCCTTCCTCCTGACCTTCCCGGTCATCCTGGGCTTCGATCCCAGTGTGGCGGCCCTGCTCTGGATCTGGCTCCTGGCACCCTATCTCCACACCCCTGAAGTCAAGGCGACCTACCTGGTGATCGCCCTCCAGTTCGTCCACCCCGCGCTGGCGATGCTCGAACCCAAGGCCCAGCAGGTCCCGGAGCCCAGCGTCGTGGCCCTGCAGATGCAACCGCAGGTCCGAGGGCTGGAGGAGGGGGCGATCCGGCTGCTGCCCCCCGAGGACAGGATCTTCCTCCGGGGCTGGGAGCAGTTTCAGTCCCGGGACTGGGACGGCGCCGAGGCCACCTTCGGCGCCCTGGTGGGCAAGCACCCCGATCAGGCCGAGGTGCTCAATAACCTGGGTGCCGCCCGCTTCCAGCAGGGCAAGCAGGCCGAGGCCGAGCAGAGCTTCGAAGCGGCTTTTCAGCTGTCCCCGGGCAGTCCCCAGATCATGCTCAACCAGAGTGTGATCGCCTTCCGGAAACTGGACAGTCCCGCAGGCGTCGCCAAGCAGGAAGAGGCGCGCCGGATCGCTCCGGACGCCTTCGAGACCCTGAAGAATGCCAGCCAGTCCGGCACGGAACAGCGGGCCTTCGCGCTGCCCCTCCCGGATTCGCCCCAGCGGGCTGAGGCCCTCAAGGCGGCGCGGGCGGGCGGAAGCCAGGGGGGCCACCGCCCCCAGACGCCCATCCTCGTGTTCGGCGGGGTGCTTCCCCTGGTGGCCCTGATCGCGTTCATGCTTCGCCTGGCCCGCAGCATCAAGCAGGCCCACCCGACCCAGTGCGTGCGTTGTGGGGAGCCCTTCCACACGACGGACAGTCCCGATTTCGAGGTCTGCTCCAAGTGCCATCATCTGTTCGTGATCAAGGATGGCCTTCACGGCGAGAGCCGGAAGCGGAAGGTCGATGAGGTCGCGGCCTTCCAGGGCGCTCAGCGCTGGATCCACCGCACCCTGGTCATCCTCGTCCCCGGTGCCGATCTCTGCTTCCTGGGAGACACCCGGCAGGGATTTGTCGAACTGCTCTTCCTGAGCTTCGCCCTTGGCATTGTCTTCGCTACGGGACGAAGTGTCCGGTTCCCGGGGGAGATCCTGGCGGACCCCTCTTCCACCTGGCTGCCCCTGGGGCTCATCCTGCTCGCCATTCTGTTCCTCCGCTCGTGGCTGAAGCTGCTGCCACGACGGCGCCGCTCCTGAGGTGGATCCATGGCTCTAGAAGGTTCTCTCCGGGATTTCGACCTCTTCTCCCTCTTCAACATGATCAAGACCCAGGGCAAGAGCGGCACGCTCGTGCTCTCCCGGGGGCAGGAGTTCGTGAAGGTCTTTTTCGACCAGGGCGATATCGTCGGCTGCGACTCCAACCAGGTGCGGATGGAGGATCGGGTGGGGGCCATGCTCGTGCGCCTGGGCCGCCTCTCCGGCGATGAGCTCCTGGGCATGATTCAGAAGCAGCGCCAGACCCTCAAGCGCATGGGCACCCTGCTGCTCGAGTCCGGGAAGGTCTCCAGCCAGGATCTCCAGGACGCGCTCTTCAATCAGGCCATGTCCATCATCTACCGGACCTTCCGGTGGATCGAGGGCGACTATCGCTTCGACTCCATGCTGCCCCTCGATCTGGACCGGGAGAACTTCCCGGCGATCCCCGTGGACACCGTGCTCATGGAGGCCGCCCGCATCATGGACGAGTGGCCGGAAGTCCAGCGGAAGCTCCCGGACAACACTCTCCCGCTCCAGAGGACAGCCTATGCGATGTCTCTAAAGCTCGACCTCGACCAGGAACTTTCCTCCATGTTCGAGGGGCGGGGGACCTCCCATTCGGAGCATTCAGGCCTGACCCATGAGCAGGAGATGGTGCTCACCTATGTCAGTGAGCCTCAGAGCATCCAGGGCATCCTGCAGATCACCCGCTACGACGAGCTCGACACCTGCAAGGTGATCGCGGATCTGCTCGAGATGGGGCTCCTGGAAATTTCCCAGGAGCATGTGCAGCACACGACCCCCGCCTGGGAACTGCCCCTGGAAGTGAGGCGGGAGCCCGTGGAACCCGCAGGCCCTTCCCCCTGGTTCTGGCCCCTCGTCGCCCTCTTCCTGCTGGCGCCTGTGTTCACCTATGTGCCCCAGTCCCGGTCCTCCCTCAACCTGGGCCTGGGTAGCCTCCAGCCCGCGGATGTCAGGCTCGTCACCGATCCTGTGACCCAGGATCGGCAGGCCTTCATCCTGCGCATGGTTTCACCCGGGGACGGCGGCGCCTCCCTCGCCAAGGAATTGGGGGTCGCCCTCGAGGGGGGGCGGAACGGGGTTCCGGATCTGACGAAATTGCCCGACCCGCTCTTCGAGCCTGCGCCCCTTCCAGCGCCTCAACCAGAACCCGCCAAGCCCATGAAGACCCGCTAGGGGCGGCCACTCGACACCTGAACCAGGGAGAGCGCAGAGGAAAGAAGAGAACACAGAGAAAAGCAGGACAGGATCTATTCTCCTTTCTCTGTGCACTCTCTCTTTTTTCTCTGCGACCTCTGTGGTTCAGTCATTTGAACCAGGATTTGGAACGCAAAATCCTGGTTCAGTCCTGGGCGTAGTCGTAGAACCCCCGGCCGGATTTTTTCCCGAGCCAGCCTGCGGCTACGTATCTGCCAAGGAGGGGGCAGGGGCGGTACTTGGGGTCTCCGAAGCCCTCGTGGAGCATCTGCAGATTGGCCAGACAGGCGTCCAGGCCGATGAGATCGGCGAGGGCCAGGGGGCCCATGGGGTGGTTCATTCCCAGCTTCATGATCGCGTCGATGGCCTGGACCTCCGCCACGCCCTCCTGCAGCGCGAAGATGGCCTCGTTGATCATGGGCATGATGAGGCGGTTGCTGACAAAGCCCGGGCTGTCGTTGCACTGCACAGGGGTCTTGTCCAGGCGCTCCGAGAGGAAGCTCACCATTTCGCAGGTCTCGTCGGTGGTGGCCAAGCCCCGGACGATCTCCACCAGGGGCATGGCGGGCACCGGGTGCAGGAAGTGCATCCCGATGACCTGTCCGGCCCTCTTGGTGAGGGAAGCCAGCCGCGTGATGGAGAGGGTTCCCGTGGCGGTGGCCAGGATGACGCCGGCGGGGCAGAGTACATCCAGGGTCTCGAAGAGCTGCTTCTTGGTCTCCCAGTGCTCGGGGCCGGCCTCGATCACGAAATCAGCGTCCTTGAAGTCGCCCAGGGAGGTCGTGGTGCGAATCCGCGCGAGGGATGCCCCCTTCTCCTCCTGGCTGAACTTCCCCTTCTCCACGCCCCGCTGCAGGCTGTGATCGATGGAGGCCTGGCCCTTCGAAAGGGAATCGTGCGAGAGGTCCTGGAGGAGCACCTGGAACCCAGCCTGGGCGAAGACATGGGCGATGCCACAACCCATCTGTCCTGCACCGGCCACACCAATGGTGTGAATGTTCATGGTTCCTCCAAGGGGAAGGATCATTCTACGCTGGAGCTTCACCTGCAATTCCGGGAGTGCTGCATGGCTGCATCCAAGAACCGCGTCGACTGGGCCCTGCTGCTCCTGCGCCTGGGCGTCGGTGGGTTGGCGGTGGCCCAGGGTCTCGAGCCCATCCGTCATGCCAAGGGGGCAGTGACAGCGGCCAACGCGCTCCATCTCGGCACCGCTCTGGGCGAAATCATCTGCGGCGCCCTGATCCTGGTGGGCGTCTGGATGATCCCGGCCGTGCTCGGCCTGCTCGCGCTGATCGGCTGGCCCCTGGTCCATGGCTGGCTCCACGGGGCCCCCGTGCTCGGCCAGCCCAGCGCGCTGTTCCGCTTCCTCGCGACCCTGGCCGCTGGCCTGGGGGGAACCGGGAAGTGGGGGCTGGGGAAGGGGTGATCAGTCCGTCCTGGGCTTGGGCGCCGCGATCCAGGCCACCGCGATGGAAACGACGTAGAGTCCCAGCAGGATGGCGCTGAAGAATATCGTCGTGACAATCACGTCGCCGGGCGTGAGGAAGGCCGAGACGATGAGGATCCCGAGGGTGGCGTGGCGCCAGAACTTCAGCATCTTCTGGGCCGTCAGGATCCGGAACCGGGCCAGGAAGTATACGAGCACCGGGAGTTCGAACATCAAACCGGTGCCTACAACCGTGTAGATGAAGAGATCGAGGTAGTCCTCCAGGTGGAGATTGGTGCGGAGACCGGCATCCATGGCCTCCTTGAAGAGGATGTCGCCCAGGAACCTGAAGGCGTTGAAGTAGGCGAAGAGCGCGCCTCCCATGAAACAGGCGCTGGTCACGAGGACGAAGGGAACGACGAGGCGGCGTTCCCGCTCGTACAGCCCCGGACGGATGAAGGCCCAGAGCTGGTGGAAGAGGAAGGGCGCCACCAGGAAGGCCGCCGCCCAGAGCGAGAGGCGCATCAGCGAGAAGAAGGGCTCGGTGAGGCTGGTGAAGGCGAAGGGTTCGAAGACCGTGGGCAGGGGCAGTCCCGCAGCCTTGGCGTGGGCGAGGCTGTGGGCCTTGAATACGTTCATGAAGGGGGCCTGCGCCCACTCCCAGATGCGGAAGCGCTGCCAGTAGGTGAGGCCAAAACCGGCGACCACGATGAGGGCCGAACGCACCAAGCGCACCCGCAACTCCTGCAGGTGCTCCCAGAAGGTCATCTGATTGGGAGGTGTGCCGGGCGTGCTCACTTCTTCTCGGCGCTGACGTCCTCCTTGATGGATTCCGTGAGTTCCTTGCTGGCCTTCTTGAACTCCTGGATGCCCTTGCCGAGGGCCTTGCCGAGTTCAGGCAGGCGGGAGGGACCGAAGAAGATCAGCAGCGCGATGCCGATCAGAAGCATTTCCGTAAGGCCGAGATTGCCCATGAGCGACTCCGTGGATGCATGAATTCGGTTGATATGGATCCGGCCAGGGCTGGCCGGGTCTATGAAAACAGTGGTTCCCTCAGCCCGGCGGGTCAAGTCAATCCTGGCCCGCCGCCTGGGGATGGGACGCCGGGGCAGGGCGATCCGTTCCAGGTCAGGGGGTCACGTTCATCCGGCCTATGGAATGGTAGGTCCAGCCCTTGGCCTTCATCGGTTCGGGACGGAAGAGGTTCCGGCCGTCGAACATCACCTTCGATTTGAGTCTCAAGGCCACGCTCTCGAGATCGGCCTGCTGGTAGGCGGGCCATTCCGTGGTGATGATGAGGGCGTCGGCTCCCTCGCAGGCCGACAGGGGATCCTCGGCATAGCGGACCCGATCCCCAAGCTTGGCCTTCACGTTGGGCATGGCTTCGAAATCGTGGACCACGATCTCCGCACCCTGCCCCAGGAGACTGTCGATGAGTTCGAGGGCCATGGCATCCCGGATATCGTCCGTGTGGGCCTTGAAGGCCAGGCCCCAGATGGCGAAAAGCCTCCCCGCCAGGGGCGCGGGAATCCCGCCCTCGCAGCCGAAGTGGGCCCGGACCTTGCGGGCCAGCACCTGTTTCTGGTGGCGGTTGGCCTCCACGGTGGCTTCCAGGCAGCGCAAGGGCTGCCCGTTCTCCCGGCCCACCTTGAGGAGCGCCTGGAGATCCTTGGGGAAGCAGGAACCCCCGAAGCCGGGGCCGGGATTCAGGAAATACTTCCCGATGCGGTGATCGCTGCCAATCCCCGCCTTCACCTGGTCCACGTCCGCGCCCACCTTCTCGCAGAGGGCGGCGATTTCGTTCATGAAGCTGATGCGCAGCGCCAGCATGGCGTTGGCGGCGTACTTGGTGAGTTCGGCGCTGGGCGGGTCCATGCGGAACCACCTCCCGCCTTCGGGATTGCGGGCCTGTGCGGCGGCCAGCTTCTTGGCGTAGAGCTCCTTCATCACGGATTCGGCGAAATCCGTGCGGCAGCCGATAACGACGCGATCGGGAAAGAGGAAATCGTCGATGGCGCAGCCTTCCCGCAGGAATTCGGGGTTGCTCACGACCTCGAAGGCCCGATCGGTTCTGGCTGCGATGGCGGCGTGAACCCGCGCGGCCGTGCCCACGGGCACCGTGCTCTTGTCCACGACGATCAGGGGCCTCGCATCCTTGGGCCGGAACGCCATGGCGCTGCCCAGTTCCTGGGCCACGGCCAGCACATACTGGAGATCGGCGCTGCCGTCCTCGCTCTGGGGGGTGCCCACGCAGATGAAGGCCGCATCCGCGTCGGCGAGGCCTTCCTTCAGGTCCTGGGTGAACGTCAAGGCCCCTGAGGCCTGGTGCCTCTGGAGCAGCTCGTCCAGGCCCGGCTCGAAGATGGGGCTGATGCCCTTCCTGAGCTTTGCGAGCTTGGCGGCGTCCACATCCACGCCGATCACCCGGTGGCCTGAATCCGAAAACCCAGCCGCGGCCACGAGACCCACGTAGCCCGAACCGATGACTAAAACCTGCATGCCGATCTCCTGGAAAGCACTGTCCCACATGGCAAATGCGGTGGGATGGGCGCGGGAGCCAGTGTATCCGAGCGCCTCCAAGGGTGCGAGCCTTGCTAAGATCAAGGCAATCGGAGGGCTCATGACGCTTGCGTTGATGCTGGAAGGCCAAGGGGTCAATCTCTGGGAGGTCGTGCTCCACGGCGGGACCGTGGCGAAGATCGTGATGCTGTTCCTGGGGCTCTTCAGCATCTTCAGCTGGGTGGTCATCCTCCAGAAGGCTATCCTGCTCGGTCGCAGCGGCAAGGTCACCGAGCAGTTCCGCTCCGCCTTCCGCCACGCCACGGACTGGCGGGACCTCAAGCAGGCTGCCAGCACCTTCACCCTGAGCCCGTTGCTGGGGCTGTTCAGCGCGGGCTACACCGAGGTGACCTACCAGCTCAGGGCCAACCCCTCGGGGGGCAAGGCCCAGATCAAGAGCATGGAGGCCGTGGAGCGCAGCCTCCAGCGGGCCTCCGTGGTGGAGATGGGGCGCATGGAGAAGGGACTGGGCATCCTGGCCACCATCGCCGCCGTGAGTCCCTTCGTGGGGCTGTTCGGGACGGTCTGGGGCATCATCGACGCGTTCCGCGGCATCGGCGCCACGGGGAATGCCAGCCTGGCCACGGTGGCCATTCCCATCTCGGAGGCCCTGGTGGCCACCGCCCTGGGCCTGGTGGCGGCCATTCCGGCCCTCATGGCGTACAACTTCTTCCAGGGCCAGCTGAAGCAGTGGCAGACCGAGTTGGACGATTTCGCCCTGGAATTCATCAGCCTCTCCGAGCGCAACTTCACCTGATGGCGTGGCCGGGTTGGGCATCCAATCCGAGAAGGGAGTCCCATCCATGAGCTGCGCCACCGCACCGGTCTTCTGGGCCCGCCAGCAGAGGCTGCCGCTCCCCCTCCAGCGGTTCATCAACACCCGCCTTGAGGCAGCCCTCAAGGACCCCGATCAGCGTCCCTTGTTCGTCTGGCCAACGGTCCTGGGCGCCCCCAGGGTGCGGGAGGCGCACCCGCAAGGCATTCCCGAGCCGGAACTCCTCGCCCAGGCCGGCCGGATGCTGGCCCCCCTGGGCGTGGTCGACCCCGCGAAGGCCTGGCGGGAGGCCCTGGGGGCCTTTCCCGACACGGCGGACAGGGGGACCACGGGCTGGGTTCCCCAGCGGATCTGGGATCCCCTCTCCGCTCCTCTCAGCCTGCGCTGCGGCGTGATCCTGCTCGCCCTCACGGGGCAGCCCGAGGACGGGCGCTACCGGCTGGCTTCGGGCGTCACGCTCTTCGGCTCCGCCCTCTTCCACGAGGCCCACGAAGCCCTGGAGAGCCTCTGGGCCGAGGCCTCGGGGGACCTGAGGAGGGGCCTGCAGGGGCTGATCTTCATCGCCGCGGGTTTCTACCACCAGCAGCATCACGACGCTCTGGGAATGATCAGTCTCTGGAAGGACGCCCTCGATGCCCTGGCCCCCTTCGAGGGGGAGCTCTCCACCCCCTGGGGCAATGTGGATTTCGCCGAGAGTCTTGACGCGGTGGAACAGCGGATTGCCTGGCTTCGCACCCTGGATACGGAGGCCGACCTGGGCGGACTCTGGGAATTGCCTCGACCGGAATGGAACCTGAAATGATCTCCTGCGATGTCCTCGTTCTCGGTGCCGGCATCGCCGGCTGCACGGCAGCCCTGAGAGCCGCGGAGCTGGGGGCGGAGGTCGTGCTGGTGGCCAAGGATGCCCTGGGCGAATCCAACACGGCCTGGGCCCAGGGAGGCATCGTCGGGCTTCCCCCGGAAGCTTTCGGCGATTCACCCGAACTGCTGGCTGCCGATATCGAGGCCGCCGGCGCGGGGCTCTGTCGCCCCGAGGCTGTGCAGATGCTGGCCCAGCAGGGGCCCGCCCTCTGTCTGGACTTCCTGTGGAAGCGCCTGGGCGTGCCCTTCGATCTCGGCGAGGATGGCGAACTGGCTCCCACGGCCGAGGCGGCCCATTCGGCCCGGCGGATCTACCATGTGCGTGACACCACCGGTCTGGCCATCCAGTCCGCCCTGACCGCGGCGGTCCGCAGCCATCCAGCCATCCGGATCCTGGAAGACATGACCCTGGTGGATCTCCTCACGACCCCCCACCATGGCCGGGATCCCCGGGGAGTCTACGATCCCATCCACGTCTGGGGCGCCTACCTTCTCGAGAATACGTCCCGACACGTGGAAATGGCCCTGGCGAAGCGGACCATCCTGGCCACCGGGGGGCTCGGCTATCTCTACCTCCACACCAGCAACCCACCCGGAGCCACCGGCGATGGGCTCGCGGCGGCCTACCGGGCCACGGCCCGAATCGTGAACTGCGAGTACCTCCAGTTCCACCCCACAACCCTGTACGTCCCCCACAAGCCGCGGACGCTGCTCACCGAGGCCCTCCGGGGCGAGGGCGCGCAGCTGCGCAACCGCAAGGGCGAGCGCTTCATGTCGAAGTACGCGCCTAGCCAGATGGAACTCGCCCCCCGGGACGTGGTCAGCCGGGCCATCTTCCAGGAGATCGCGAGCACGGGGGATGTGTGCGTCTTCCTGGACCTGGGGCCCGTGGCGGCGCGCCTGGATCTGGAGGCCCGCTTCCCGAAGGTTCTGTCCGCCTGCCGGGCGGAGGGCATCGAGCCTCTCAGCCAGTGGATCCCCGTGGTGCCCGCCGCCCACTATTTCTGCGGCGGTGTGGCGGTGGATCTGGAGGGGCGCACGAGCCTGCCCGGCCTCTTCGCCGTGGGCGAGGTGGCCTGCACCGGCGTCCACGGGGCGAACCGCCTGGCCTCCACCTCGCTGCTGGAGGGGCTGCTCTGGGGCTACCGCGCGGCCGAGGCCGCGGTCTCGGACTGCCTCGGCGCCGTGCCTCCCGCCGCGGAGGCCATCCAGCCCTGGATTCCCGTGAGCGGACCCGCCGAGGCCGACCCGCTCCTCATCGAGCAGGACTGGACGAACATTCGCACGACGCTGTGGAACTACGCGGGTATCGTCCGGACCAAGGCCCGCCTCCAGCGCGCCCGGGGCGACATGGGCCATCTCTACCACCGGCTGGAGGCCTTCTACCGGGAGGCGCCACTCTCGCGGTCCATGCTGGAACTGCGCAGCGGGATCATCTGCGCGCGGCTGATCCTCAAAGCGGCACTATTGAATCCAGAGAGCCGCGGGTGCCACTACCGGGTAGATTGATCAACCCCGCCCGGAGGAGGTCTCGGTAGCGCCGTAGGCGATGACGAGAGAGCGGCACTATTGAATCCAGAGAGCCGCGGGTGCCACTACCGTATCGATTGATCGACCCGCACAAAAAGGAAGAACCACGGAGAACACGGAGGAAGACAGAGGGCACAGAGAACAAAACCCAAACCAAAATCCTCTTTCCTCTGTGCCCTCCGTGTTTCCGCCCTTTCTTTGGCCTGGGTCCGGAGTCGCGATCAGATCGGCCAAGCTCCCGCGCCCTGGCGGAGCAGAACGGGCTCATCCTGGGTCAGATCCACCACGGTACTGGCCAGTCCCGCGGGTTCGCCGCAGTCCACCACCAGGTCCAGCAGGTGCCCCAGTTCTTCCTGGATTTCCCAGGAGTTCGTCATGGGGGCCTCGCCGACGCGGTTGCAGCTGGTGGTGATGATGGGTTCGCCCAGCAGCTGGGTGATGGCCAGGCAGAACGCGTGGTCCGGGATGCGCAGGCCCACGGTCTGCTTGTTCTGGAGATGGCGCGGCACTTCGCGGCTGGCGGGCAGCACGGCCGTGTAGGGACCTGGGAACATCTGTTTGAGGATGCGGAAGGTGGCGGTGTCGAGGTGCTGGGTGTAGCGGCAGAGCATGGACAGGTCCGCGCAGAGAATGGACATGGGCTTCTTGGGGTCGCGCCCCTTCAGCTGCTGGATCCGGTCCACGGCCTTCTTGCGCGAGACCAAACAACCCAGGCCGTAGAGGGTATCCGTGGGGTAGGCGATGACCCCATCCTTCTGCAGGAGTTCGGCGATGCGCTCGAGATGGCGCTGCTGGGGCGTTTCGGGATGAAGCGTGACGATCATGGCGCCTCCAGTTTACCCCACCGGGCCCGTCCCGGGCTGGGATGCGTCCCGGGACGCTGGAAGAAACGTTCCAGGAGGGCAGGGGCCAGGGGCTCCGAAATGCCGCTGCGCCGGGCCTGGAGGGCCAGGAGGGCGATGACCGTGAGGCCATCCGCCAGTTCTCCCGACAGCACGCGGCGGAGGCAGGCTTCGAAGGGTTCGCGATGAACGCGCAGTTCCTCTTCGGCGTCGGGTTCGTGGCCCAGGGCCTCTTCGACTTCGGTGGCGAGAAACAGGAAGGCCTCCTCATCCGTGGAGGAATTGCTGAGATTGGCGTAGGCCAGGGGTTCCCAGATGCCCGCCTTCAGGCTCGCCTCTTCCCCCAGTTCCCGCTGGATGCACTCGAAGGGGGATTCGTGCTCCTCGCCGCCCCCTTCCACGATCTCCCAGGAGTATTGTTCCAGGGGATAGCGCCACTGGCCCACCAGCACCACCCGGTCCTGTGCGTCCAGGGCCAGGACACCGCAGGCCATGCGGCGGAAGCCGCAGATGGGATAGCGCCCCTCGACCCCCTTGCGGTGGATGAACCGGTCCTCCCGCAACCTGATCCAGGGCGAGTCGAAGAGCAGCTCCCGGCTCGACACGGTGTAGGGATTGGGGTGCTCGGGGTTGGGCAGAGGCGGCAGCTTGGGCATGGTTCAACCCTAACGAAAAGCGCCCGCGGATGCGGGCGCTTTTCGGTGAAG
>JAYSNJ010000080.1:0-26047 GCA_043723905.1 Holophagaceae bacterium
AGGAGATTAGGCAGACCGGTGGCGGACGGATTGCCTCCCGGGAACCCCCGGCTCCCAGGTTCCTCGACCAGCTCCGGGAGCGCCTTCGGGTGGCTCACTACAGCCTGCGCACCGAGGATGCCTACGTCGATTGGACCCGGCGCTTCATCCTCTTCCATGGCAAGCGACATCCCAGGGACATGGGGATCGAGGAGATTCAGGCTTTCCTGACGCACCTTGCCGTCGAGCGGAACGTCGCGCCCGCCACCCAGAACCAGGCCAAGGCCGCCCTGCTGTTCCTGTATCGCCACATGCTGCAGGTGGAGCTGCCGTGGTTGGACGAGGTGGTGCAGGCCAAGAGCAAATCGCATCTCCCCGTGGTCCTCACCCTGGGGGAAGTGCGCACCCTCCTGGATCAGATGGATGGCGTGATGGCCCTGGTGGCGCGGCTCCTGTTTGGCACAGGGATGCGGCTGATGGAGGGCCTGCGCCTGCGGGTGAAGGATCTCGATTTCGAGCGCCGGGAGATCCTCGTGCGGGATGGGAAGGGCGGAAAGGACCGCGTCACCATGCTGCCGGATTCCCTGGTGGGGCCCCTCCAGATGCATCTGGAGAGGGTTCGGGTCCTTCATGAACAGGATCTCCAGGCGGGCTTCGGGGAGGTCCTCCTGCCCCATGCCCTCGCCGAAAAATACAGATCGGCTTCCAGGGCCTGGGGCTGGCAGTGGGTCTTCCCCTCCAAGCAGGTCTCCGCAGACCCCCGTTCCGGCGTGCTCCGCCGCCATCACCTCCATCCCGAGAGCCTCCAGAAGGCCATTCGGCTGGCGGCTCGGGCCGGTGAACTCACCAAGCCCGTCACACCCCACGTGCTGCGCCATTCCTTTGCCACCCACCTCCTGGAATCCGGCCACGATATCCGCACCGTGCAGGAGCTGCTGGGCCACAAGGATGTGGAGACCACCATGATCTACACCCATGTGCTCAACCGGGGCGGCCACGGGGTTCCCAGCCCCCTGGACCGGCTCTGAACCTGGGTGGGGCTCAAGGCAAACGCCTTCCGGATACGCCGCCCGCGGACGCTATCGTGACAAATTGATCGATTGCCCCCGGTAGAGTGGTACGGGGATCGGGGGTACGATTCGCGATCCGGGAGGTGCGCTATGGGTGAGATGGACTCGGTCCTGCGGTCTTCGGAGCTCTTCGGGGGGCTCTCGGATGCCACGCTGGCGCGCCTCAAGGCCATCGGTGTGCGCCGGGAGGTGGGCTCGGGCACCTTCCTCTTCCGTCAGGGCCAGGCCCGGCAGGCCTGCCACTTCCTCGTGTCGGGCCAGGTGGAGATCCTGAAGGATGCCGGCGATGGCCCCGAGCGCCTCATCGTGCTGGGCCCCGGCGACACCGCGGGCGAGGGCGCCTTCCTCCATGCCAGCCAGCACACCACCTCGGCCCAGACCCTAGGCCACGCCGCCATCCTGGAATTCGACCGCGCCAGCGCCCTGGAGCAGCTGGCCCTGGACGGCCAGGCCGCCATCGAGCTCCTGAGCCGGGTGGCCCTGGTGATGAACCGCCGCCTGCTCTACGCGGGCTCGAGCCGCATGGGCCGGGAACAGGGCTACGCGTCGGGCGCCACGCGCCCCGAGCACGATCTGCTGGGGGACGCGGACGTGCCCTGCGATGCCCTCTTCGGCGTGCAGACCCTGCGGGCCATGCAGAACTTCCCCATCACGGGCATCCCCCTCTCCCACTTCCCCGCCCTGGTGCGCGCCCTGGCCATGGTCAAGCAGGCCGCGGCCCGGGCCAACGCCAGCCTGGATCTGCTGGATCCCGCCATCGCCGGCGCCATCGATCAGGCCAGCCAGGAGATCATCGACGGCCACTGGCACGGCCACTTCCTGGTGGACATGGTGCAGGGGGGCGCGGGCACCTCCACCAACATGAACGCCAACGAGGTGATCGCCAACCGCGCGCTCGAGCTCATGGGCCGGGCCCGGGGCGACTACGCCGCCTGCCATCCCAACGACCATGTGAACCTGGGCCAGAGCACCAACGATGTCTACCCCACCGCCGTGCGCCTGGCCACGATCTTCATGCTGGGGGGCCTGCTGAGCGCCCTGGAGAAGCTGCAGGCCACCCTCCACGCCAAGGGCGTGGAATTCAGGGACGTCATCAAGATGGGCCGCACCCAGCTCCAGGACGCAGTGCCCATGACGCTGGGCCAGGAATTCGAGGCCTTCGCCGTCACCACGGGCGAGGACATCGACCGCCTGCGGGAGACCGCCCGCCTCTTCCTGGAGGTGAATCTGGGGGGCACGGCCATCGGCACGGGCATCTGCGCCGATCCACGCTATCCCAAGACCGTCGTGGAGGAACTCCGGGCCATCTCCGGGCTCTTCATCCAGCTGGCCGGAAACCTCATCGAGGCCACCCCCGACACGGGCGCCTTCGTCATGTTCAGCGGCGTGGTCAAGCGCACGGCCGTCAAGCTCTCGAAGATGTGCAACGATCTGCGCCTGCTCTCCAGCGGCCCCAGGTGCGGCTTCCAGGAGATCAACCTGCCGCCCATGCAGCCCGGCAGCAGCATCATGCCCGGCAAGGTGAACCCCGTCGTGCCGGAGGTGGTCAACCAGGTGGCCTTCCATGTCATCGGCAACGATCTGACCCTCACGCTGGCGGCCGAGGCGGGCCAGCTCCAGCTCAACGTCATGGAGCCCATCCTGGCCTTCAATCTCTTCCAGTCCATGCAGATGCTCAGCTCCGCCGTGAACGTCCTCACCACCAAGTGCATCGTTGGAATCACCGCCAATGAGGAGCGCTGCCGAGAGCTGGTGGAGCATTCCATCGGCATCGTGACGGCCGTCATGCCCACCCTGGGCTACAAGCGCGCCACGGAGGTGGCCCAGATTGCCCTGGCCACGGGCGTGCCGGTGCGCGAGATCATCCGGACGAAAGGCTGGCTCACCGAGGCCCAGCTGGAGGAGCTCCTCAGCCCCGAGGCCATGACCCGGCCCCGGTCGCTGACGCGGGGGAACTGAGCCCCTTACAAACAGACCCATTTCCGCTGTGGTCCTGGGTCGGATGGATGGCCCCTCTTGGCGATAGATCCAGGGGTGGCCGCCAACGGTGGAGAAGATTCGCCAGTGTTGCACGGCGATGAAAAGCCGGAAGAACAGGGTCGAGGTTGTTCCCGGAAATTCGTGAAGAACCCTTTAAACGCACCCTGGTATCAGAACCCTGAGCCTGCCTGAGCCTGGAGGGTCTCGGAGAGGATGCGGCCCAGTTCCAGCATCCGGTAGGGTTTCTGGAGAAAGCCCAGGGCCCCCTCGTTGAGGATGGACTGGGCCTCGCCCTCGAGGCTGTAGCCCGACGAGAGCAGCACGCGCACAGAGGGGTTCATCCGGCGGAGCTCCCGGAAGGTGTCCCGGCCGCAGAGCCTGGGCATCACGAGGTCCAGGATCACCAGATCCACGGTCTCCCCGGCCTGGGCGTAGAACTCCACGGCCTCCTGCCCGTCCCTCAGCAGGATCACCTGGTGCCCGAACTGCTCCAGCATGCTGGTCAGCATCTCGCCCACGAGGCCTTCGTCCTCCACCACCAGGACGACGCGCCGGTCCACCCTCGGCTCCGGCTGGGAAGGCAGTTCCGCCCCCTCCGGGGCGATTTCCGTGAGCGGGAAGTGGAGCCTGAAGCAGCTGCCCAGGCCGACCTCGCTGGTGACAGCGATGGCTCCGTTGTGGTGCTTGACCGTGCCGTACACCGAGGCCAGGCCCAGCCCCGTGCCCCTGCCCACCTCCTTGGTGGTGAAGAAGGGATCGAAGATCCGCTTCTGGAGGTCCCGGTCCATGCCGATGCCCGTATCCCGCACGCTCACCTGGAGGAAGGGGCCGGGGCTCAGTTCGTAGGGCAGAGCCTGGCAGTAGTCCAGGTCGAGCTGGCGGATCTCCGTGGAAATACGCAGGTCGCCACCCTGGGGCATGGCATCCCGGGCGTTCAGCGCCAGGTTCATGAGGGCGTTCTGGAGCTGGGTCGGATCGCCCATGATCGTCGGCGACTCGGCGCCCAGCTCGGCGTGGAGGGCGATCCGCTTATCGATGCTGTGCTCCAGGAGCTGCAGGACCTCGCCGATGATCTCGTGCATGTCCACCGGAACGGAGAGGTACTTGCCCTTGCGGGCGAAGGCGAGCAGCTGTTTCGTGAGTTCGGCGGAGCGCTGGCTGGACTTCAGGATGCATTCGGCATAGCGGCGCAGGGTCGGATCCTCCAGCCGCTCCTGCAGCAGCCCCGCGAATCCCATGATGGCGCTGAGATGGTTGTTGAAATCGTGGGCGACGCCGCCGGCCAGCTGCCCGATGGCCTCCAGCTTCTCGGCCTGGACCAGGCGCTCCTGGAGCCGCGCCTGTTCCTCCCGCACCCGCCGGCCCTCGGTGAGGTCCACGACGATGCCCCGCATTCCCTCGATGACGCCCTGCTTGAGAATGGGGGAGGCATGGACCCGCACGGGGAAGACGCTGCCGTCCTTGTGCAGGGCCGTGTACTCCCGGCCCGTCTCGCCGCCGTTCGGGTCACGGGCCATGTCCTGGAGGGCCCGGAGCCTGTCCTCGGGAACGAGCAGCTCGAGGGCGGGGCGGCCCTGGAGCTCCTCCTTGGAATAGCCGAAGAAGGCTCTGGTGCAGCGGTTCACGAAGGTCATCGCCCCGGCCCGGTCCATTTCGAACACCATCTGAGGCAGGCAATCGGCCAGGTCGTGGAAGCGGCTCAGGCTCTCCCGCAGTTCCAGCTCCGCATGTTTCCGGTCCGTGATGTCGAGCACCGCCCCCACCACGCGGCTGGGGCTGCCCTCCGGCGAGAACACCCAGTGGGCATGGACGACGAGATGATGAATGGAACCGTCTCCCCGGATGACCCGGTGTTCCAGATGGAGGGACCGGAAATCCTCGAAGAGCTCCGCCCGGGCCACCTGGAAGGCCTGCCGGTCCGCGGGGTGGACGGCATTCACGAGCTCCTCCACCGACATGGGCCCCGCTCCAGGATCCCGGCCGAGGAGCCGGAACATCCCCTCGGACCAGGTCTTCTCCGCCTTGCAGGGATCCACCTCGAAGCTGCCCAGTCCCGCCAGATGCTGGGCCTCCCCCAGCATGGCCTCGCTGCACACCCGGGCCTCCGCGGCCTCCCTGCGCTCGGTGATGTCCGAGGAGAAGGAGAGGATCCGGTGAAGGCGGCCGTCCGGATGGTGGTCGTAGGCGGTCCGGTGCGTGTGGAGCCACTTCCAGCTGCCGTCCCTGTGGCGCATCCGGTATTCGCTCTCCTGAACGACGGGTTCGCCCCCCCCGGCGGGCTCGGGCCCCAGGCGGGAGAGGACGGCGGGATTCCGCCAGGGGAGCAGCTCCAGATCCTCGGGGTGGACGAGGCTGGTGACCAGTTCGACCCCGCCGGCGGTGATCTCCTGGGAGGTGAAGCCCAGCAGGTCCTGGACGGCGGGATCCATGTAGTCGTAGGCCAGGGCCGCGCAGTCCAGGAGCGAGGCGACCCCCTTGGACGCCGCGTGACTGGCCTCGAGGAAGGCCAGGCGATCCATCCCTTCCCTCGTTTCAACCAATGAGTTAACCATAAAGGACTGACGTCCCCCGGAATGCTGAAGCGGTTGGACCGGAACCAAACCCACGGTCCGGCGGGCGAAACGGCGAGGTCTGGCAGCCCAGGCCGGTGGATCTAGCCCTCTCGCCCTGATTCGATGGTATCAAAAAGTAGGCACAAATCTTGGTAAAAAATATTTTCCTACCCGCCCATGAGAAGGCTCGCGGACCTGAACGGGAAGCCGGCCTTCCTCCAGGTCAAGATCATTCGCAACAATTCCCGCTGCCATGCGTGCCATGACGCGAAGGACTCCATCCGGGGCAGCATGGTCACGATCCAGGACGTCAGCGCCGAGTGGAAGGCCCTCAATGCCCAGATCCTCCTGATCGGTGGGATCTCCCTGCTCGGACTGATGATTCTCGTGACGGTGCTGGGCCGCCTGATCCACAGCCTCGTCACGCGCCCTTTGGCGGACTTTACGCAAGTACTGGGTAGCGTCTCCCAGAAGGATCTTCGGCGGATGGCCCCCGATCACTCCCTGGACGAACTCGGGGACATGGGGCGGGCGAAGAGGCGACCACGGGCGCCGAAATTTCCAGACAGATCGAATCCACCCGTCATGCCGCGGAGAGCAATGCTTCCGGCGCCATCGAGCTGTCGGCCTCGGTTCAGGAGATCGGCAGGACCGTGGACCTCCTGGGAAAGGCCGCGGACGGACTCTCCATGGAAATGGCCGCCTTCCAGCTCCAGAAGACGGGAGAGGGCTTCGACCCGCGGAAGGCCGTGGAGGCCCACCTGGCGTGGAGGGGGCGCCTCCTGGCCGTCATCAGGGGGCGGAGTGCAGAGGTCTTGGACCCGGAAGTCGTCTGCAAGGATGATGCTTGCGCCCTGGGCCAATGGATCTTTGGCCCTCAGGCCCCCCACCATCGTCCGTCCTTCGGATCGCTCAAGGAAAAGCACAAAGCCTTCCATCTGTGTGCCTGTCATATTCTCCGGCATACCCAGGCGAAGGAGACCCAGCAGGCGGAATCCAAATTGACGGGTGAATTGACAACCCTCACCCAGGATCTGGTGCGCCTGATCGGAGAGGCTACGGCCTGATCGCCTCCCATCCACCGCTGAAGCAGGAATTCATCTGGGGTCTGCAGAATCTGGATAGCATTCGGATTGATGATCTTTCTGCCTGCGGAGTTCGCTTGCCTCTGCTCATTTCTGCCTCGAGATGTCTCCGGTTCCTGGGTCTGGCACTCGCGCTGGGCTGGGGACCCGCCGCCTCGACCGCAGGCAGTCTCGATATCGCCTCCGTGGGGCGCCCGGCCCTGCGCGTCTTCACGGATCGGGACGGCCTGCCCCAGAATTCCATCGAGGCGCTCCTCCTCGACTCCAAGGGCTACCTCTGGTGCGCCACCCAGGACGGGGCCGCCTACTACAACGGCCGCACCTGGACCCATGTCAGCCTGCCCAACCCCCAGGCCTCCCAGTGGATCCATTCCATTCTCGAGACCTCGGACGGAAGCCTCTGGTTCGGCCGCGATCAAGGCGGCCTGTGCCGCCTCCAGAACAGCGTTTGGACCTCCTTCGATACGCGGGAGGGCCTGCCTCACACGCGCGTCGCCTGCATGCTCGAGCGCAAGGATGGCACGCTGCTCGCGGGCACCTCCGCGGGCCTCGCCCGGTTCGCGAAAGACAGGTGGGAACCGGCGGCCCCCTCGGAGCCCAGCCTGGAATCCGGAGTCCTGGCCCTCCATGAACGAATCCGACCGGATGGGAAGGCCGTGCTCTGGGTGGGCACCGAGAAGGGCCTTGGGCTCCTTGAAGACGGCCACTGGCGGTGGTTCACACGGCAGAACGGACTTCCCCACGATACGGTGTGGAGCATCCTGGAGACTCAGGACGAGGCAGGCCATCTCCTGGTCTGGGCCGGAACCAGTGCAGGGCTCGCCTGTGGGGACGGAAAGACATGGCGAGTCGGGCCCCGAGTGAACGGCCTGCATACCTCCGTCGTCAACCGCATCCTGGAAACCCGCGATTCCAAGGGCCGCCAGTCGCTGTGGCTGGCCGGAGAACAGGGCCTGACCGTGCGGGAACAAGGCCAATGGCGCCTCTTGAACACCAAGTCGGGGTTCCCCAACAACGTTGTCCGAAGCCTGCTCGTCCAGACCTCCCCGGATGGGGTGCGCACCGTGTGGGCCGGCACCTTCGGCGGTCTCGTCCGGATGGTGAGCGGCACCTGGCTCAGCTTCGACATCCAGAGCGGATTGCCCGATAACGTCTCCTTTGCCCTGGGCGAGACCCGCCAGCCGGAAGCCTTCTGGCTGGGTTTCCTGGGGGGTGGGCTGGCGCGATTCGAGAACGGCAAGTGGGGGATCTATGCGGCAGATTCCGAGGTTCCGGATCGCATGATCATGACCTTCCTCGCCACCCGGGATGCCAAGGGACACGGGGCGTTCTGGGTGGGGACTCGGGGCGGTGGGCTGTTGAAGCTGGAGGACGGGCACTGGACGCGCTATACGGAAAGGGACGGACTTCCCGATTCCTGGGTGTACAGCCTTTACGAGCGCGAGCGCCCCAACGGTGTGCGAGAGCTGTGGGCAGGCACGCGCTTTGGCGCGGCCCGCATGGTGGATGGGCACTGGACCTCCTTCGGCGATGGCAGCCGAATTCCCCGCAAGCCCGTCATGGCCTTCTGTGAAACCACGGAATCCGATGGTCATCGGCAGTTCTGGATCGCCACCCGAGGGGGCGGACTGGTGAAGGAGTCGGGAACCGGCTGGAAGGTGATCGGCACCTCCGAAGGGCTCTGTGATGCTCGGCTCACCGCGCTCCTGGAGACCCGAGGGCCCGAGGGCCACTGGCTCTGGGTTGGCACCTACAACGGCCTCTGCAGACTGCGGCTGGACCAGCCCGGGGCCGCCTGGGAGACCCTTGGGTCCGAGCGCCTTCCGGCCCTTCCCAGCCTTCTCGTCTACCAATTGCGGTGTGACGCGCGCGGCAGGGTCTTCGTGTTCACCCACCGCGGCGTGGCTCGCCTGACCCCCCGTACGCCCACACCCCAGGATCCTGCGCCCTTCGATGTCTATACCTACACGACCGGCGACGGACTGCCGAGCAACGGATGCACCATGGGATCGGGTTTCCTGGATCATCAGGGACGTCTGTGGACCGGCACCGTGGCGGGAGCCGCCATGCTGGATCTGAGCCAGGAAGCCCAGGATCGCACGCCGAAGCCCCTCCTGCTGGAGCATGTGAAGCTCGGCACCCAGGAGCACCCTCTGGGACAGAAACTGGTGCTCCCCTGGCGAAGCCCTCGCCTCAGCTTCGAGTTCGCCCTCCTGAGCTACTTCCGGGAAGAAGACACTCGATTCCGCACTCAGCTCGTGGGCCTGGAAGCGCAACCCTCCGAATGGTCCCCGGATCTTAAGCGGGAATACTCCACCCTCCCCGCCGGAACCTATCAGTTCAAGGTCTGGGGACGGGATTTCGCAGGGAATGAATCGGGCCCCATCCAGGTCCAGGTGGAAGTGCGCCAGGCGCCGTGGCTCACCTGGTGGGCCCTCACCCTGGAGATCCTCGGGGGACTCTGCCTCGTGATTCTGGCCATTCGAAACCGGACCCGCCTCCTGCGCAAACGCAACCTGGAGCTGGAAGGCAACGTGGCCCGGCGGACGCTGGAGCTCCAACAGGCCAATGAGGCCCTGCGCAACCAGAGCCTCACGGATCCCCTGACAGGACTGCGCAACCGACGCTACCTCGACGCGTGCATGCCAGAGGACGTCGCCCAGATCCAGCGCGTGCATCGGGATATGTCCTCGGGCCGCAGGGACCGGATGGCCCTCAACATCGATCTCATCTTCGCCATGGTGGACATCGACCACTTCAAGCACGTGAATGACGAACACGGCCATCCCGCCGGGGATCGTGTGCTTCAGCAATTCGCCGCCATCCTGCGAGAGGCCATGCGGGATTCAGACACGGTCGTGCGATGGGGCGGTGAGGAGTTCTTGGTGGTAGCCCGCAACTCCGCCCGGCAGGATTGCGCCGTCGTGGTGGAGCGCATCCGCGCCAACGTGGCCGGGCATGCTTTCGATCTGGGGGACGGGCGAACGATCCACTGCACGTGTTCTCTTGGATTCACCGTCTTCCCCTTCATCACCGAACGACCCGAGTTCTTCGACTGGGGACGGGTGATCGACCTGGCGGATCAGGCGCTCTACGCGGCCAAGCGGGGCGGCCGGAACGCCTGGGTGGGCATCTATCCGACGGAGCGAGGCGTCCCCGAAATCCTCAAGGAACGCCTTCCGGGAGATATTGAAGGGCTGCTGTCCGAAGGCCACCTGGAAGTGCTCACGTCGCTGCCCCATTCGGACGGCCTGGAGTGGGGCTCCGAACACTGAGCCCGGGTTGTGCAGTTCGAGTAGCCGACCGCCCCTAGGCGGGCGGCTATTCGAAAGGCACGATGCGCTATACGAACGTCACGCGCACTTCCTTCAGGAACTTCTCGGTCAGCACGCGCTGGAGCCTGCGCAGGATGTTGCGCCGGATATCGAGGTCCTGGGGGAGGCTGGGATCCTGGAGGGCCTCGTTGATCTTGGTGCCGGCCATGATGTGGATGATGTCGCTGTCGAGAAACACCCCCGCCAACCGGGTGGCGGCGTTGGGCTTGAGCAGTTCGGGATTCTCGTGCTCCTCCAACAACCGGGCGGCGACGGCCAGGGTGATGGCCCCTTCCGTGACCAGATCGAAGCCCTCCAGGCTCGAGACCGGCGGCACATCGGGGTCCAGTTCCCGCAGATCCATCTCCAGCTTGCGCCCCAGTTCCCGGCTGAGGATGCCCGCGGTGGTGCCGCCGCAGATGACCTTGCGGCCCTCGAAGGAAAGGGCCAGCTTGGCCAACTCCTTGTCCATGGCGCGGTTCACGGAGGCCCCGGTGAACACCAGGACCTCCCGGGGCTTGCGCAGGTAGATCACGCCGCAGCTGGTGTCGTCCTTGGCCCTGTGGCCATCCAGCGACATGGCTTTTTGCACCAGGGCCCGGGCCAGCTGCCTGGCGGAGATGCCGGGGCGCTCCTTGAGCAGGCCGCGCAGATAGGAACTCTCGGCCTCCGTGCCCCAGCCCAGGGGGGTCGCCCGCTGGCCCACCCCCGCCTGGGTCACGCCATCCGAGCAGATCACGATGCGGTCGCCGGGCTGCGCCGAAAATCGCGCCTCCCGGATCACGGCGTCCCGGCCAATGGCCGTGGGCAGGCGCATCTCCTGCAGGGGCACGGAGACCACCTCGCCCGCACGGATGAGCAGGAAGGGCGGGTTGTCGTACTCCACGATGCGGGTTTCGCCCCGGCGATCCATGTCCACGATGGTGAAAGTGGAGTAGGCGATCTGGCGCTCGCTGCAGACCGGCAGCGTCTGCAGGATGGTGCGCGCCGCCCGGGCGATATCGGCGTCTTCGGCGACGTAGCGCGCGGCCATGGTGGCGGTCAGATGGGCCAGGACAGAGGCCTTGATGCCGCTGCCCAGGCCGTCGGCCAGCACGGAGACCACCCGCTCGCCACCCTCCAGTTTCTGAGAGAGGAAGACATCCCCGCAGGCCGCCTGCCCCGCCTTCTTCTCCTGGGCGTGGTCGACCTCAATGAAAAAGGCGGGACCGCTACCTGCCACGGTGCGGGTCCTCGTCCGGCGCCGGTCCGCCCAGGGGCGAGGGCGCGACCCGGAAGGATGACGAGAGCGAATCGAGCATCATCTCCGTCTCCGCGGCGTTCTCCCCCAGCAGGAAGGCGATCTGCTGCACGGTGGTCACGTTCTTGCGGATCACTTCCTGGGCCCGGGAGATGATCTGCTCCCGCTGGACGGCGGGCTCGGTGATGTCCTGGAGCACACCCCCCACGATGCGGCCCAGTTCGACGGTGAAGACCGTGAGGCGCAGGATGCGATCCCCCACCCGCACATCCTTGCGCAGGGCGTCCAGGTCCTGCTCCAGGCCCCGGGCGAAGAGGCTGCGCAGTTCCGGACAGACCTTGGCCAGATCGGCGCCGCCCAGGCCCGGCTTGGCCTCGAAGACCTCCGGCGTGTCGCCCCCCAGGGTCTCGGCGAAGCGCCGGTTGCACTCGATGATGAAGAGGTTCTCGTCGGCGATCACCACCCCTGCGGGCATGGAGCGGATGAGCGCGTTGGCCTTGTTCATGGCCAGCTTGCGCATGTAGGACACGCACATGTTGGGCTCGGCCCGGCCCTCCAGCAGGGCCTCGGCCAGGCTCCGGCAGCTGTCGTAGCCGCAGCCCCCGCAGTTGAGCTCGTCCTCGGGCGCCGTCTTGCCCAGGCGCCGCAGGCCCTGGAGGATCTCGGAGGCCTCGTGGACGAATTCCGGCACAGGATCGGGGAGGGTCTCCGCCCCGAGATCCAGGCTGGGTTCCAGGAAGGGCCGGGCCGGCTCGGGCGCGTAGTCCAGCACCTGGAGCCATTTCAGGGCCGTGCCGCAGGCCTTGGACGCCTGGGGACCGTTCACGCAGCCCCCCTCGCAGGCCAGCAGCTCCAGGAAGAGCTTCTGCTTCAGCTCGGTCCTGCCCAGGCCCTCCATGGCCTCCTGCAGGTAGTGGATGCCGGAGAAGGACATGAACTTGACGTCCTGCGTGTTGGGCCGAGAGGCGATGCCCCGGTTCATGCCGCCATCCGCCGGGTAGAGGGCGCCGTCCCGGGCCCCCCGAGGCAGGAAGGCGTCCGCCTCCAGGAGGGGCTCCAGGGAGGGGTCGATGCCCCGCTCCTCGAGCCAGCGACGGAGATCGGCGAAGGTGAGGGCCACGTCCAGAAGCTCGGGCCGGGCGTCCGCCTCCAGCTTCTTGGAGATGCAGGGCCCGAAAAACACGATGCCGATCTCCTCGCCGTACTCCCGCTGGAGCAGCTTGCAGTGGGCCATCAGCGGCGAGAGGAGGCGGGTGAGGGACGGGATCTGGTCGGCGTGATAGCGCCGGATCAATTCCACCACCGTCGGGCAGGCGGTGGACAGGTAGACGCCGGGACCGCCCCGTTCCAGTTCCATCGCACAGGCGGCGGAGACTTCCTCGGCGCCCAGGGCCGTCTCGGAGACGGCCCAGAAGCCCAGGGTCCTCAGGGCGCGGACGAGCCTTTCCGGCGCGATGCCGGGGAATTCGGTGACGAAGGAGGGGGCCAGACTGGCCACCACCTTGGCCTTGCGCTTGAGCAGCAGCTTCGCCCGGCCCAGATCATCCCGGACCTTCTTGGCGCCCACGGGGCAGACGTTCACGCAGGTGCCGCAGTAGACGCAGCGCTCCGGCATCACCGCCGCGCTGTCGTCCACCACCTGGATGGCCTTCACCGGACAGGCCCGGACGCACTTGTAGCAGTCCTGGCACCGCGCCTTTTCCGTGAAGATCGGCTGCTGCGAGTTCATTTCAGGATCTCTCCGCCATTCCCAGATGCTCCTCCAGGAGCTCGGACAGGTTCGCGGGCTCGACCCCGCAGAGGCACTCCCCGTCCACGCACAGATTGGGGCCCTGTCGACACTGATTCTGGCAGAGGGTTCCTGTGACTTGGACCGAATGTTCCAACCCCTTTGCCCGGAGGAATTCCTGGATCACCGGAACGGTGCCGGCATTCCCCCGGGAGAAGCAGGCGCTCCCCATGCAGACCACGATTTCATGCGTGGGCGCACTCATCGCACACCTCCAGGGCGGGCAACTCGCCCGCAGCCGCAGCGGCCAGGGTGTCCCGCACCCTTTCGAACGTCGCATGATGCAGCAAGTGTCCATTCACCCGCACGGAGGGCCCCCGATCGCAGGCCTCCATGCAGAAGGTGGCCTTGATCTCGAAGCGCTCGTCCACATCCGTCGCGTCCACGTGCTTCAGGATCCGCTTGAGGAGATCCTGGGCGCCCCGCAGATGGCAGGCCGTGCCGATGCAGACGCTGACGGGGATCTTGACCGTGCCGGTGATCTCGGAGAGGGCGATGCCATCCCCCTCGATCCGCTTGCGGCTGTGGTAGTGCGTGTGGAGCAGGCGGTGGGCCTCCGGGCTGTTGGGCTGGTCCAGACGGTCTCGGTAGAGGTCCCTGATGACGTGGTTCTCCTGGGAGCAGTGGGCGTCCTGGGTCGTGTCCACATCGCGGATGACCTGGGTGCGCCTGCGCCGAGTCCCGGCGGAATGGGTGGTGGGCTGACCGGCGCCGCCGATGCACCCGCCGGGACAGGCCATGATCTCCACGAACTCCACATCGCTCTTCCCGGCCCGGATCTCCTTGACCAGTTCCTGGGCCTTGGCCAGACCGTGGACCACGGCCATCTTGATCTCCCCCAGGGGGGTGACCGCGGTGAAATCCCGGCGGTTCTTCTCGCTGCGGACCTCCTCGATGACGGGGTGGTCCTCCCCCAGGCGACCCGCCGCGTAGCGGATCACGGCTTCCGTGACGCCGCCCGAATTGGCGAATATCACCCCCGCGCCGGTCTTGGTGCCGAAGGGCTGGTCCAGGCTGTCCACGGGCAGTTCGGGGAACAAGATCCCCGCGTCCTGGATCATGCGCGCCAGTTCCTGGGTCGTGAGGACCAGGTCCACATCGGGATGGCCGTTCACCTTGAACTCCTCCCTGGCGGCCTCGAACTTCTTGGCGGTGCAGGGCATGATGCTCACCACTACCAGGTCCTCCCGGGCGATGCCCAGCTCCCTGGGGAGCACGTCCTTGGCCAGGCTACCGAACATCTGCTGGGGACTGCGGCAGGTGGAGAGATGCCCCAGGAGCTCGGGGTAGTCGTGCTCCACCAGCTTCACCCAGGCGGGACAGCAGCTGGTGAACAGGGGCAGCGTGCCCCCCGACTGCTTGCGGTTCACGAACTCCGTGGCCTCCTCCCAGATGGTGAGATCGGCGCTGAAGGAGGTGTCGTAGACCCTGTTGAACCCCAGGCGGCGCAGGGCCGACACGATGCGCCCCATGGTGAAGGTGTCGTTGGGGGCGCCGAAGGACTCCCCGATGGCGGCCCGGACGGCCGGAGCCACCTGCACGACGACGGTCTTCTGGGGGTCCTGGATGGCGGCGTAGGCCCGTTCCACTTCGGTCTTCACCAGGATGGCGCCCACGGGGCAGACGGCGGCGCACTGGCCGCAGGCCACGCAATCGACTTCGGAAAGACCTTTGTTGAATGCTGGTGACACAGTGGATTGCGATCCCCGATGGGTGAAGTCCAGCACGCCGATTCCCTGGATCTCGGAGCAGTAGCGCACGCAGTCGCCGCAGAGCACGCACTTGTTGGGATCGCGCACCAGGCTGGGGCTGCTGAAGTCGAGGGGCTTCACCTCCAGGGGCGCGTTGAAGCGCACCCGGCTGACACCCAGCCGCTCCGCCAGAGACTGCAGCTTGCAGGAACCACTCTTGCCGCAGGTGGGGCAGTCGTGGTTACCGCTGGCCAGCAGCAGCTCGATGTTCATCTTGCGGAGTTCGCGCACTTCCGAGGTCTGGGTCTTCACCTTCATGCCCGGCTCGGGCGCGGTGGTGCAGGCCGTGACGAGGCCGCGGCCTTCGACCTCCACCATGCAGAGGCGGCAGGCGCCGTAGACGGAGAGTTCGGAGTGGTAGCAGAAGGTGGGCAGCTCGACGTGGGCCTTGCGGATCACCTGGAGCAGGTTCGTCTCCGCCTCGATCGCGACGCGGAATCCATCGATGGTCAGAGTCTTCTCATGGGTCATGGGTCATCCTCGAATTCAGCTCAGAGAGAGGCGATGGTGGCGAGCTGCGCTCGCCACCGAGCGGGGGCCAGGGGGGACGGGGCGGTCCCCCCTGACTTGCATCAGATCCCGGAGATCGCGTTGAACTTGCAGGCCTCGACGCAGGCGCCGCAGCGGATGCAGGTGAAGGCGTCGATGGTGTGGGCGATCTTGCGCTCGCCATGGATGGCGCCCACGGGGCACTTCCGCGCGCAGAGGGTGCAGCCCTTGCAAAGAGCGGCATCGATCTCGGGTGTCATGAGGCTCTTGCAGACCCGGCTGGGGCAGACCTTGCGGTGGACGTGGGCCTCGTACTCGCTGCGGAAGTGCTTCAGGGTGGAGAGCACGGGATTGGGCGCCGTCTTCCCCAGACCGCACAGCGAGCCGATCTTCACGTTTCTCGCCAGCTGCTCCAACAAGGGCAGCGTCTCCTCCGTGGCCCTTCCCTCGGTGATGTCATCGAGGAGGGCGAGCATCTGTTTCGTCCCCTCGCGGCAGGGCACGCACTTGCCGCAGCTCTCGTTCTGGGTGAACTGCATGAAGAACTTGGCCACCTGCACCATGCAGGTCTCCTGGTTCATCACCACCAGGCCCCCCGAACCCACCATGGCGCCGATGCCGAGGAGGCTGTCGAAGTCCATGGGCATGTCCAGGTGTTCGCGGGTGAGGCATCCGCCGCTGGGGCCGCCGATCTGCACGGACTTGAAGGCCTCGTTGTCGATGACATCGCCCTTCCGGGTGACGCCGCCACCGATATCGAACACGATGGTGCGCAGCGTGGCGCCGAAGGGGACCTCGATCAGGCCCGTGTTCGCCACATGGCCCGTGAGGGCGAAGGTCTTGGTCCCGGGGCTCTTCTCTGTGCCCATCCCGCGGTACCAGGCGTGGCCGTGGGTCAGGATGAGCGGCACGGAGGCCAGGGTCTCCACGTTGTTGATGACCGTGGGCCTGCCGTTGAGCCCGGACTGCGCCGGGAACGGCGGCTTGGGCATGGGCATGCCGCGCTTCCCCTCGATGGAGGCGATGAGGGCCGTCTCTTCCCCGCAGACGAAGGCCCCCGCCCCTTCCATCACGTGGACGCGGAAGTTCTGGCCGCTGCCGTAGATATCGTCGCCCAGGAGGCCCGCTGCCTCGGCGTCCTGGACGGCCTTCTTGACCCGCGCCACGGCCAGGGGGTATTCGGCGCGCACGTAGACGTAGCCTTCGTCGGCGCCGATGGCGCGCGCGCAGATCATCATGCCCTCGAGGATGGCGTGGGGGTTGCCCTCCATCACGGAGCGGTCCATGAATGCGCCCGGGTCACCCTCGTCGCCGTTGCAGATGACGTACTTCTTGCCTGCAGGCTGGATGCGGGTGAGCTCCCACTTGCGTCCCGTGGGGAAGCCGCCGCCGCCGCGGCCCCGGAGGCCGGCGTCCAGGATCTCCTGGCACACCTCCTGGTCGGTCAGGGTGGTCAGCGCCTTGCGCGCGGCAAAGTAGCCGCCCCGGGCAATGTATTCGCGGAGGTTCTCCGGATCCAGGCTCCCGCAGGCCTTCAGGACCGTGCGGTGCTGCTGGGTGTAGAAGGGGATGTCCCCGTGCCCCTTGCAGACCTGCCCCGTGGCGGGAACCTTGTAGAGCAGCCGCTCCACCAGTTTCCCGTGCTGGAAGGTGGTCTCCAGGATCTCGGCCACATCGCTGGGCTTCACGGTGCAGTAGAGGATGCCGTCGGGCTCGATGGAGAGGAGCGGTCCCATCTGGCAGAAGCCCTGGCAGCCGCTCTTGGTGAGGAGACCGTCCTTGTCCTGTCTGTCCTCGTAGTCCAGCTCGATCTCGAGGGTGATGCCCAGGGCCCGGGCCTGCTCATGGAGGGTCTTGAAGACCTTCAGCGCGCCGCCGGCCATGCAGCCCGTGCCCGCGCAGATCACCACGCGGCGCTTGAACCTCGTCTCGGAGGCGAGGTAGTCCTGGGAGGTGGTCTCCAGATTCAATTCGAGCCTGGCAGTCGATGTGGTCATCGCGGTCGTCGCAGTCATCGGCCTTCCTCCATGCAGATCTGATCGATGAGGGCCCGGGTGCGCTCGGCGTTCATCTGGCCGTGCACGTCCTCGTTGATGACCACGGCGGGCGCCAGGCCGCAGGCACCCAGGCAGCTCACGGTCTCCAGGGTGAAGAGCATGTCGGCCGTGGTCTGCCTGCCCTTGGGGAGCTTCAGGCGCTCCGTGATGGCATCCACGATGTCCTGGCTGCCCTTCACGTGGCAGGCCGTGCCATCGCAGATGCGGACGACATACTTGCCCTTGGGGGCCAGGGCGAAGTGGCTGTAGAAGGTGGCGACGCCGAAGACCCGGGCCGGGGGGATTTCCAGCGCCGTGGCGACGAAGGTCATGACCTCTTCCGGCAGGTAGCGGTATTCCTCCTGCACGGCCTGGAGGATGGGCACGAGCTTCGAGCTGTCGTGATGGAAGGACTCCAGGATGCGGAGCACCGACGTGAACTGCCGCGCGACCTGCGGGGCCTCGGTTTCGGCTGTGAGCATGCGTTCGTCTCCTTGCCGCGCGGGCAGAGATCATCCCGGCCTTCGAGGGGAAGGCCTTCGTTGAGGAACTGGGGATATTCGAAGCCGTCCCGGACCTGCCGGGGGGCCCCAGGACCCTGGCCTGGCTCTGTGGAACCGGCTGGGCCGGGAAGTGTCTGGGACCCGGCTAGGCCGGATCGGGACCGGTTGACGCCGCGAGGGCGGCTCTCCGATGGACGGCGAGCTTCCGGGAGAGGACCCCGAGGCTCGAATAGAGGGCGACGTTCTCGATGATCACGTCCTGGGGCACATCGGGGACCGTGGGCGCGAAGTTCCAGATGGCCTGGATCCCACTGGCGATCATCAGGTCCGCCACTTCCTGGGCGGCCTCGGCCGGCACCGTGAGGATCCCGATGCTGATGTGCATGCGGCGGGCGAGATCGGGCAGCTTGTCCAGGGGCAGCACCAGCACGCCCTGGATCTTCTTCCCCACCATCCTGGGATTCGTGTCGAAAGCCGCCACGATCTTGACCCCCGCCCGCTCGAAGCCCGCATAGCCCAGGAGCGCCGTGCCCAGGTGGCCCACGCCGACCAGGAAGGCGTCGGTGGCGTTGTTCCAGTTGAGGAAGTTCTCGATGGAGGCCGCCAGATCCGCCACGCGGTGGCCGACCTTGGGGCGCCCCTGGCTGCCGGTGAAGGCCAGATCCTTGCGGACCTGGGTGTGATGCACACCCAGGTCCTCCCCGATCTGGGCGGCGGAGATCATCACCTGCCCCTTTTCCCGCAGGCGGACGAGATAGTGGTAGTAGGAGGGCAGGCGTCGCAGCGTGGGTTCGGGAACCGACTCCGCTCGCATGGGTGCCTCCGGTGGGAATGGATCGGGAATTAAATCTCGATACAAAATTATCGAATTAATTCCCCCAGGGGTCAAGATCTTCCCTGGGGAAGTGAGCATGATCACACGACCGGAGGGTACTGCCCGGCGTGATCAGGGCAGCAATTCGACCAGCTTCAGACCGTACTTGGGGTGCTCGAAGGGATGCGCGTCGGGGAACTTGGTGAACATCCAGCCCTTGAAGATCTCCCTGCCACCCTCGAGGACCCTCACCTGGGCCGCGGGATTCTCCAGCTTCTCGGACTTGGAGGTGATGACCCCCCCGCCCATGGAGAAGTCCGGCAGCAGGTTCTCCACCCGCAGCGTCAGGCCGGTGCCGGGGACCTGGAAATCCGCACCCACCGGCACCACATGGGCGGTCTCCTTCCTGGAGGCCGATTCCACCACGATGACCCGGACGGCCTTCCACTTGCCCTTGAGATTGTCAGGCACCACCACGGTGGATTCCTTCTTCACGGGCATCCCCTTGCCGGGCATCCCCCCGTGGGCGGCGTCGGCGGGAGCCGCGGGCTGTGGGGCCGGCACGCCCTCCCGCTTGCAGGCGGCCAGGGGCAGCAGCAGGGCCATCACGGCGACCAGGGACTTGGACAGGATCTTCATGGGGACTCCAGAAACATGGGGACGTGCGCTCACGAAGGACCAGTTTCCCAGAATTCGGCTTCCAGGACCGGGATTCCTCGCCGGTTCCTGCCCATGCCAGGATGAATCCGGTGTCCCTGGGGCATCGAAGGGCACGGGGAGGCTTCATGTCGGGAACGGAACACTTCGATCAGGCCGCGGCGACCTGGGATCTCGCAGAGCGCCGGGTGGCCCTGGCCCATGGGGTGGTGGCGGCCATCTCGGCACGGGTGCCCCTGTCCCAGGAAATGGCCGTCCTGGACTTCGGCTGCGGCACGGGCCTGGTGACGCTGGACCTGGCCTCCCGGGTCGGATCCATCGCCGGCGCGGACACCTCGTCCGGCATGCTCAAGACCCTGGCGGAAAAGGCTGCGACCCAGGGCACACCGGTGCGTCTGATCGCTCTGGATGCCGCCGGGACGGGGGACCTGGACGGCCCCTACGACCTCATCGTGAGCAGCATGACCCTCCATCACGTGGCCGATGTGCCTGCGCTCTTCCACCACTTCATACGGGCCCTCCGTCCCGGCGGGCGGGTGGCCCTGGCTGACCTGGACGCGGAGGATGGCACCTTCCACGACGCCACCGTGACCATCCAGCACCGCGGCTTCCCCCGGGAACAGATCCGATCATGGCTGAAGGACGCCGGCTTCCAGGAGATCCACCTGGGCACAGCCACCGTCACCCGGAAGGAGGGGAAGGACTATCCTGTCTTCCTGGCCTCGGCGAGACGGGGCTGACTTGCGCTCGAATGCACTCCATTCTCAGGCCGCTATGTATGATTCAATCTGGAGATTCCTGAAACTTGGCGCCCTCATCGGTGCGTCTCACCTTCTGCTCTCAGCCCTATCCGTGGTCATCCCCTTCACCATGGAAATCTCAAGGACAGGCACCTCTGGCCTGGAGCCGTCCACGTTCGAACTTGTCCTTATCTCGATATTTCGCGTCCTCATGCAGCCCGCGTTTTCCCTTATCGACTGGCTTCAAATCCACCCGAAAACCATCCCTGCCTGGACACTCGTGCTGCTTCTGAACAGCCTTTTTTGGGGGTTCGGATCGGCCGGATTGGGCTTCCCCCTGAGAAGGATCTTTGCCCGTGACTGATCGGCTTGCCGCCAGGCGCATCGATGGGGAATGGAAGGCCTTCGGCTCCCGCTATCCGCAGGAGGGGTCGAGCCAGCTCAGGAAGTCGTCATCCTGGGGTGGGGGGGTGCCCTTGGCGCGTTGGGGTTCGCGTAGCGGCAGGGCGCTGACGGGTGATTCCATCTGGAGGATCGCCTGCGGATCAACGTAGACGCGGTATTGGCGGATGAACCCAGCGTCATCAATTTCTACGCTGGTGGCGCCAAAGTAGAGCATGGGCCTGTCCGGGAAGGCTTTGGGCACCATGGTGGCTTCGATCACCACCAGGAAGGAGTTCCGGATGGCGAAGATCTGGCTCCGGTGCAGCTTGAAGCTGAGGATCTTGCCAAAGACATCCCCGAAATAGTCGACGATCCCGTCGTGCCCATGGATGGGCTGGGGCAGTCGCGAATCGTCCACGACGGCATCGCCACTGAAAAGAGCGGCCATCCGCTCCGGGTCGAAGGACAGATACGCTTCGAGACCTGGGCGCAGGACCTCAGGTGCCCTGAAGGTGAGCCTCTCGAGGTTCTGATCCATGGAGTGCATCCTACACCCGACGGATGGATGGCTTGAAAGTCTCGATATGTCATGCAGGTCCGGCATCCCCGGGGCACCTCCGCCCTTCGGCGGGACGGGGCTCGCCATTCAGGCGCCGCTCCCGAAGCAGGCGCTCGGAACCCTCCTGCCCCCGCTTCGGCCCCCGTTCCTGAGCCAGGGTCATCGGGTAGATGCCAATTGCTCTCATGGATCTGTTTGGATTTAACCGGCCCTTCGGTGCGCGTTTGAGCGCATACTTCGGTCCCTCATCAACCCCTCGTTCACTGTGGAGCCCCCATGAGCCACGACCCCAGCGATAGCTCGCCGCTCTCCCCCTGGTGGAGACAGGCCGTCATCCTCGTGATGATCTTGGGTTTCTCTCTGCTCACCCTGGTGACGGTGAAGACCTACCAGGGCGCGCCGCCCATTCCCTCGCGCGTGGTGGATGGCGCAGGGCAGGTCATCCTCACGGGCGAGGACATCAAGGGAGGCCAGGAGGTCTTCTTCAAATACGGCCTGATGGAGCACGGCACCCTCTGGGGCCATGGCGCCTACCTGGGACCGGACTACTCGGCGGAGTACCTGCACCGGCTCGCGGAAATCGGGCGAGACACCCTGGCCCAGGCCCGCTACGGGCGATGGTTCAAGGATCTGCCCACAGCCCAGTCCCTGGAAGTGGGAGAAGCGCTCAAGGGTGAACTCAAGCAGAACCGCTATGACAAAGGCACGGACACGCTCGTCTTCACGGATGGGGAAGCGGCCTCCTTCCAAACGCAAATCGGGGAATGGAAGGCCTTCTTCGGCGGGGCGACCCCTGCTCCTGGGCTGCCCTCGAAATTCATCCGCAGTGATGGCGAACTGAAGCGCCTGACGGCCTATTTCGCGTGGGCTTCCTGGGCCACCGTGGCCACGCGCCCCGGGGCGGACTACTCCTACACCAACAACTGGCCCTTCGAGCCCCTGGTGGGCAATGGCCCCACGGCCAGCGCCTATCTTTGGAGCGCGCTCAGTCTGGTGGTTCTTCTGGGGGGGCTGGGACTGATCCTCTTCATCTTCGGCAAGTTCGACTACCTGGGCTGGGGCGGCGAGGCGGGCTGGAAACACGCTCACGTGGGGCGGTTGCAGTCCTGGGTCCTGACACCCAGCCAGAAGGCGCTCGGACTCTACTTCGCGGTGGTGGCGCTGCTGTTCCTGGGGCAGACGGCCCTGGGGGGTGTCCTGGCCCATTACCGCGTGGAACCCGGCGCCTTCTATGGCTTTGACCTGGCCCAGAGCCTGCCCTACAACCTCGCCCGGACCTGGCATCTCCAGCTCGCCATCTTCTGGATCGCCACGGCCTGGGTCGCGGGTGGGCTCTTCCTGGCGCCCCTCGTGGGCGGGGCCGAGCCCAAGGGTCAGAAGGCGGGCGTCCTGGTGCTGCTCGGTGCCTTGGCCATCGTGGTCTTCGGCAGCCTCTTCGGTGAGGCTGCCGGCATCAGCGACAAGCTGGGGACCCTCTGGTTCTGGTTCGGACATCAGGGCAGTGAATACCTGGACCTGGGCCGCTTCTGGCAGCTCCTGCTGGCGGTGGGGCTGATTTTCTGGCTCTTCCTCATGTTCCGGGCCTTGAGACCGGCCATGAAGGGAACGGAACAGGGCGAATTGCCTTCCCTCTTTCTCTATGCCGCCATCGCCATCCCGCTGTTCTACGTGCCCGCACTTTTCTACGGACCTCACACCAATTTTGCCGTCATCGACAACTGGCGCTTCTGGATCATCCACCTCTGGGTGGAAGGCTTCTTCGAGCTCTTCGCCACGGTGCTGGTGGCGGTGATGTTCTACCAGATGGGCCTCGTGACGGCGAAATCCGCCACCCGGCTGGTCTACCTGGACGCCATCCTCTACCTCACCGGCGGCATCATGGGCATCGGCCACCACTGGTACTTCACGGGCCAGGGCACCCTGAACATGGGCCTGGCCTCCTGCTTCAGTGCCCTGGAAGTGGTGCCGCTGACGCTCTTGACCCTGGATGCCTGGGACTTCATCCGGCTCCAGGAGAAGAGCTGCTCCGATTGCGATCGCCCTCTTGCGGCCAAGCAGAGCTGGGCCATCAAGTTCCTCATCGCAGTCGGCGTGTGGAACTTCGTGGGGGCGGGTGTCTTCGGCTTCCTCATCAATCTGCCCATCGTCTCCTACTTCGAGATGGGCACCACCCTCACCACCAACCACGGACATGCGGCCATGTTCGGGGTCTTCGGAATGCTCGCCCTGGCCGTGCTGGTCTTCTGCCTGCGCGCCCTCAAGAGCGATGCGATCTGGAACCGCTCCGAGAAGCTCATCCGGATCGGTTTCTGGGGCCTCAACCTCGGCCTCGGCCTCATGCTCCTGCTGGATCTCTTCCCGGCGGGCGTGCTCCAGCTCTGGGATTCCATTTCCCACGGCTACTGGCACGCCCGGCGTCTCTCCTACCTCATGGGCGGCACCTTCCACACCCTGGAATGGATCCGGATTATTGCGGATCTCATCTTCCTCCTCGCAGGCGCCGTTCCTCTCGTCCTTGCGGCCCTGCGCATGATCTTCAGCAGGGACCCCGAAGCCGCCTGATCTAGCCCTTCCTTCGGCGGCACTGCTTCCATCCACCCTGACTTGGCCCCTCATTGAGAGGGGCTGGAGGTTTCCATGACCATCACCAATCTCCAGGAAGCCCTGCCCATGCCCGAGAAGGACCGGGCCATGCTTCCCCTCATCGATATCCGGGACGGCGCCGAGCTGGTGCTGGTGGCCCTGCCCGCGGGGGGCCAGGTGCCTCCCCACAAGGCGCCCTACCCTGCCAGTGTGCAACTCCTCACAGGCCGCATGGAGGCCCTGAAGGGAGAAACGTGGCACACCCTCACGCCGGGAGAGCGGATCGTCTTCGAAGAGAACGAACTCCACAGCGTGAAGGCACTCGAAGCGTCCTATTTCCTCGTCACCCACATGCGGGCCCGGGCTTCATCCAAATAGCTCCAGGCTTCACCCACCGCGCATGCCCGCGAAAGCGCGAGGCTAGACTGGACCTTCAACCACGACAGGGAGTTTCGATGATGCCTGTGGGGCCGATGATGGTCGAGCATCGCCTTATCGAACGGATGATTTCGCTCATCGCGGAAGAGGCGCGACGAATCCGCAGCACGGGCCGCGTGAACGCGGACTTCGTGCTGTCTGCCGTGGATTTCATCCGGACCTATGCCGACCGCTGTCACCACGGCAAGGAGGAGGGCATCCTCTTCCGGGAACTCAAGCAGAAACCGCTCGCCCCGGAACACCGCGCCATGCTGGCTGAGCTGGAGGCCGAGCACGCGATGGGGAGGGAGACTCTCCGCAAGCTTTCGGTCGCTCGGGAACGCTTCCTGAAAGGGGATCGTGCCTCCGCGTCTGAACTCGCAACCCTGATGGAACATTTGGCCGTGTTCTACCCCAGGCATATCGAGAAGGAGGACCATCACTTCTTCGAACCGTGCATGGACTATTTCACCCCCAAGGAAGCAGGCCAGATGCTGGAGGAGTGCCGGGAATTCGATCGGAAGCTCGTCCACGGGCTCTACGAGAACCTCGTGCTTGGGTTCGAGGGGCCATCCCAGCCCACGACTCTGCCTGGAATGGACCCAGAGAGTCCTCCCGTCGAGCGGTATGCATGCATGATGTGCGGTTACACCTATGATCCTCGGACCGGTGATCCAGTCGGCAAGATTCCGCCGGGTGTCGCATTCCAGGAACTGCCCGAAGGCTGGACCTGTCCGCACTGCCACGCCTCAAAGCGGGCATTCATCAAAAAACAGGGATGACTATGATCGCTTCGGTGCAGAGGGTTTGTCCTGTCGGAAATCCTTCCGGCTGAGACGAGGTCCCCACAGACTTTCTGTGATGAGCTCGACAGGCATTTGGGTATAGCGAGGAAGAATTTCATGGAGCAAGGTATCGACAGTTCTAAGGTGATTGACGATGACAATGGCGATACCCATATCTGGGGGAAGGGATTGCAATAATCGCGTATAGGCATCGAGGCCCCCGGCTGAACCGCCCACGCAGACGATCGGGAAATCCATAGCTTTTTTATTTGATTTCGTTGTCATTTATTAGGTAAAAGCTGCGTGGAAGGAGCGGACGTCTTGAACCTCAGATGAGCATTTCACACAACCTCGCGGCGAAGGGTCAGGACGCGAATTGTCTCTTTGCGATATTCGCAACATGAACACCCTGGAAACGGGCAATCTTCAATTCATTTTCAGACGGCTGGCGGCTGCCGTCTCCACCCGCCAGTGTGCCCGCGCCATAAGGTGACCCGCCGGTGATTTCACTCATGTTCATGATTTCCTGGCAGGAATATGGAACGCCCACGATGATCATTCCGTGGTGCAGCAAGGTGGTGTGAAAGGACGTAATCGTGGTTTCCTGGCCGCCATGCTGGGTGGCGGTGGAGGTGAACACGCTGCCGACCTTCCCGATCAGGCCGCCCTTGAGCCATATCCCACCGGTCTGGTCGAGAAAATTGCGCATCTGCGCACACATGTTGCCGAAACGTGTCGGTGTTCCAAAGATGATGGCGTCATAGGTCGGCAACTCCGCGACCGACGCAAACGGTGCTGCCTGATCGATCTTGGCACCGGCCTTCCGTGCCACGTCTTCTAGCATCAATTCGGGAACACGCTTGATGGAGACCTCGGTGCCTTCGACGCTGCGTGCGCCTTCAGCCACGGACTGCGCCACGGTCTCGATATGGCCATACATGCTGTAGTAGAGAACCAGGATTTTCGTCATGTCGCTCCTCCTTGGAGTGGGTGATTAATGGGTGGACCTGATGTCCGGCCTCCGCAACGGCATGCCGCGCATACCGTTCGGCGCCGGGATTGCAGGGCTAGAGGACGCGCATGAAAGCCACCAGGTCTTTCTTCTCTCGATCGCTCAGGTTCAATCCCAGTACGAGGTTGAAGAACTCCACCGTATCCTCCAGCGTCAGAAGGCGGCCGTCATGCAGATAGGGCGGGGAATCTTGGATGCCTCGCAGCGGGAAGGTCTTGATCGGACCGTCGGCCGAAGCCTTGCGTCCATTGATCGACACCTCCTTGAAAAAACGCTCCGCCTTCAGGTTGTGCATGAGGTTGTCGGTG
>JAYSNJ010000081.1:0-1563 GCA_043723905.1 Holophagaceae bacterium
CTCCGCCTTTGGCTGCGGGAACTGATTCCGGGTTCTCCCACCCCTCGTACTCTGGAGGCCTGGGAACTGCCGGAGCCTATGCCGTCTGCGTTGTCTTCCCCTGCCGTGGCAGCAGACTGACGGTGGCGGCGAGCCCCATGGCCAACAAAATGCGAAGGAAGAACAGGTTGCGGCTCAGGCCGTGGGCCTTGTTGTAGGCCACCCGGTCCGCGTGATCCGGCGCCAGGCTTTCGATGGGTGCATTGATGCGGGCACGGATGGCGTGGATCTTGGGTGTGACGACGAAGCTGCTGGCCAGACACATGAGCAGGGCCACCATCAAAGCGCCACTCCAGAGGCGGATGGGGCCGATGATCTCATCCTGCACTTCGGAGGCCCAGCGGCCGACCCAGCTGAGTCCGGCAAGGCCAAAGGCGATCCAGGCGGCCCAGTCCAGGCGCCCGATGATCAGCCCGGCGACGCGTCCGGCCAGATCCCGGCTGGGCAGTTCACCGAACAGGACCGGTGCCGAAAAGATGCCGAAACCCAGGGCCGCCCCCGCCCATAAGAGCAGGAGGATCTTGGAGAATTGATCAAGGCGAAGGAGGGTCGTCGGGCTCATGGGTTCCTGCAGACTGAAGATGGCGGACCGCCCTCACCACTCGTTGTAGGGGATCTGGTTGCTGCCCTTGTCCGTGGAGCCGCTGCGCACGCGGAAGACGCCCAACTCGGCGTCGGGGTTGTCGGGATCGGGGGGTTCCAGTTCGGTCTGCCACGTTTCCCGGGACTGGGTCATGGGATCGTAGGGCATGTCCCGGAGGTAGCCCAGTTCCTTGAGCGGCCCCAGGCTGGAAGGGTATTTCCCGCGATCGGCCCGATGCTGCTCCAGGGCGTGATTGATCTGGAACAGGTTCTCCTTGAGCACAGCCTCGCGGGCCGTTCGCACCTTGTTGCGGTAGCCCGCCAAGCCCACCGTGGCCAGCAGGGCCAGAATGGTCATGACCGTGAGCAGTTCCAGAAGGGTGAAGCCTGCGCCCCGTTTGGCGGGGCGGCGCAGGGAGAGGGCCGAAGAGGCGAACATGCCACTACCTTAACGCAGATGGCGGGTTGGGGCCTCCCGGCTCAAGCCGTCCGACGAACCTTCGCCGCCCCACCGGGCCGAGATTCATACCTCCTGGTCCGAAGATCCGTCGTCGTGTAATCAGGATCCGTTCATCGTGTAACGGGGTTGTTCCGTGACTTCCGTCATAGACACGCAGGGAAAGTGGGAAGACCTTCGAAGGAAGTCCCTTCACTTGATTCTATTTTCTGTCGTCTCGTTCATTCGCGTATTTCCTGAAGCTGGAACGGGCCATCCATCCCCCCCCAGGGCAATCGCATCTAAACGCCAAGTGCCCTAAGGATGAAGGATGAGTCGTGGTTGGCCATGATGAGGCGGCCTCGGAGGCTGATTTTCTTGGGGCCAAGTTCGATCTGGCGCAGGAAATTTACGGCGAGGCGGCGGAGGACGGTCATGTTCTGAGGGCCGTGATCCTTTCGGATGCGACTGGCGTCATCGTTGTAGGTCACGTCCAGGCACCAGTG
>JAYSNJ010000082.1:0-1937 GCA_043723905.1 Holophagaceae bacterium
GGATTGGGTCCTGGTGCAGGACTGCTGGTCAAAGAGGGAGGGATTGGAAGGGGTCATGGCGTTTCTCCTTGCCCACCGGGTTGGGGCACGGAAACGCCGGGGTCCCCCGCTCCCAAGGCCTGGACCGGGAACGAACCGGGTAGCGGGTAGAGAGCGGGTAGGGCCGCCGTGGCGCGGGATCAGGACAGCCGGCAGTGCCCAAACCGGTAGAGGGCGAGGAAGCCGTGGCCCCCTTGCCCACCCATCGATTTGTACGACTCATCCAGGAATCTGCTCCAGCCATTCCATCAACACGATCTCCAGCGTCGTCCCCTTGTTCCCGGCTCGACGGACTCCGCGTTCAAGGAGTCGGGCCTGGGCCTTCTGGAGGGTCTCCAACCCTTCCGCTGAGAATTGGACGCTGACCTGGGTTTTCTTGGCTGTGGGTAGGCCTGGGCTATTGCCATGAGATTGGGGCGGCATTCGACGCACCTGCTCGGTTTCCCCGATGTGCAGAGCCGCCAGGGCTGCCTTTGCTGCCGCATCCTGCTTTTTCGAGGCCATGCCCACCTCCTACAGGGCTTCGCGGGAATCGAACGATTCGTCCGACTCGTATGATTCGTTCGATTCGAGGAGAAGCCGGATCGCTTCGAGCACCTGCCGGAATTCATGAGCCACGGCTCCTCCAACCTGGAGGAGGGAGCGCCCTGAGGCATAGGCCTCCTCAACGCCCACACGCGCACTGAGACGGCCCAACCACATGAAATCCGCCCCTGCCTGGGTCTTCAAAGCAATCTCTACGCCCTTCGCTCGGCCCGTTTCCCTGGCCAGGGACAGCACGACCCCAACTTTGAGGGAAGGACGCGCACTTCGGACCCGCCTGGCCACATCCAAGGCGCGGCCCAGAGCCACCATGTCGGCGTCTCCGGTTCGGGCCGGAACGATGAGCAAATCTGCAAGGGCTGCTGCGGTGAGGGCCACCGGGCTCTGACCGGGCGGGCAATCCGCCACTCTGAACCCATCCGAAAGGAGGACCTCCTGGAGCTGCACTGGATTCGGAAAGGTCAGCGCTTCGATGCCGTACATCCTGGCCCAGCGCGTAGCGTCTCCCTGCGGATCAAGATCCAGCAGGGAGGCCTTGAATTCAGCGGCAAGCGAGGTGGCGAGGGTGGTTTTCCCTACTCCGCCTTTGTCAGCCCAGACCACGATGTTCACGATGTCCTCCACAGCAGATCATTGAATCGAACGAATCGGATGAATCGTCCGCATCGTTCGATACGGACGATTCAGTGGAAATGGAATTTCAGAAGCCACCCGCCTCCTCTGCCGCTTCCTCAACAGCGATTTCGGGGGTCCAGGGTGGTTGGGGTTCTGCCTCCTCCGTCTGGACCTCCTGGAGAGGCTCCGAGATCTCTGCTGCGCGAGAAGCGATTTCCGAAGGCTTGGGCTTTCGGATCACAAGTTCGGATGGCACCAGGCGGGCCATGATGGGGCGCCGGGTGCTAGTGGCTCCGACGATTTCAAGAACAGCCCAGCGGTCTTTCTCCCCTGCGCCTCGCCGTGCCACCTCTTCCAGCGGCATCAACTCCGCCCGCTCATGGGTGGCTTGCCCTTGCGTCTGCCGCCGGATCCTCGTGTAGGACCCCAGATGCTTGGAGAGCTTTTCCGCGTCCTCGTTGTTGAGCCCGTTCAAAAGGGTGATCCGGTTGGTGAAGGCTTCCTCGACCGCAGGGCCGCCTTGAGGGCCGTAGATATCCTTGAGGCCCGCCGTGTTCTGGATGGCGAAGACGATGCAGACGCCCTTGCTACGGAGCGTGTTGAGGGCATCCGCGAAGTTGGGGATCTTCCCAGCCGCAAGCCCCTCGTCCATGAGCAGGGTCAGGTCCATGAAGGTCTGGGTCCTGAGCATCCGTCGGAAGAGCATGCGCCAGAAGGTCAGCAGGGGCGCCCGGCGGCTG
>JAYSNJ010000083.1:0-16534 GCA_043723905.1 Holophagaceae bacterium
GTGATGCAGATCGCCAGGTCAAGGCCGGCCTCAACGGCTTCCCAGATCGCCGCGGCCGCCCCGGCTGGCGGTACGTAGATGACCGAAACGGTGGCGCCGGTTTGCTTCGCGGCGTCCTTGACGGAGGCGTAAATCGGGATATTGAAGATCGATTCACCGGCCTTCTTTGGATTGACACCGGCGACGAAGCAATTCTTGCCGTTGGCGTACTCCTGGCACTTCTCGGTGTGGAATTGACCGGTCTTGCCGGTGATGCCCTGGGTGATGACTCTGGTGTCTTTATTGATTAGGATGGACATGATTTACTTTCAGGCGTTGACTGCAGCAATGACTTTTTGGGCTGCTTCGGCCATGGTGTCGGCGCTGATGATGGGTAGTCCGGAATCAGCCAGGATCTTCTTGCCCAACTCTTCGTTGGTGCCCTTCATGCGCACGACCAGCGGCACATTCAGGTTGGTTGCCTTGCACGCGGCAACTATGCCCATCGCGATCGTGTCGCACTTCATGATGCCGCCAAAGATGTTGACCAAAATGGCCTTGACCTTCTTGTTCTTCAGCATGATCTTGAACGCCTCAGTCACCTTCTCGGGCGTGGCACCGCCGCCGACATCCAGAAAGTTGGCGGGCTCGGCGCCGAACAATTTGATCGTGTCCATGGCGGCCATGGCCAGACCGGCACCATTGACTAGGCAGCCGATGTTGCCGTCCAAACTGATGTAGGCGAGATCAAATTTGCTGGCCTCAACTTCGGCCGGATCTTCTTCATCGAGATCCCGGTAGGCGACGATCTCGGGATGACGGTAGAGCGCGTTGGAATCAAAGTTGAACTTGGCATCCAAGGCCTTGATATTGCCGTTGCCTTCGAGAATAAGGGGGTTGATTTCAACCAACGAAGCGTCGGTGTCCATGTAAACCTTATACAGCTTTTGCAAGACATCGACGCACTGCGCTGTGGAGCCAGCGGGAACACCGATGCCGTTGGCCAGTTCCTTGGCCTGGGCGGCACTGAGTCCGACCGCCGGATCAACAAAAACCTTGATGATTTTTTCCGGGGTCGAGTGCGCCACTTCCTCAATGTTCATACCACCCTCTGAGGAGGCCATCAGGGCCACTCGCTGGCTGGAGCGGTCTGTCACGGCCGATACGTAATACTCTTTTCGGATGTCTGCGCCATCTTCAATCAGGAGGCGGCGCACCTTCTGGCCTTGCGGCCCCGTCTGATGGGTAACCAGCTGCATGCCCAGTATTTCGCCAGCGAGTTTTTTTACCTCGTCAATCGAGCGGGCCAGCTTGACGCCGCCACCCTTGCCGCGCCCCCCGGCGTGGATCTGGGCCTTGACCACGGCCTGGCCGCCGAAGCCCTTGGCGATCTGGCGTGCCTCCTCGGCATCCTGGGCCACCCTGCCGTCCGGTGTGGCGACCCGGTACAGCCGCAGGAGCTCCTTGGCCTGGTATTCATGGATGTTCATCGGACCTCCCGGAAGGGGTAGAGGGCGTTTGGAGCTTGGATGACGGGAAGGGCAAGTCTATCCCCGGTTCCGGCTTTCTGTCCTCATCTTCCCCGCTAGAATCCTGATGACACCTCGGAGACACCATGGCCCAGCTCGATCGGCTCCTCTCTCATCTGGCGGCGCGGGGAGCGGTGGCCCTGCGAATGGAGCCCAATCAGCAGCCCATGCTGGAATCCCTGGAGGGTGGGCTGGCGCCCCTCCTGCCCACGCCGGTGCCGCCGACTCTTCTGGAACACCTCGTGAGGGAGATCCTGCCTTCCGACCAGGAGGAAGCCCTGGCGACCCGGGGGGAGGCCGGTTTCCGCTACGTCGCCGGCGAACAGGCCTTCGGCGTGACGGTGACCCGGGGCCCCCTGGGGTTCAGCCTGCGGGCGATCCCCCACCCGGGCGCGGCCTCCGAGCGCGGATTGGAAGGGGGCGCGAACGAACCCTCGAGCCAGCCCTCGAGTCAGCCCTCGAGTCAACCCTCGAGCCAGCCCCCGCCCCCCCCCCCTCCCCGCGCGGGTTCCGTCGAGGCAGACGCGTCCATGGTGGGACGGCTCCTGCGCGCCCTCCTGGATCGCAAGGGTTCCGATCTCCACTGCAGTGCCTTCGAAATGCCCCTGGTCCGGGTCTACGGTGACATGGAGGAACTGGAGGATTTCCCGCTCCTGGGTCCCAAGCAGCTCCTGGAGATCATGGAGGCCCTCGCGCCGCCCCTGGCCTGGAAGCACTACCAAGCGAACAATGATGCGGATTTCGCCTATGCCTATGAGGCGGGCGGGTGCCGCCTGCGGGTCAACTTCTTCGTGGATCGCATGGGGCCGGGATTCGTCTGCCGCGTGATTCCCAACGACATCCCCGACCCCGACAAGCTGGGCCTCGCGGAACCCATCCGGCGCCTGGCCGACCTGGCCAAGGGGCTCGTGCTGGTGACGGGTCCCACGGGCAGCGGCAAGTCCACGACCCTGGCGGCCATCATCGATCTGGCCAACCGCAAGCGGAACGATCACATCCTGACCATCGAGGATCCCATCGAGTTCGTCCACCCCCGGAAGAAATGCCTGGTGAACCAGCGGGAGGTGGGCACCCACACCGAGAGCTTCAAGTCGGGGCTGCGCGCCGCCCTGCGGGAGGATCCCGATATCGTCCTCGTGGGCGAGATGCGGGACCTGGAGACCATCGCCATCGCCCTGGAGACGGCCGTCACGGGCCATCTCGTATTCGGCACACTCCATACCAACAGCGCCGTGGGGACGGTCGACCGCATCGTGGATCAGTTTCCGGCGGATAGGCAGCAGCAGATCCGGGTCATGCTGGCCGAGGCCTGCAAGGCCATCATCAGCCAGATTCTGCTCAAGAAGGTGGGCGGAGGCCGGGTGGCGGCCATCGAGACCCTGTTCATCACACCGGCCATCTCCAACCTCATCCGGGAAGGCAAGAGCTTCCAGATTCCCAGCGCCATGCAGACCGGCCGGGCCTACGGCCAGAAACTCATGAACGACGCCATCGTGGAACTGGTCCAGTCCAACACCGTCGAACCCCTGGAAGCCTACATGAAGTGCCCGGACAAGGAGACCCTGATGACAGCCTTCAAGCGGGCCAACATCAACTGGGACCCCCGGGGCGAAGAAAAGCCGATGCCCCTCTAAGGGTGCACTCCCGGTAGCCGCCGACGAAGGAGGCGGCGTAGAGCAGCGGGAACCAGGCTCGGCCGGAGGCCGAACTGCAAGGGGCGAAGCGGGTAGCAAAGGGCGCATGCGCCCGGAGCTGGGACCCGCCGACCCGAGTCGCTGCGTCCGGGAGTGCCCGACTGCTGCAGATGCACCTCCGGGTAGCCTGCCCCCGAAGGGTGAACTGGAGACCGCAGCGTCCCGGAGTGCCCGACTAGGTGCTGCGCGCCAGCAGGAACTCCGGGATTTCCTCGAGGATCTTCCGGGTCTTTTTCTCTCCCGGGAGGCTGCCGATGGCCCCGGAGGCGGCGAGGCTGGCCTTCCGGGCGAGGTCCCGGGTCTCGGCGAGGGCATCGTGCTGGGCGATGAGTGCCCGAAGCTGGCTCTCCTCTTCCTCGGGGATCGGCACTTCCTCGCCCCGGTCCCAGATGGTGCGGATGAGGGGCCGCACCTCGTCGGGTGCCCGCTCCATCAGGGTCAGCATGGGAAGGGTCAGCTTGCCTTCGCGCAGATCGGAGAAGGCGGGCTTCCCCAGCTGCTCGCTGGTGGAGGTGAAATCCAGCAGATCATCGGTGAGCTGGAAGGCCCGGCCGATCTCCAGCCCGAAGACATGCAGTGCGGCACATTCGGAAGGGGGGCGCCCGGCCAGCACTCCGGCCGATTCCGTGCATCCGCCGAAGAGGAGGGCGGTCTTCCGCTCCTGGATATCGAAGTAGTCCTTGCGGGACGTGTCGAGCTTGAAGAGGACATCGTTCTGGATCAGTTCACCCTCGATCATGCGGGTCGTCACTTCGGCCAGGATCTCCATCAGGCGCCAGTTCCGCCCCTGGATGGCGCTGGTCATGGCCTCCATGTAGAGGAGGTCCCCGAAGAGCACTGTGAGGGTGTTGCCCCAGAGCCGGTTCAGGGTGGGCTTGCCCCGGCGCAGCTGGGCGTGATCGATGACATCGTCGTGGACCAGAGTGGCCGTGTGGATCAGTTCGAAGATCGCGCCGAAGCGCACATCGTCCGTGCCTTCATAGCCATTGAACCGGGAGGCGAGGAGCACGAGGGCGGGGCGGAGACGCTTGCCCTGGCCCCCGCGCACATGGGCCGCCAGCTTGGATACGACCGGCACGTCGCTTTGGAGGAGCCGCTGGAGCTCCCACTCCACGTCGGAGAGCTTGCCGGCGATGGGTGCGAAGTAGCGGAGGAGATCCAGCCGCGACAAGATTCAGCTCCGGAAGTTCGTGAACTGGAGCTCGAGTCCCTGGTCGTTCTTCTTGAGCAGGGCCATGGCCTCCTGGAGATCGTCCTTGTTCTTGCCGGAGACCCGGAGCTGGTCCCCCTGGATGGCCGCCTGCACCTTCATCTTGGAATCCTTGAGCACCTTGACGAGGCCCTTGGCCTTCTCGCCCGGGATGCCCTGGAGGAGCTTGATCTCCTGGCGCACCGTGCCCTTGGTGGCGCCCTCGACCTTGCCGTACTCCAGGTTCTTGATGCTCACGCCCCGCTTGAAGAGCTTGGACTGGAGCACATCGATGACGGCCTTGAGCTTGATCTCGTCGTCGCTCTTGAGATGAAGCACGGCGTCATCCTTCAGCTCGATATCGGAGACGGAGCCCTTGAAGTCGTAGCGCTGGGTGATCTCCTTCATCGCCTGGGCCAAGGCATTCTTCACCTCGGCCATGTCCACCTTGGACACCACGTCGAACGAACAATCACTGGCCATCGGTTCCCCCCAAAGTCAATACTCTAGCGTATCAACGGCTGCTGCCCAGGCCCAGGCTTCGCATCACGGCTGAGACTCGAGCTGCTCTTGCAACGGCCCCCAGCCCTCCCAGAGCCCGAGACGGAAGAAGGCCGTCAGGACCAGGGCATGGTGGATCTCGCCGCTCCGGAGCTTCGCCTGCCATTCCCTCCAGGACACCGCCCAGACCCTCAGCTCCTCGCTGGGGTCGAGATCGAGTTCGGCCACAGCACGGCAGTTCAGGGCCAGGAAGAAGTGGCAGCGGTTGTCCTGCACGGCGGGGTTGGGCGTGCACCAGCCCAGGGAGACCCATTCCTCGCTCTGATACCCCGTCTCCTCCAGCAGCTCCCGGCGGGCGGTGAGGGCGGGATCCTCGCCGGGCTCGCAGACGCCGCCGATGGACTCCAGGGTAGAGGCGTCGATGCCGTGACGGAACTGCTCCACCACCAGCAGTTCCAGCCCATCCTCCCGGGGGGTGAAGGCGATGACGTTCACCCAGGCTGGGCATTCGAGGCGGGTGAAGTCGTGGGAACGGCCCGTGTGGGGGGACCGCCTCACCACGCCGAGCTGGCGGAAGAGGCGGGTCTCGCCCCGGAGGATGGCCGCCTCCCCTTCCCAGGCCCGGGAGGGGTCGAAACGGGGGGAATGCTCGGCCAGGAGGCGCACGATGGCTAGTCCTGCCGGGTCGTGTTCTGGAAGAGGCTGAGCGTGTGGTGGGTGATCATGTCCAGGGCCTTCTGGTTCTCGACCCCTGTGGGCACGATGAGATCCGCCCAGCGCTTGCTCGGCTCCACGAATTCCAGGTGCATGGGGCGGACGGACTCGAGGTACTGGTCGATCACGCTATCCACGGTGCGGCCGCGTTCCTTGGTATCCCGCTGGATGCGCCGCAGGATCCGGATATCGGCATCGGTGTCCACGAAGATCTTCACGTCCAGCTGCTCCCGCAGTTCGGGCAGAGCAAAGAGGAGCAGGCCCTCCAGGACCACCACCTGGGAGGGGCGCATGGGTTCTTCCCAACCCACCCGGTCCGAGACGTTGAAGTCGTAGATGGGTTTCCGGATGGACTGGCCCTTGCGCAGGCTGGCCAGATGGGTGGCCATGAGTTCCAGGTCGAAGGCATGGGGGTGGTCCCAGTTGATGGCCAGCCCCTCGAAGCGGTGCTTCACCACCTCCAGGGGGGCATAGTAGGCATCCATGTCCAGGAGCAGGACGTTCACGCCTTCCAGCTGAAGGCGGCGGATGAGTTCCTGGGCGATGGACGTCTTCCCGCTCCCCGAGCCCCCCACGATTCCAATCAGCCAGCTTCGTTCCGGCATAGCGCCCCCTTCCCTCCATCCTAAGCCGTCGGCACCCAACTGCCCTGCTCGAAAATGGCGAGGGCGGCATCTTCATCCCTGTCCGGGATGGTGCTATCGTTCCGCCATGCCCCGTGCCTATGCCATCGCCCCCGCCGCCCTGATGCTCCTGGCAGTGTCCTGCGAATCCGAGGACCCCCGGCTGCCCCAGAATCTCCTCAACGAGGCCCAGCGCCTCAGCCGGGAGGGCAAGACGCTCGAGGCCAAGAGCATGCTGGAGCGCATCGTCTCGCGCTACCCGGACACCCCCGTGGGAAAACAGGCCTACAACGACCTCTTCATCATCCAGAGCACCCTCAAGCAGGAGATGCAGGAGAAACAGCGTCTGGTGCGGGCCTCCCTACGCAGGATCATGGACGCCCTGGACCGCTACAAGACCAAGCACGGCGAGTATCCCTGGACCCTCCAGGCCCTGGTGCCCGAGCATCTGGACCTGGTGCCCGAGACCCCCTGGGGGCATCCCTTCCTCTACCGGCCCTTCGTGCCGACCCCCATCGAAGAACTCCGCGACAAGCGCGGGAACGTCAGCCAGCGCTTCAACACGCGCTACGAGAGCTACCATCTGGCCTGTCTGGGCACGGACCTCCAGCCCGGTGGGGAGGACCTGGCCCAGGACACCCTCATCGTCGATGGCGAGCTCTACAAGGAAAAGGCCTTCCCGCCCATCCCCATGCCCCAGCCGGTGCGCTGATGAATACGGCCCGCGCTGCGGGCCGTATTCATGGAGGAAGGCTTTTCAGGGGTGGGCGCTACTTCACGCCCCAATCCAGCACGACTTTCCCGGATTTCCCCGATCCCATGGCCTCGAAGCCGGCCTTGAAGTCCTCGATGGGGAAGCGGTGGGTGATGACGGGGCTGATGTCCAGGCCCGACTGGAGCATGGCGGACATCTTGTACCAGGTCTCGTACATCTCCCGGCCATAGATGCCCTTCAGGTGGAGGCCCTTGAAGATGACCTTGCCCCAGTCGATGGCGGCCTCCTCTCCGAAGATCCCCAGCAGGGCGATGCGGCCGCCGTTGGACATGGAATCGATCATGGAGCGGAAGGCCTGGGCGTTGCCCGACATTTCGAGACCCACATCGAAGCCTTCGGTCATGCCCAGTTCCGCCATGACGGTCTTGAGATCCTCCCGGCTCACGTCCACGGCGCGGGTGGCGCCCAGCTTCCGGGCCAGATCCAGGCGGTACGCGTTCACGTCCGTGATGACCACATTGCGTGCGCCCACGTGCTTGGCGATGGCGGCCGCCATGATGCCGATGGGACCGGCGCCCGTGATGAGCACATCCTCGCCCACCATGTCGTAGGAGAGGGCCGTGTGGGCGGCGTTGCCGTAGGGGTCGAAGATGGAGACGACATCATCGGGGATTTCCGCAGGCACGGGGAACACGTTTTCCGCCGGCAGGGCCAGGTATTCGGCGAAGGAGCCGGGACGGTTCACGCCCACACCGATGGTATTGGGGCAGAGATGGCGCTTGCCCGCCCGGCAGTTGCGGCAATGGCCGCAGACGATGTGGCCCTCGCCCGTGACCCGCTCCCCCCCCTTGTAGCCCGTGACGGCGCTGCCCACCCGCTCGATGACGCCCACGTACTCGTGGCCCACGTGCATGGGCACGGGAATGGTCTTCTGGCTCCAGGCGTCCCAGTTCCAGATGTGCATGTCCGTGCCGCAGATGGCGGACTTGTGGATGCGGATCAGCACGTCGTTCGGGCCCAGTTCGGGCATGGGAACGTCCAGCATCACAAGACCGGGTGCGCGTTCAGCTTTGACGAGGGCTCGCATTTTGACTCCAGTGGTCAGTGGTCGGTGGTCAGAGCAGCGGGCGATGGGCAATAGCATCTAGCCACCGTCCACTGCCCACTGGCAACTACTTAATGACTCCCAGTTTCCGTCCCACCTTGGCAAAGGCCGCCACCGCGAAATCCAGATCCTCCTTCGTGTGGGCGGCGGACATCTGGGTGCGGATGCGAGCCTGGCCCTTGGGCACCACCGGGAAGAAGAAGCCCGTGACGTAGACTCCCTCGTCCAGGAGCTGGGTGGCAAAGGTTTGAGCCAGGGGGGCGTCATAGAGCATGACGGGGACGATGGGGTGCTCGCCGGGCTGCAGCTTGAAGCCCAGGGCCTCCATCTTCGCGCGGAAGTAGCGGCCGTTCTCGTGGACGCGCTTGATGAGATCGCCGCTGGTCTCCAGGATCTCCAGTGTCTTGAGTGTGGCCGCCACAATGCTGGGAGCCACCGAGTTCGAGAAGAGGTAGGGCCGGGCCTTCTGGCGCAGCCAGTCGATGACCACCTTCTTGCCCGCGATGTAGCCCCCGCTGGCGCCGCCCATGGCCTTGCCGAAGGTGCCGGTGAGGATGTCCACCCGGCCCATGACCCCGCAGTGCTCATGCGTTCCGCGGCCGTGCTCGCCCATGAAGCCCACGGCGTGGCTGTCGTCCACCATGAGCATGGCGCCGTACTTTTCCACCAGATCGCAGATCTGGGGAAGCTTGGCGATGTAGCCGTCCATGCTGAAGACGCCGTCCGTCACCACCAGGACGAAACGGGAATTCGCAGTGGCCTCCTTGAGCTGGGCCTCCAGATCCGCCATGTTGCTGTTCTCGTAGCGGAAGCGCTTGGCCTTGCAGAGGCGCACGCCATCGATGATGGAGGCGTGGTTGAGGGCGTCGGAGATGATGGCGTCCTCTTCCCCCAGCAGGGGCTCAAAGACCGCGCCGTTGGCGTCGAAGCAGCTGGAATAGAGCTGGGCGTCCTCCATGCCCAGGAAGGTGGCCAGCTTGCGCTCCAGCTCTTCGTGGATGTCCTGCTTGCCGCAGATGAAGCGCACGGAGGCCATTCCGAAGCCGTGGTCATCCATGACATCCTTGGCGGCCTGGATGATCTGGGGATTGTTGGCCAGCCCCAGGTAGTTGTTGGCACACAGGCACACGACCTGCTTGCCGTTGGCCACCATGCGGGGCTGCTGGGGCGACGTGATGGTGCGCTCGGTCTTGTAGAGGCCCTGGTCCTTGAGGCTCTGGGTCTCGGTGGCCAAGTGGTTCTGGAATGCCTGATTCAAGGTGGACCTCGCTCATAGGAAAGCAGTTTTCCGCACCAAGTCTACCTTCTTCGGGAAGCCACACCTCACGGCGAAGGTGTAGCTCCCATCACATTCTTGACGGCCCGATCCGGGGACCCCATCCTGGGGCCTCTCGGCGGATGCCCCATGTCTCTCCCCGATCCCTATGCCCTCGTGGGCCAGCGCCTGCAGCGCTTCCAGGAGGATCTGGCCGCTCGGGGGAGCACGCTGAGGCAGGAGATCGACACCCGCTACCTTTCCAAATGGCGGTCGGAGACGCTCTTCCACGTCTCCCGCATCCGCACGGCCCTGGTGAGCGGGATGATGGATCACCTCATCGAGGCCGGCCTCCTGAACCTGGAGCGGGTCTCCCTGAGCCTGGTGACGGACCCCCTGGCCCACACGGTGGAGCACCTGCCGGAGATCCCCTACCGCGGCTCGGACTATGTCACCACCCACAGCATGATCTATGCGAAGTTCCTGGCCTGTCAGAACCCCTATCTGAAGGGCATCTTCGTGGATTCCCCCAACATCCGCCTGGAACCCGCCGAGCCCCAGGGCCGACAGCGCGGGCGCTACCTCATCGATTTCAGCCAGCTGGATGTGGAGGTCCGCCGCAACCGGGGCATCGGGTTGGACACCTACCTGGACAGCCCCCGGGAGGTCACCGCCCTCCTCCAGGAGGATCTCGCCACGGCCCTGAGGCTCTTCGAGGGCATGACCCGCAGCGGTTTCGGCAAGGTGCAGCGCCTGGCCGGGGACAGCCTGGAGGCTCTGGGGGTCCGTATTGATCTGCCGGACGCGCCCTTTCCCGTATTCTTCGAGACAGAAGCCGAGGCAAGGTACGGCAAGGGCGATCTCGAGACGAAGATGGGCGAGGCGACGGATGCCCAGTGTTTCTTTGTCGTGGGCCTCATGCGCGAGAACTACGATCTGATCTACCCCTACCTGCATCGGGACGGCAGCCGCCGGGCTATAGGCGAATTTTGCAGCCGGGAGATCTTCAACTACGATCTCTGCGTGAAGGGCCGCCAGCAGGACGGCGCCTTCTCGCCCGCCAAGGAAGTGCTCAGCGGAGGGCTGCGCGAGTGGCTGCCCGAGACCATCGTCGCCCGGCTCCTGGACAACGGCGTGATCCCCGAAGCCCCGATTCTCGAGGACGGCGAGATCCAGAACCTCCAGGCCATGGGCGGCTACGGTCCCTTCCTCACCGTGGCCCTCTCCCGGGACCCCCCCTTCCCCGAGACCTTCGGGGGCGGCATCGGCATCGAGCGCCTGCTCTGGACCCTGCTGCGCGGCCCCTTCATCCGGAACATCGACGACGTCACGTTCTTCGGCAAGAACCCCGACAGCGCCGAGCTGTTCTTGTTCTGACAGGAAGGTGCGGCTCCCGGTCGCCGACGCCAGAGGCGGCGGCCGGGGGAGCCCGATTGCGCGGCACGAGCCGCCCGCGGCATTTCATGGCAGGATGGGAGCGTTCTCCGGAGGTTTCCATGCGGCGTTTTGTGATCCTGCCCGCCCTGCTGCTCACACTGGCCTGCGGCTCCTCCCAGCTGAGCCAGCGCGAAGCCGCCTCGGACATCAAGAAGGACTACCCCGTACGGGTGGCCATCCGGGTGCCCGAGTCCGCCAGCCCCGTGAAGGGCAGCCCCGAGCACGCTCGGCTGGTGCACATGGAGGAACTGCTCACCAAGAAGGGCTGGTTCGCCGTGGCCCGCACGGTGGAAGGGGACCGGGAGCGCTTCCAGTTCAAGGTCCTGGCCCAGGCTCCCAAGGATTTCCGGACTTCGGCCAAGGGCGTCGAGATCCCGGCGGCCGAGGCCGAGTTCCTCCGGACCACCCGCATGGAGCCCACACGGGATGGCGCAAGAGTGACGTATCAGGTGCGCCTGAGCCGGCCCACGGCCTACTTCCCCGTCTTCCAGGCCCTCCAGAACGCCAAGATCGGCGATACCAAAGATCGCCACGCCACCTATCGCAAGGAGGGCCGCTCCTGGATCCTCCAGGACACCGACGAGACGTTCAAGAAGGCGGAGTGACACTATAAGAAGAAAGGCTCTTCGCGCTTTCCCGGGAACAGGGAAGACTCTTCCGGGGCCTCGCTCCCTGGCCAGGGAAGGACGGAAAGGAATTAACAGACGTGGTGTCCAGGCTTCGCCCGGACACCACGCGGGGGTAAAAGGGGGGACCTCGCGACCGCAGGGAGCAGGCGGTCCCCCCTTTCATGGCAGGGATGAAGGGGAGCCTGACCGAGGGTGGCTGAACTCTCCTCCTGGAAGGGGAGTCGCCTCAGCGGACAGGGATCTCCTGTTGTTCCTCTGCGTCTCTGCGGAGGATCTGGGCTGCAGCAATGCCCTGTAACGCCTGAACGAAAAGTCGGATGCCGTGGATTCCCACAGAGATGGACGAGGCCCACGCGTAATCTCTCCAGGCGGGTTAGGTCCGCAAACCTGGTTCAGCCTTGGCCGACCAGAGCCGCTTTCATCCCCTTCATCCCTGTTTTTAGGCTTTTCCGCGTGGCCCCGAATGCGACCACCCGTGAAGGCCTTGCACGGAAGGCCAGGAGGAGCCTGGCGTCACTCGGATCCGCGAAAAAACAGAAGAAAGAGCCTTGGAAGTCCGGCTTCCCCTTGTGCTCTTTGCGCTCTTTGTGGCTAATGATTCCTTTTCAAGGCTGATCTGCAAAATCCATAATCGATGGCAAGCCGATGGGAGCCTCTTGAGCCCCGGGCATTGGACGGGCCCTGCGCTAAGCTAGAGGATTCCTGACTGCCGGAGTCCTCCATGCACCATGAGCGCATCGCCATCCTCGACTACGGCAGCCAGTACACCCGGCTGATCACACGCAGACTCCGGGAGTTGGGCGCCTTCGGGCTGGTCTACGGTCCCACCGCCACGGCCGCCGAGATCGCCGGCGCGGACCTGAAGGGCGTCATCCTCTCGGGAGGCCCCAATTCGGTCCTGGAAGCCGGGGCCCCCCCCATCGATCACGCCATCTTCGACCTGGGCGTGCCCATCCTCGGCATCTGCTACGGCCAGCAGCTCATGGCCCGGGACTTCGGCGGCCAGCTGCACCGGGCGGCCAGGCGCGAATACGGCAAGGCCACCATCCAGGTGAGCGATGGGGACAGCGTGCTCTTCCAGGGCATGGAGAAGGACCAGGTGGTCTGGATGAGCCACGGCGACCACGTGGAAGTGGCTCCCGAGGGCTACGTCGTCACCGCCAAGACGCCCGGCGTCCCCGTGGCCGCCATGGAACACCGCGGCCTGCGGCGCTTCGGCATCCAGTTCCACCCCGAGGTGACCCACACGCTGCACGGGAATCCCCTGCTCCTCAACTTCCTCCATGTCTGCGGCATGAAGCTGGACTGGAACGCGGGCCACTTCATCGAGCAGAAGATCGAGACCATCCGCAGGCAGGTGGGGGACGGTACCGTGGTGCTGGGCCTCTCGGGGGGCGTGGACTCCAGCGTGGCGGCCCTGCTGCTGCACAAGGCCATCGGAGACCAGCTCACCTGCGTCTTCGTGGACACGGGCCTCATGCGCAAGGACGAGATGAAACATGTCCAGGAGGCCTTCGCGCCCTTCGACCTGAAGGTGAAATGGGTGGACGCCTCCGAGGCCTTCCTCCGCGAACTCAAGGGTGTGAGCGACCCCGAGCAGAAGCGCAAGATCATCGGCCGGGTCTTCATCGAGGTCTTCGAGCAGGAGGCCAAGGCCACGAATGCCAAGTTCCTGGGCCAGGGCACCCTCTACCCCGATGTCATCGAATCCAGCGGCATCGGCGGGGCCGTGCTGGTGAAGAGCCACCACAACGTGGGCGGCCTCCCCGAGCGCATGAACATGGAGCTGGTGGAGCCCCTGCGGGAACTCTTCAAGGACGAAGTGCGCCGGGCGGGGCTCGCCCTGGGCCTGCCCGAGGACATGGTCTGGCGCCACCCCTTCCCCGGCCCCGGTCTCGCCGTGCGCATCCCCGGTCCCATCACGCCCGAGCGGGTGAAAATCCTCCAGGAGGCCGACGCCATCTTCATGGAGGAACTCAAGCGCAGCGGCTGGTACAAGCTCACCAGCCAGTGCTTCGCCGTCCTGCTGCCCGTGCAGACCGTGGGCATCATGGGCGACGAGCGCACCTACGAGAACATGTGCGCATTGCGCGCCGTGACCAGCGAAGACTTCATGACAGCCGACTGGGCCAGATTGCCCCACGAGCTCCTCGAGACCTGCGCCCAGCGCATCGTCAACGAGGTCAAGGGCATCAACCGCGTGGTCTTCGATATCACCTCGAAACCCCCTGCCACGATCGAGTACGAATAGTGGCCAAGCGCATCGAACGAGTGAACAAGTCCGTCAAGGAGATCCTGGAGAGCTTCCTCTCGGGCCACCGGGAGGCGGCCTTCAACGGGCCCGCCTCGGCCCTGAAGTACCTGAACCGCACCATGGAGGGCCAGCAGAGCCTGCCCAACGGTGTGAAGGCCGCGGCCTTCGACCTCATGGTCGAAGCCAAGGCCCAGCTCCAGGACTGGGACGGTGTGGAACAGGCCCTGCAGGGCTTCCTGGCGAACCTGCCCGCCATGGAAGAGTCCATGGGTCATTCCTTCCGCGCGGCCCTGGAAGGCACCACGGCCCTGGAGCGGGGCGTCCAGGCGAGAAGCGAGGTGGGCGATTTCCACGGCGCCCTGGAACTCTGCGAGATGGCCATCGCCCTTGATCTCGGCGCCCACTGGCAGGCCAAGCGCGACAGCCTCGACTGGGCGCGGTGATTCACACGGATTGTTCAATCCTTCACGGACGCGCTGCAGGAGAATCTCTGTGGGCGATTCGCCGCAGTTCCCATCCCCTTCATCCCTGTTGATTCCGTCTTTTCAAAAAACAAACAGGGATGAAGGGGATAAAGGGGATGAACTCTGGGCGGTGTTCAGCTTCCAGGGCTACCCTGTCATTCCCCGCTCAGCCCACCCCGGGTCCGCTCCCGGGCCTGAACCTTGTGCCCAGGCGGTAGCGGCTGCCGGGGTGGATGCAGCGCACGAAGGTGACGCAGAGGCCGCGGCTCCAGGTGCGCCGTGTGAGGACCAGGCAGGGAGATCCCGGCGCGAGGCCCAGCCGCTGGGCCTCCTCGGGGGTCGCCGCCGTGGCATCGACACCGTGTTCCACCTCGTCCAGGGGCACGGCCCCCAGCAGGAATTCCCCGGGCAGCACCTGGCCGAAGTCCTGCTCCAGGAAGGCCGGGCAGGCCCGGGGGTTCACGTAGCGGTCCTCCAGCTGCATGGGCAGGCCGTCCTCGAAGTGGACCCCGAGAACATGGAAGACCGGATCCCCGGGAGCGAGGCTGAGGGCCGCCGCCACGGTCATCGGGGCCGATTTCCGCACGGCTTCCAGCAGCGTGAAGCCGTGGACATGGCCCCGGGCGCGGATCTCCTCTGCGATATTGACCACCTGGAGCAGGCTGGATTCGGCCTTGCCGTCGGCCACGAAGGTGCCCACCCCCGCCACCCGCTGAACCAGGCCTTCGGCCGCCAGTTCCCGCAGGCCACGGTGGACCGTCATGCGCGAGACACCCAGTTCGGCCACCAGTTCGTGCTCGGAGGTGATGCGGTCCCCCACCTTCCATGCACCCGACTGGATCTTCCGGCGGATGTGCTCCTTCACCGCCAGGTACAGGGCCCCGGAGGCCTTTTCCTTGAAGGTTCTAGGCATGGGAGGGCTCCCCGTGAGCCACGATGCGGCCCACCAACCGGGCCGCGAGGCGCGCGGTGCGGTGGTCTTCGTCCAGGGAGGGGTTCAGTTCCGCCAGGTCAGCGATCCGGAGCTTGCCGCTCCCGCAGGTCGCGTCGAGGACCTTCTCCAGCACCTCCAGGGCCACACCCCGGGCCGAAGGCGCGCTCACGCCGGGAGCGTCGGCGGCGGGCAGCACATCCAGGCAGACCGTGAGGTAGAGGTGATCCACACGGGCCAGGAATGCCGCCACGAAGGCCTGGATCTCCGGCAGGTCGGAGAAGCCCATGGCCTCGTCCAGGCGCCAGGTAGCCCCCAGTTCCCGGGCCGCCTGGAAGAGCGCCTCGGTGTTGGCGAAGGCGCTGATGCCCAGCACGCCGTAGAGGAAGGGCCAGCCCTGCGCATCGCAGAATTGGGCGATCTGGCGGAAGGGCGTGCCCGAACTGCCCCGCTCCGCCAGACGCAGATCGAAATGGGCGTCCAGGTTCAGGATGCCGATGCGGGGGACAGATCCCTGGCGCCCCAGATGGCCGGCGAGCCCCATGAAGGAGCCCAGGGCGATCTCATGTCCGCCCCCCAGGCCTATGGGCAGCAACCCCTGATCCAGCAGGGCCGTCACCCGGGCGGCGTAGGCGCCCTGCCCCGCCTCCAGCTCGTCGCCCACCACCCGAACCGTGCCCGCGTCGAAAAGCGCCAGCCCGGGCCGGGCGGGAAGATTGGACAGGAGCCGTCGCAATTCGAAGGCTCCTTCGGCCGCGCCGGGTCGTCCCTGGTTCCGCCGCACACCGGCGTCGCTGGCGAAGCCCAGCAGCGCCACCCCGGAGGTGGCTTCCGGCGTGAGAGGGCGCACGACCTGGTGCCAGCGGAGAGCCTGATCGCCCTCCGCGGCGTCCACCCGCCCCTGCCATGGCGACATGTCCACATTCATCGGTGTTCACCCATCCTGGGTTCGAACCCTGTGTTCATTGGGATCCCAACAAAAAACCGAACCCCAGAGGGCACGGAGAAACACGGAGGGCACAGAGAAAGGAACACCCATGCACTGATGTTTTCTTTTCTCCGTGCTTTCTCTTTTTCCCTCTGTGTCCTCTGTGGTTCTTCATTTCTTTTCCAGCCCGATCCCGCTCAGTCCTTCAACATCGGAAGCTGCAGGCCCTTGGCCCTGGCGGTGGCCTTGGCGAGCTCGTAGCCCGCGTCCGCATGGCGCATGACGCCGGAGCCGCAGTCGTTCCAGAGCACGCGCTCCAGCCGCTGGGCGGCTTCAGGCGTGCCGTCGGCCACGATGACCATGCCCGCATGCTGGCTGTAGCCCATGCCCACGCCGCCCCCGTGGTGGAGGCTCACCCAGGTGGCGCCCCCCGCCACGTTCAGCATGGCGTTGAGCATGGGCCAGTCGCTGACGGCGTCCGTGCCGTCCAGCATGCGCTCGGTTTCGCGGTTGGGGCTGGCCACGCTGCCCGTGTCCAGATGATCGCGGCCGATGACGATGGGGGCCTTCAGTTCGCCCGTGCGGAC
>JAYSNJ010000084.1:0-6886 GCA_043723905.1 Holophagaceae bacterium
TTCATCATCGGCATCGGCTGGGTGCTGAAGGACGGCTATCCCCACGAGATGCGGGCTGCGGATTACGACGACTGGGCCACCAACACCTCGGCCATGACGGGTCGGAACACCCATGGTCTCAACGGCGACATCCTCGTGTGGAACCCCATCACCAAGCGTCGCCACGAGCTGACCTCCATGGGCATCCGGGTGACGAAGGAGACGCTGCGCACCCAGCTCGAGATCTCCCGCCAGCTGGATTTCCTGAGCCTGCCCTACCACCAGGCCATCCTGAATGACCGGATTCCCCTGTCCATCGGCGGGGGCATCGGACAGGCCCGGACGTTCATGTACCTCCTGCGCACGGCCCACCTCGGCGAGGTCACCGTCAGCGTGTGGCCGAAGGCCTTGAAGGAGATCTGCGCCAAGAAGAACATCCACGTCCTCGAATGAAGGAGGGGCGCAGCCCCAGCCGGCGAGATTCGACTGGGGCTGGACAGCCCCGGAACACGAGTACACATTTACGTGTCTTTTATTGTTGATGCCACCATCTTCATTGGGTGAGTCATCGGCGCCCCGGTGGGGCCCCTTCAACCATCATCACGGCCCGGTCCGTGAAGCGGATTCCCGGACCTTCGAGAGGGAGGGCGAAGCCATGGAACGGTACGGTCTGAGATTCGAGATCGGGGGCAAGACGCGACTGGCGGTCCCCTATCGCGGGGCAAGGCTCCTGCGGCATCCGATGTTCACCAAGGGGACAGCCTTTACCCAGGAGGAGCGGGTATCGCTGGGCCTGGAAGGGCTGTTGCCCCATGCGGTGAGCAGCATGGAACAGCAGGCCAGGCGAGTCTACTCGAACATCACCCGGAAGAAGGATCCGCTGGAGAAGTACATCGGGCTGGCGGCCCTGCAGGACAGGAACGAATACCTCTTCTACCGGGTGCTGATCGACCACATCGAGGAGTTCCTGCCGATCGTGTACACCCCGACCGTGGGGCAGGCCTGCCAGGAGTTCAGCCACATCTTCCGTCGCGCCCGGGGCATTTGGATCACGCCGGAACACCGGGGCCACATCCATGAAGTTCTGGGCAATGCACCCTTCGATGACGTGCGCCTGATCGTGGTCACCGACAACGAGCGGATCCTCGGCCTGGGCGACCAGGGCGCCGGTGGAATGGGCATTCCCATCGGGAAGCTCGCCCTCTACACCGCCGCGGCGGGCATTCCACCCTGGCAGACCCTTCCCGTCAGTCTAGACGTGGGCACTGACAACCAGGAACTGCTCGCCGACGAGCTCTACCTCGGGTGGCGCGCCCCACGCCTCCGGGGCGCCGAATACGATTCGCTCATCGAGGAGTTCGTCCATGCGGTGAAGCTGCGCTTCCCCAGGGCCGTGCTGCAGTGGGAGGACTTCAAGAAGGTCACGGCCTTCACGCTGCTCGACCGCTACCGCAAGGTGCTCACGAGTTTCAACGACGACATCCAGGGCACGTCTGCTGTGGGCGTGGCGGGCATGATCGCCGGATCCCGGGCCACGGGAATTCCGCTCAAGGATCAGCGGGTCGTCATCCTCGGGGCCGGAGCCGCAGGCATCGGGATCGCCCGGCTGATCAGGGATACCCTGCGCAGGGCCGGGCTTGAGGGAGAAGCCCTCATCGCGGCCATCGCCAACCTGGACAGTCATGGATTCCTCGTCGACGACATGCCCATCCCGGATGTCCACAAGCGGGCCTTCGCGTGGCCGCCCGACCTCGCCGAGAAATTCGGTCTGGGAAGAGGCCAGCGGCGGGACTTGTTCGCGGTGGTGCATGCGTTGAAGCCCACCATGCTGATCGGAACCTCGGGCAACCCCGGCGTGTTCACGGAGGACATCATCCGCGAGATGGCCAAGCATGTGGAACGTCCGCTGGTGTTCCCGATGTCCAACCCCACGAGCAAGTCAGAGGCTACTCCGGCCAACATCCTGAAGTGGACCGAGGGGCGCGCCCTGGTGGCCACGGGCAGTCCCTTCGACCCGGTCACCTATCTGGGCAAGACCCACGTCATCGGGCAGGGCAACAATTCCTTCATCTTCCCGGGCATGGGGCTCGGGCTATTGGTGTCGGAGGCGCGTGAGGTGAGCGATGGGCTGTTCGCGGCTGCGGCCCGGCGGCTGGCGGAGGAGGTCCACCAGGCGGATCTGGATGCCGGGAGCCTCTTCCCCTCCACGAGCCAGATCCGGCGGGTCACCGCGCGGGTGGCCGAAGCGGTGGTGATGGCGGCGCGGGAAGAGGGACTGGCCAAGCGGGTGCTCTCCGATGCCGAAGTCCCGAAGGCCGTGGCCCAGGCCATGTGGGATCCCGCCTATCTGCCCGTCGATGCCACGATCATCGAAACCACAGGCGTGGGACACGGGATGGCTGTTCATCTATAAACCGCTGTTCCCGGGCTCGGGTGGAGCTCACTCCCCCGGGCCCGGGATGCCCAGCGCCTTCAGCCACTGGACATGATCCGAGGGGCGTTCGCTGCGAGCGTCCCCGTGGCGGAGCGCATGCAGCCGCAGGGCCCCGTCAGAGAACCCGAGCAGGACACCCTCCTCGGTCGCCGTGAACCGCCCTTGGGGGCAGGCGGCGGCGCTGGGCAGGGCCCAGGCCACCTTCAGGAGACCCCTGGGGGTCTCGAGGAAGGCGTTGGGCCATGGATCGGCCACCGCACGGATCTGGTTGAAGGCCTCCTGGGCGGTCATGGCGAAGTCAAGGCGCGAGTCCGCCGGCTTGCGCCCACCAAAATAGGTGGAGGGGCCGAGGGTCTTCTGGTCGAGCCTGGCGCTCGACCCATTCACCAGCCCCGGCACTGCATCACGCACCAGGGACCTGCCCGCCACGGCGGCCTTCTGCGTGAGGCTGAGCGCCGTTTCGTCCCAGGCAATGGGAATCCGCGCCTGGGCCACGATGTGGCCGTCGTCGGGCTTGGGGGTCATGGCATGGAGGGTGACGCCCGTTTCGGCCTCGCCCTTCACCAGCACCCAGTTGATGGGGGCCCGGCCCCGGTACCTGGGCAGCAGGCTGCCGTGCAGGTTGTAGGCGCCCAGTCTCGGGATCTCGAGGAACCGCGCCTGGATCATCTCCCGGAAATAGAAGCTGAAGAGGAAATCCGGGCGCAGGGTCCGAAGGTGGTCGAAGACGGCATCGTCGTTGAACGCAGGTGCCGTGATCACCGGGATGCCCTGCCGTTCGGCCAGGACGGCCGGGGGGACAAACCAGGTCTCCTCCGGACCCTGGGCGTAGGTGTAGAGGGCCAGGACCTTGACTCCCGCCTCCAGCAACCCTTCCAGCGCGGCAGTCCCGACACTCGAGTAGGCACACACGACCGCGGTTGGGGTGGGCATGAACAACTCCAGAGTGGCTCCAGGATCGCATGATCCCGGCCTGGCCTGCTCTGGGGTAGACCGCTCGAATCCAGGGGTAGCCTGGAGGCCGAGTTCGGTTGAAGTCAGGGGCATCGGCCGTATGTTGGTAGGGAGGCACCCATGCGACTCCGGATTCTGCCCCTCCTGCTGTCGGTCACCCTTCTGGGTGCCGGGGAGGATCCGTTCGAGGCCCCGCCTGAATTGAAGGTCTTCGCGCGTCAGCACACCACAGGTCCGGCCAGCACCCAGGCCAAAGTGTCTGCGCTTCTGCGGGCCCTCTTCCACGCGCCCGAGGATGGGGGGCTCGGCATCACCTACGACAACAGCTACACGCGCACCGTGGCAGAGGCCTGGCGGGACCGGAAGGCCAACTGCCTGTCCCTGACCGCCATGTACATCTCGGCCTGCAAGAGCGTCGGGCTCGAGGCGCGGTTCGCCGAATCCCTGCGCATCAGCCGCTGGCGGAGAGTCGGCAGCACCATCCGGTACGAGCGGCACGTCGTGGCGATCATCCCGACCTATACCGCCGGGCAGGAGCTGGTGGCCGATTTCCTGCCCGAGATCCGCCGCGGTGGACAGCTGCTGGCCCCCCTCGACCCCAAGCGCGTGCTCGCCCTCTTCCACAGCAACCGGGCCGTGGAGCTCCTCGATGAATTCCGTCCTTCAGAGGCCTTGGCCGAAGCCGAGATGTCCATCCAGGTGGACCCGAATATGGGCATCGGATGGAACATCCTGGGTGTGGTGCAGCGGGGCCAGGGATTGGAACAGGAAGCCGAAACCTCCTTCCGCCGGGCCATTCAGGCGGACCCGAATGACGGTGCGCCCTGCGGAAACCTGGAAAGCCTGCTTCGCGCGCAGGGCCGCGAGGCAGAGGCACAGGCGTTCCGGGACAGGGGCATGGAGGTCCGGAAGAACGACCCTTTCTTCAATGCCTTCCTGGCCCAGGAGGCGTTGCAGGACGGGCAGTGGGAAGAGGCCTCGAAACGGATCAAGACGGCCATCAAGTTGCTGCCCCATGAGCCGGAATTCTTCCTCATCCGGGCCCGGGTGAACCTCGCCCAGGGGAAAACCAAGGACGCCATCAAGGATCTCGAGAACGCCAGGAAGTGGGCGAATCCTGAAGAACAGGCACGATTCGACAGCAAGCTCGATCAGCTGAGAAAAGAGGGGCAGTAGCCGGCTCAGTTGGCCTCGAGCTCGGCCAGGCGGGCCTGGGCATCGGCGCTCTCGGGATGATGCAGAAGGCACTCCCTGAGGTAGCGTCTCGACCCTTCGGGATCCTGCAGTTCGCGCCGGGCCTCGGCCAGGTGGATGAGCGCTTCCTCGGAATCAGGTTCCGCCTGCAGGGCCTGCCGCCAGTGGCTCTCGGCCCGCTCCCACTCGCCCAGTTCGGCGCAGGCATGACCCGCGTCCAGGAGGAACCGGGGGTGCCGGGCATCCATCCGCACAGCCCGTTCCAGATCCTGGCGCGCGGCGAGGTGGTCTTCGAGATGCGCGAGGGCGAGGCCCCGGAGGTGCCAGAACAAGGGGCGCTCGCGGCACGCCTCGCCCAGCCCGTCCAGGAAGGGGAAGAGGGCCTCCCAGGCGGCCATGCCCGCCATGCAGTCCGCCTGAAGCATCAGCAGGTCCGGATCCTTCGGGTGATCCTTCAACAGCGCGAGGACCTCGGCATAGGCCGCCTCGTACTCGCCGAGGGCCACCCGCACTTGGAGCCGGAGGGGGGGATGGTGTTCTGCCTGGAGCTGGGCGGGGAGTTGGACCAGCTGATCCCAGGCGGACCCCGGGTCATCCTCCCACCAGAAGGCGAACTCAGCCCGGCGGAGGCGCCACTCCTGCCGCAGGGATTCACCCTCAGGCCCCTCAGGGATAGTCCTCCAGGCCCCCTCAAGGCTCTCCCGGGCGTCCAGATCCTGGTGGAGTTCGAGGGCGACCTGGTAGCGCTCCATCCAGAGGCGGAAGGCGTCCGGCAGGCGCGCCAGCGCCGCGCCGATGCATTGCCAGGCCCCCTGACGGTCTCCCAGCTGGCGGAGCGACACGGATTCGGCCAGCCAGTGCATGGGGAGAGTGCGCAGCTCCGGGGGCAGGCCCTGCACCAGGGAAAGGGCCCCGGCATAGCGTCCGGCCTGAAGGAAGCGAAGCGCAGGCGTGCCGCGATCCCAGGGCAGCCGGGGATCCCCATGCCGATCGAGCAGCAGCCGGAGCGCCCGCTCGGCCAGCGGGTCCCGGCCGTGGTGGAAGCCCGCCAGCATGAGGTCCTCCAGGATCATGGGGTCTTCGCCGGCCAGGGGCAGGGCCTCTGCGAACTGGTCCCAGGCCAGCTCCAGGGACGCCTCCGTGCCCTTCCTCAACAGGAGGATTCCCTGCAGGTGCCTGAGCCTTGCCAGATGGGGAGCCAGCCGAATCAGCTGCCGGCCCCAGGCGATGCGCCGGTCCGTCGGATGCTCAGGCACCCGCCGGAAGAATGGGGCCACGGTCAGGCGAGCCCACCAGGGCAGGCGGGCCAGGTGGGCGTCGAGACCGGCCAGCCAGGCCAGTTCCCGCTGGCCTCTGGCCATATGACAGAGGCTCCGCAGCAGGTCGATCCGGTGGCCCAGTTCACCCGTGATCCAGATGCGGCGCGGCAGCAGGGCCAGCACCTGGTCGGGGGGCCCTCCGGCGGTCCAGACCGCCTCGGCCTGGCCCAGGGCACGTCGGCCCACCCGGTCTGCCATCAGTCGGCTGACCACGGCCCCCACCAGTACGCCCAGGGTGATCATGCCCAGGAGGCCTGTCCGGAGGTCCGCTGGAAAGTCAAAGGTCAGGGCCCAGATCGTGAGGCCTAGGATCAGGAGGGCGGCCAGGATCCGATAGGCCGTCAGCAGGCGGTTCCACATGCGGACAGTATGCCCCGCGCCGTCTGGCAAATGAAAACCCCGGCCGCAGCCGGGGCCTGTGCTGGGTCCTTCAGAAAGAAGCTTCCCTGCTGGATCCTACCTTGGAGGTCGGCACACCCCCAGGTTTGAACCAACCAGCGGGTGCCCCGCTCGGGACAGCGCCTGTGCGCTGTCCGCTCGTGACCCGCGGGATGGTTCGCGACCCACGTAATCGTTGAGGTCCCGATGATCAATTTCCCTGTTGAATCTGCTTCGACGGGAAGTGTGGCCAACCTGTTTGTTTGAACGAACCAGCGGGTCCCCACTCGGAACGCGCCATTAAGGCGCGTTCGCTCGTGACCCGCGTGTGCGTCCGTTTCTGTTCGATCAGTTCCCCTGCTGGATCTCTTTCGCGATCACCAAGCGCTGGATCTGGTTCGTCCCTTCATAGATCTGGAGCAGCTTGGCGTCGCGCATGCACTTCTCGACGAGGTAGTCGCGGCTGTAGCCGTTGCCGCCGAGGATCTGGACGGCGTCGGTGGTGACTTCCATGGCGGTGTCCGTGGCGAAGGTCTTGGCGATGGCGCTCTGCTTGGAGTTCTTGATGCCGTTGTCGGTCATCCAGGCGGCCTGCCAGGTGAGCAGGCGGCTGGCCTCGATCTTCTTG
>JAYSNJ010000085.1:0-14957 GCA_043723905.1 Holophagaceae bacterium
GCTGCACAGTTTGGGCTTCGCCCAAGCCTGTGCCGCGCCGCTCTACGCCACCGCCTGACGGCGGTCGGCTACTCGAAATGCACGATCACTTCGAAGGGATCTTCTCCTCCAGGAGCTTCAGTTCCTTCTGGGCGGCCTTGCTGCCGTGGTCCGCGGCCTTCCGGTACCACTTCAGGCCTTCCTGCTCGTTTTTCGGCACGTTCAGGCCGTTGTAGTACATGACGCCCAGCATCCGCATGGCGGCGGCATCCCCTTTATCGGCCTTCTCCACATAGGAGCGCAGGGCCGGCGGGACCTCGACCACAGGCGTCTCGGAGATCTGGGGCGGGGGCGCACTCGGGTCAGCCTCCTGCGAGGCCGACTCCTCGGTTCTGGTCTCGGCGGTCCCCAGGCCCAGGAGCTCCGGCCGCAGGAAATAGACGCTCCCCAGGCCCAGCAGCAGGACCAGGGTCCCGAGGGAGACCCAGCCCCAGAGGGGCACCCTCTTCCGCCCCGGGGTGGGCAGCTCATCGGGGGAAATCCGCATGGTGCGGACATTGGGATTGGGAATCTGGGGCTCCCCTGGGTGGGGTGCGGGAGCACCCACGGGTAGCACCTGGGTCGCCCCCGGCAGGGCGGGTTCGCCCACCTGCAGCAGGGAGGTGGCACCCAGTTCGGGAGCCCCGGCCTGGAGCCGCAGGGTGGCGTCGGGGCCGCCCAGGAGGGCCCGCAGTTCGGCTTCGGGATCCAGGGGAAGGCTCGAAGGGTGCACCTGGATGGGCTGTGTGGGCTCCTCGCCCAGGGGGGGCAGGGGCTCGAGCATGGGCAGACCGATCGGCAGGGTGACCTCCGGAGCCCTCTGGAGCGCATCGGCGCCGAGGTGCTGGGGCTTGTCCAGGGGGGTGGGAGCCTGGGGGTCCTGGGGTTGGGGCGTGGGATCGGGCATGGCGCTATCCGGGGAAGGAACTCCAGCATAGCGCTCCTCCAGGGATGGCTGGAATTTCATGCAGTCCGGGCGATCCCAGCCGTTTCCCCTGCGCTCGCTCTACGCACGTCGCTGCCGCAACGTGCTGCCTGGATCGCACCCTCGTATCAGAAGTGGGCGCGCATTCCCTCCAGATAGGCGACCGCCTCCGCGGCTCCTTCCAGGGGGGCCCAGGAAGGGCGTTCCTCTGCTGCGGGGGCCGCATAGGGGCCCGCCTTGGCCTCGAAGAAGACCGAGCCGCCCTCCAGGGCCACCAGCGTGTGGAAGGTGCCATGGGGGATGGTGAGGCCGAGACATCCCCCGGGGGAGAGGATCCGGGCCTCCAGAACATGCCCTTCGCCATCGAAGAGCAGGGCGCCGATGCGGCCCCGGAGGACCAGCAGCGTCTCGTCCTTGGTGGACTCCCCGTGGCAGTGGGGTGGGATGTACGAGCCCGGTTCGAGGGCGATGAGGAGCCTGTGGCAGGGGTCGCCGCCATGAGTGTGGAAGTTGCGGTTGATGCGCTGGCGGAGCGTGGCCCGGGCCTCCGAGCTGAGTTCATCCAGCAGAGCGGCGTCGATGAAGGTGGCGGCCGGGCGGTCCCGGTCGGTTCGCATCGTATGTGCGCTCGGAGAATGGGACCGGATGCGGGCTTCGCCCGCGTCTGGTCCGGGGGTCAGGGGATCCGACGCATGCGTCGGATCAGAGGCCGCGTCGCTCATGGTTCCAATTTCCGGTTTACCCTCGCCAGGCGCGGCCGGGCGGTCCCCCCTGAATTGCATCAGGCCGCCTGCACGCGGATTTCGCCGAAGGCTTCCGACTGCACGAGCCTCACGCGGCCCGTGCGCATGAGCTCCAGGAGGGCCAGGAAGGTGATGACGAGATCCTCCCGGGTCTGGGCCTTGGCCAGGAGACCTCCGAAGGGGAGCCAGAGGCCGCCGTGGAGTTCCTGGATCAACTCCGCGATGCGCTGGTCCAGGGTTCTCGGGGGTGTGCGGACCTCCACCGGAGGCGGTGGCAGGAACTTCTTCAGGGCCTCCCGGTAGGCGCCCAGCAGATCGAAGAGGGTGGCCTGGATGGGCTGTTCCTCCACCCGGACATGCTCCTGGAGATCCAGGCCCCTGGCGTAGACCACGGACTGCCATTCGCCCTCACGCAAGACGAGTTCCTTGGTGGCCTCCTTCACGGCCTGAAATTCCAGCAGGCGCTGGACCAGCTCCTCCCGGGGATCCAGTTCGTCGCCGTCTTCCGAGGGGGGCGAGGGCAGCATCAGCCGGGACTTGATCTGGATGAGGTGGGCCGCCATGGCGATGAATTCCGCCGCCACCTCCAGGTTCATCTCCTCCATGAGGAGCAGATGATCCATGTACTGCCTGGTGACTTCGGCCATGGGCAGATCCAGCAGATCCAGCTTGTGCTCGCGGATGAGGTAGAGCAGCAGATCCAGGGGCCCCTCGAAGGAGGCCAGGCTCAGCGAGAGATCCCGGAACTTCGTTTCGAAGCCCTTGGGGGCCTCGAAGGTCCGGGCAGGCGCCGACACTTCCGCCACGGGGGGGACGTCCGGCGGGGGGAGAGGCAGTTCGGGCATGGGCCGATTGTACCCCCTGCGGGGCCTGGGCTGCGGGATGGCCAGCATCCTGGGGTGGTGGCAGCGTCAAACCTGTGGACGGATGGGTTCGCCTGCCGTGCCAGGGAGGAAGCCTCGCCTTGGGAATCCCGACTTGTTTGGTAGACTTTGTCCATGGCCCGTCCCCCCGTCCTCCCTGGTCCCCGTCCCCCTTGGCTCAGGATCAAGGTGCCCGCCGCCGAGATCACCTCGGAGGTGGAGCGGCTCATGCGCACTAAAAATCTCGTGACGGTCTGCGAGGAGGCCCGCTGTCCCAACCAGCACGAGTGCTGGGGCGTGCACCGCACGGCCACCTTCATGCTCCTGGGCGAGATCTGCACCCGGCACTGCGGGTTCTGCAATATCGGCAAGGGGCGACCCGGCGAGGTGGATCCCGGGGAGCCCCAACGGGTGGCGGAAGCCGTGGCGACGCTGGGCCTCAAGTTCGCGGTGGTGACCAGCGTGAACCGGGACGATCTGCCGGAGGGCGGCGCCGGTCATTTCGCCGAGACCATCCAGTGGATCCGGACCCTTTCCCCGGGCTGCGGCGTGGAGGTGCTGATCCCCGACTTCCAGGGCCGGGAGGCCGATCTGCTTCGAGTGCTGGAGGCCCGGCCCGAGGTGCTCAACCACAACGTGGAGACCATCCCCCGCCTCTACCGGCGGGTGCGCCCCGACGCCGACTACGGCCAGAGCATGACACTGCTCGCGCGCGCAGCCGCCTGGCGTGATGTCCACGCGCCGGCGATGCGCACCAAGAGCGGCATCATGGTGGGCCTGGGGGAGAGCCCGGACGAAGTGCTCGATCTCATGAAGGACTGGCGGGCCGCCCAAGTCGATATCGCCACGATCGGCCAGTACCTGCCCCCCACGGAGCATCACCTGCCCCTGGTGCGCTTCGTGGAACCCAGCGAGTTCGAGATGTACCGCCTCAAGGGCCAAGAAATGGGCTTCCGGAAGGTCCAGTCCGGGCCCCTGGTGCGCAGCAGCTACCACGCCGCCGAGAGCTACGCGCCGGGCTGAACTCAGGCCCTCGGGGAATCCAGGTCGGGCCCCGGGGTCTCCCGCAGCCAGCCTCCCAGGTTCTCCAGGACTCCCGCCGGGCTCATGTGGTGGAAGTGCTCGTGGGCGGTGGCGTCGAAGACGCGGACCCTGCCCAGGCTGCCCCCCCAGGTCTCCAGACGGCGCTGGAAGATGCGCAGATCCTGGGGGTCCGAGAAGACGAGGTCGCAGCGGAGGCTGGGCGAATCGGCCGTGAGGCCCAGGAGCCGCGCCACCCGGGCCTCGGGGTTGTCCGAGACCTCTTCAGCGCTCTGGGCCAGCTGGGCCCAGTCCTTCCCTGCGATGGTCCGGAAGTACAGGGCCATGTCCTGCATGAGCGTGGCGCTGAGGCGTCCCTCGGCGCTGGCTTTCACCACCCGGGAGACGAAGCCCTTGTGGGCCTCCCGGTCCCGGGCAGGGCCCTGGCCCCGGGCGGCGTGATAGGAGGCCGTGATGCGGCTGGTGATGAAACAGGAACGGGCATGGACGTTCATCTCCGCGAGGACCACCCGGACGAGGGGCAGGGCGTCTCCCAGGGCCGCCAGCACCTCCACCGCCAGGTCGCTGCCGTAGGAGAACCCGTAGAGGATCCCTTCCCGGGCGGGGTGCCGGGCCAGGAAGCCCTCCATGAAGGCGGCCACCCGCCGGCCCTGGTCGGCCATGGCGAGGAGGGGACCCGGCACCCGGCCCTCCCCATCCTCGAAACCCGGCACCGTGAGGGCCACGTGGTACCCGTGCCGGTAGGGGTAGTTGCCAGGGGCCCTGTCCAGAGCCTGGAGGGCCTCCCGGAAGCCTTCCAGGCCCAGCCCGATGCCATTGAGGAGGAATACGGCGCAGGGGGCGGGGCCTTCCGGGGCGAGTCCGCCCGGGACCGTCCAGGAATGCTGGATGCCGGTCAGGGGGCAGCGAAGGGGGGCTTCCGGTGCGGGGTGCATGGGGGCTCAGGGGCAGGGGCCCGGGATGCCACGCTAGCACCCCTGGGCCCCCTGCGCGAGCCTCGACCCCAAGGGCCTTTCGCCGAACCTTTTCCCGCTCCCGGCCTTGCGCCATGCCTTTCCTTCGTTCCAGACTCCTCCCATGCGCCGTCTCGCCGTGATCCATCACCACCATCAGGACTGGGTGCCCGCCCTTCGGGAGGCCGAGCCCCGGCTGGAGATCCGGGGCTGGCACCCGAGGGAGGCCCTGGAGGCCGACGGCTCCTGGCTGGCCGAGGCCGAGGCGCTCTTCACCTGGCGCTTCCCTCCGGGGTTCCTGGCCCGGATGCCCAGGCTGAAATGGATCCAGAACAGCGGCGCGGGTGTGGATCACCTGATGGGCAACGGGGAGATCGGCCCGGCCATCGTCATCACCCGGGCCGATGGGGCCTTCGGATTCTGGATGGCCCGCTACGTCGCCGGGCACCTGCTCTGGGAAGCCCAGCGGATGGAGGCCTGCCGGGCCTCCCAGGCGGCGGGCACCTGGAATTCCAGGCTCATCCCCGAGGACCTCAGCGGCCGGACCGCCCTCGTCGTCGGCTTCGGCCGCATCGGCCGCCAAATCGGGCGGGCCCTGCGGGAGCTGGGCATGGAGGTCCACGGCTTCGTGCGCACGCCCCGGCCGGACCCGGAATTTCCCCTGCACGGCACGGAGGATCTGCCTGCCCTGCTGCCCGGCGCCCGCCTGCTGGTGCTCGCGGCCCCCCTGACGGAGGCGACGCGGGGGCTGGTGAATGCCGACCTTCTGGCCCAGGGCAATCCGGAACTGACCCTCATCAACGTGGGGCGGGGGGAGCAGGTGGTGACCGCAGAACTCCTGGCGGCCCTCGATGCGGGCCAGTTGGGCCGGGCGGTGCTGGATGTCTTCCCCGTGGAGCCCCTGGCGGGGGATTCGCCCCTGTGGGGCCATCCCAGGGTCACCATCACGCCCCACCACAGCGGCCCCTCGACCCCCCGGGCCATGATCCCCGATCTCCTCGCCAACCTCCGGCGCTACGCCGAAGGGAGGGCCCCGGAAGGGGCCGTGGACCGCGGGCGGGGCTATTGACCATGGACCCTCGGGCTCTCCTCGATCGGGCCTTCCAGCCTGAATGCCCCGGGGACGGGGCCTGGCTGGAGGGTCTGGCGCGGGAGCTCCTGGCGGTTCCTGCCCGACCCGGAGAACCCGGTTGTCCCCGCAGCGCTGCCCTGGCGGGCCTGAACGAGGCCCTGGAGGCCCACCCCCGCAGGGCCGAGCTCGAGACCCGGATCCGCGCCTTCTGGTCCCACACCAGCGCCGTGCGGCTCCTGGCGGAGATGGGGCTGCCGGACCATGCGAGCTTCCCCCAGGAGGCCCTCCAGCGCCTGGTGGACAAGCTGGTGCCCCGCCTGGATCACGACGCGGATCTCTATGCCTGGCTGGATCGCCTGGATCTCTGCGAAGAGGATGCGCGCTGGATCCAGGCCCTTCCACCCCACCTTCGGGCGCCCTGGCGGCGCCTCCTGGAGCCGGCGCCGTCGGCCCTGGGGGAGGCGGCCCTCCTGCTGGCTCACCGGGCTTCGGCCCTGGGCCTGAGCCGGGATCTGCTGCGCATCTGGCCCGAGGGCCGGGATCTGGATTCGCCCTTTGCAGCGCTGCCCGTGGCGGTTCGCGGCGTGCTCCAGGATCCCCAGGGAGGGGAGGCCCTGGAGCGCCTCGCGGCCCAGGTGGCGCGCTGCGGCGCGGCCCTGGAGGAGGCCCACGGACGCCTGGAAGAATCGGGGGTCTCCACCGATCTCGTGTTCCGCATGGATATGCTGGAAGCCAAGCTCTACCGCATCCAGACTCTGCTGGACTACTCCCGGAATCGCAAGCCGGGTCTGCTCCTGGCGGCGGAACTGATGGAGGGCGCGGCGCGGCACCACCGCCTGCGGCCCCTGCTCCGGGCGGGGCTGCGCCGTCTCGCCCGCAAGGTGGTGGAGCACACCGGGCAGACGGGCGAGCACTACCTGGCGCGGGACCGTCAGGAATACTGGGCCATGGCGCGCGCGGCAGGGGGAGGCGGGGCCCTGACCGCCCTCACGGCCCTGCTCAAGTACGCCTTCGCGGGCCTGGGCATGGCCCCCGGCCTGGGGGGCATGGCCCTCGCGGCCAACTATGCGGGCAGCTTCATCGCCATGCAGTTCCTCCATCTCTCGCTGGCCTCCAAGCAGCCTGCGGCCACGGCGGCGGCCCTCTGTGTGGCGCTGGAGCGCTCGGATGGCATGGCCCGGGAAGTGGACCTCATCGCCGCCATCACCCGGGGGCAGGTGGTGGCCACCCTCGGCAATCTGCTGCTCACGGTGCCCGTGGCCCTCGGGGTGGACGGGCTCTGGCGGATGGCCTCCGGGCACCCCTTCCTGCACGCGGACAAGGCCCTGAAGACGCTGGAGAGCCTTCACCCCTTCCATTCCTGGACTCTGCCCTTCGCGGCCCTCACCGGCGGGATCCTCTGGGTGGGCAGCCTGGCGGGGGGCTGGACCTCCAACTGGAGCGCCTATCGGGCCCTGCCGGACGCGGTGGCCCAGAGCCGGCGCTTCCGCAGGCTCCTGGGAGCGCGCGGCGCGGCGGCCCTGGGCCTGGAACTGGACGCCCATCTTCCCGGTATCGTCGCCTGCCTGGTCCTGGGGCTGCTCATGGGCTTCATGCCCATGGTTTTCGCCTTCGCGGGCCTGCCCCTGGAGGTGCGCCATGTCACCCTCAGCGCGGCCTCGGCGGCCTTCGCCGCGGGCCCCGGCATCGCCGAGGGCGCCGTGCCCTGGGCCGCCCTGGCCTGGGCGGCCCTGGGCGTGAGCCTCATCGGCATCCTGAATTTCGGGGTCTCCTTTGCCCTCTCCCTGCGCCTCGCCATCCAGGCCAGGGACCTGGAGCCCGGCGGCCGGCGCGCACTCCTGAAGGCGCTGCTGCGGGCCTTCCTGGCCCGGCCCGGGCGCTTCCTGCTGCCGCCGGGGCGGGGGGAGGAGGCCTCGTGAAGACGGTCATTCAGCGGGTGAAGCGGGCCCGGGTGAGGGCGGGCGAACTGGAAGCCGCCATCGGCCCGGGGCTGCTGGTGCTGGTGGGGCTCGAGGCGGGAGACACGGAGGCCACCTGCGCCTGGGTCGCCGCCAAGGTCGCTAGCCTGCGCATCTTCGAGGACGGGGACGGGAAGATGAACCTGGGCCTCCGGGACATCAGCGGCGAGATCCTGGCCATCAGCCAGTTCACCCTGGCGGGGAGCCTCGTCCGGGGCCGCCGCCCCTCCTTCGACCGGGCCATGAACCCCGAGGCCGCCCGGATCCTCTTCGGGCGCTTCCTGGAACTCCTGGAGGCCCAGCATCCAGGGGTCAAGTCCGGCTTCTTCCAGGAGCACATGAAGGTGGAACTGGTGAACGACGGGCCCGTCACCTTCGTGCTGGAGCGGTAGGGCCTCATTCCCGCCGCAGGGGCACGAAGCGCACGGGCTGGAGCCTCACTTCCCTGGGGCCCTGGCGGGTCTTGGTGACGAGGACCAGTTCCTGGACGCCTCCTTCGGGGCCCTTGGGGTAGAGCAGGCGCCCGCCGGGCTTGAGCTGGTCCCAGAGGGGCCCGGGCACCTCCGGGGTGGCGCAGCTCAGGAGGATGCCGTCGAAGGGAGCCGCGTCCCGCCAGCCGTGGAAGCCGTCGCCGCAGCGCAGGCGGATGTGACCGTAGCCCAGCGCGGGGAGGAGGGCCGCGCTGCGGGCGTAGAGTTCCCGCTCCAGCTCGATGCCATAGACCTCGGCGCAGAGCCGGGAGAGGACGGCAGCGGCGTAGCCCGAACCCGAGCCCACCTCCAGCACGCGGTCCCCGGCCCGGAGGCCCAGGGCCTCGGCCATGAAGGCCACGATGTAGGGCTGGCTGATGGTCTGGCCCCGCCCGATGGGCAGGGGGAAATCCCCGTAGGCCTGGGCCTGCAGGGGGTCCGGCACGAAGCGGTGGCGCGGCACGCGGCGCAGGGCCTCCAGGACCCGGGGATCCCGCACGCCCCTCGCCTCGATCTGCACCTGGACCATGGTGGCCCGCTCCGCCAAACGCTCCGTCTGGGGGTAATCCAGCAGCAGGAGGAGGGGCAGGGCGAGGACGACTAACCTGCGGCTCATGGCTGTCGGGGCTGAAGGAGGGGGACGAAGACCACGGCCTCGAGGGTCTGGAGCCGCCGGCGCCCCTCCTGTTTCCGGGCTAGGACCAGTTTCTGGCACTCTCCCGCGGGACCCAGGGGCAGAAGGAGGCGGCCCCCCTCCGCCAGCTGCTCCCAGAGCGCCTCTGGGATCTTGGGCGCGGCGCAGCTGAGGAAGATGGCGTCGAAGGGGGCCTCCTCGGGCCAGCCCAGGTTCCCGTCCCCCTGGCGCAGGTGGACGTTCCCGAAGCCCAGTGCCTCCATTCGCTGGCGGGACTGGAGGGCCAGGTCGCCCTCCAGCTCGAGGCCGTAGACCTCCCGGGCGAGGAGGGCGATCACGGCGGCGGCGTAGCCGCAGCCCGAGCCGATCTCCAGCACCCGTTCGGCACCCTGCAGCTCCAGGGTCTCGGCCATGGAGGCCACGATGTAGGGCTGGCTGATGGTCTGGCCGGGGCCGATGGGCAGCGGATGATCCTCGTAGGCCTCCCTCCAGAGCGCCCGGGGGAGGAACCTATGGCGGGCCACACGACGCATGGCCTCCAACACCCGCTCATCCATGATGCCCCGGGCCTCGATCTGCTCCCGGACCATGGTCTCGCGGTCCGGAAGGAAGGGGTCGTCCGGGATTTCCTGGCCCATGCCTTCAAGTTCGCGTAAAAATTCCGGGGCGCCAGGCATCCAAGCCCTGTCACCCCTCTCCGGAGTTCCCATGCGCACCCCCCTCTTCGCCCTGCTCCTCCCCCTTTTCATGGCCCCGGCCCTGGTGGCCCAGGCTCCCGCCCCGGTCCGCCTCAGGCCCCTGCAGGTGAGCCCCGCTGCCAGTGTCAGCCAGACCCTGGGCCTCACCACCGTGAGGCTCGAGTACTCCCGTCCGGCGGTGAAGGGTCGCGCCATCTGGGGCTCCCTGGTGCCCTTCGGCCAGGTCTGGCGGGCGGGGGCCAACGATGCCACCGTGCTGAGCTTCAGCGATCCCGTGAAGATCCAGGGCAGGGACCTGGCGGCGGGCAGCTACGGCTTCTTCGTCCTGCCGGCCAAGGAGGGCTGGACCCTGATCCTCAACAGGCAGGCCAAGCAGTGGGGGGCCTACCAGTACAGGCCCGAGGACGATGTGCTGCGCTTCGAGGTGAAGCCCCAGGCCGCCCCGCACCAGGAATACCTGCTGTACGAGCTGCAGATCGCCTCCCCGGAGCGCCTCCATGTGGAGCTGCGCTGGGAGAAGTTGGCGGCGGGCTTCGATATCGAGATCGACGTGAAGGGCCTCTACTGGAAGCATCTGGAGGAGACGCTCGCCCAGGCTCCCACCACCGACTGGGTGCCCTGGTTCCAGGCGGCCAACTACTGCTTCCAGCAGAAGGTCCAGCTCGACAAGGCCATGGGGTGGATCGACGCCAGCCTGAAGGCCCAGGAGACCCACCGGAATCTGGAACTGAAGGCCCGGCTGCTGGATCTGGCCGGTAGGACGCCCGAGGCCCTGCCGTTCCTGGCCCGGGCCATCCCACTGGCCGAGGCGGCCAAGGCGCCCAAGGAATACCTGGAGGCCCTGGAGAAGACGCGCCAGGAGTGGACCGCGAAGGCCAAGTAGAATGGCCTTTTGCCTGGAGCCCGGATGAAGTGCCTTTGTGTCGCAGTTCTCGCCACCAGTCTGGCCCTTTTCGGTGGGGATCCCGACGGCATCATCTTCCCCAAGCTGAGCCCCGAGGCCACGGTGAGCCAGACCGTGGGCACCACCACGGTCTCCATCGACTACCACCGGCCCCAGGTGAGGGGCCGGAAGATCTGGGGGGAGCTGGTGCCCTTCGGCCAGGTTTGGCGCACCGGAGCCAACGAGGCCACCACCATCAAGTTCACGGACGCCGTGAAGGTGAACGGGCATCCGGTGCCCGCGGGCACCTATGCCCTCTTCTCCATCCCCGGCCCCGAACAGTGGACGCTCATCCTGAACAAGCGCTGGAGGCAGTTCGGCACCTTCGAATACCAGCCGAAGGAGGATCTCCTCCGCTTCGATGTGAAGGCCAAGCAGGTCAAGGAACATTCGGAGTGGCTCACCTACGAGGTCTACCCCGCCAGCCGGAGCAGCGCCTACGTGGACCTCTTCTGGGAGAAGCTGCGGGTCAGCTTCCTGGTGGATGTGGACGTGGACGCCATGGTGACGGTGCGGATGAAGCGGGCCATGGCCCGGGCCGGCGAGACCGACTGGAAGATCTTTGCCGATGCCGCCGAGTACTTCCTGGAACAGGAGAAGGAGCTGAACCAGGCGCTCGGCTGGGTGGAGAAGTCCATCCGGATCCAGGAGAACCCCACCAATCTCTCGGTGAAGGCCCGCATCCTGCGCGCGCTCGGCCAGCCGGCCCAGGCCTACCAGGCCCTCGACAAGGCCCTGCGGATCGCCCGGGTCCAGAACGCGGGCGGGGCCATCACGGGACCCATCCAGGCCACCCTGGAGCTCTGGAAGAAGCAGAATGGCGGCAGCGCTCCCGCCGCTCAACGCAAGTAAGGGACAGTGAGGACGCGGCCTTGAGGATCGGCAACTGGGATGTGCGGCACGTGGAGGCGGGCTTCTTCAAGCTCGATGGCGGGGCGATGTTCGGCACGGTGCCCAAGGTCGTCTGGTCCAGGCTGATGGCTGCGGACGAGTTCAACCGTGTGCGCTTCGCCAGCAATTCCCTGCTGCTGCGAGGGGAGGTGGAGGGCCGCCCCCGGGTGGTCCTGGTGGAGACGGGCAACGGTGACAAGGAGGATGCCACCTTCCGGGAGCGCTTCGCTCTGGAGGGGGAGAACGTCCTCCTGGACAGCCTCGCCGCACTGGGCGTGGGGCCCGGGGATGTGACGGACGTGCTCCTCACCCATTTGCATTTCGACCACGCGGGGGGCGCCACCCGCCGGGTGGGCGACCGCATCCTGCCGACCTTTCCCGGGGCCCGCCATATCGTGCAGCGCCAGGAACTGGAGGACGCCCGGAATCCACCCCTGCGCAGCCGGGCCAGCTATCTCCCTTACAACTGGGAGCCCCTGCTGGACGCGGGTCTGCTCGAAACCGTGGACGGCGAAGGCGACGTGCTGCCCGGTGTGAGGGTGCGTCCCCTGCCGGGCCACAACCGAGGCAACCAGGGCGTGATGGTGGTGGGGCCTGACCGCAAGCTGATCTACGGCGGTGATCTGATCCCCACGCGCCATCATCTCCAGCCCACCTGGGTCATGGGCTATGACCTGGACGTGAACACCTGCGTGGAGCAGCGGATCCGATTGCTGGACGAGATCTGCGACACCGAGGACCTCCTCGCCTTCGATCATGATCCGGAGGTCCCGGCGGGCAGGGTCCGCAGGGATGCCAAGGGGCGGTATCTGCTGGAGCCTGTGGGGCTCTAGAAAATGGGCCCCCGAAAGTGAAATGAATTAATCAAATTTTATTCCATCCCTGAATTCCTCAACCAGAAAGGAATACGGTGGCCGGGGAAGCCTTGCCATACAGGGAACGCTAGTGTTCCGCTGTTGTCTGATGCGGGGCATCCGTCATGGGGGTGGATTCCCCGGGAATCCTCGCCAGGAAAGGGTTTAACCCTAATTAATAACTCTAGATTGGGGGTGTTTTTCGTTCCTGATCGCATGCTACGTTTAATCCGGAAACCGACTGATCGGTCACTCCGATTCCTGTCTCAAAGGAGATAGCCATGCCCATGGGCTGCAAATACGGATCCCACCGCGTGCTCGAGCCGAAAGGCGCCCTTCCGCAGCCCGCACAGAAACTCAACAACGATTTCTCGACCGTCTACGACAACGAGATCCTGGTGGACGTCATTGCGCTGAACATTGACAGCGCGAGCTTCACCCAGATCGAGGAGGAGGCCGGTCACGACGTGGAGAAGATCGGCGCCAAGATCCTCGCCATCGTCGCGGAGCGCGGCAAGCAGCAGAATCCCGTGACCGGATCGGGCGGCATGTTCATCGGCAAGGTGGCCAAGATCGGTTCCGCCCTGGAGAGCCGCGACCTCAAGGTGGGCGACAAGATCGCCTCCCTGGTCTCCCTGAGTCTCACGCCCCTGAAGATCAACAAGATCCTCAAGATCCACCCCGACATCGACCGCGTGGAGATCGAGGGCCAGGCCATCATCTTCGAGAGCGGCATCTACGCCAAGCTCCCCGAGGACATGACCGAGAGCCTCGCCCTGGCGGCCCTGGACGTGGCCGGTGCACCGGCCCAGGCCGCCAAGCTCGTGAGGCCCGGCCACAGTGTCCTGGTCATCGGCGCGGGCGGCAAGTCCGGCATGCTCTGCTGCTACGAGGCCATGAAGCGCGTGGGCCCCACGGGTCGCGTGGTGGGCAACGTGCATTCGGCCAAGCACATCCCGACGCTCATGGACCTCGGTCTCTGCCACGAGGCGGTGCAGGGCGATGCCTCCAGCCCCGTCGAATTCCTCAACATCGTCCAGAAGGCTAACCTGGGCCGGGAATACGACGTGGTCATCAACTGCGTGAACGTGGCCAACTGCGAGATGGGCAGCATCCTGCCCTGCAAGGACGAAGGCATCGTCTACTTCTTCAGCATGGCCACCAGCTTCACCAAGGCCGCCCTGGGCGCCGAGGGTGTGGGCAAGGATGTCACCATGATCGTCGGCAACGGCTACACCAAGGACCACGCCGAGATCACCCTGTGGGAACTCCGGGAGAACCCCAGGCTCCGCAAGCTGTTCGAAGAGCGCTACGTCTAAGAAGAAGGCTACCGCCAAGACGCAAGGCGCCCAGGGGAACTCGTTCTTTGGCTGCTCTTTGCGTCTTGGCGTCGGCTTGGCATCCGCTTGACGGATGCGCGAGAACAATGCCGGTTCATCTTTGAAGAGGGAAACCATGGCCCAGTCCGCGCCGAAGCTCAACCTGACCCAGTCCATGAAGCTGTACGAGGAGAGCCAGCGGCTCTCGCCCGGCGGGATGATGGGCATCCGCCGCCCGTACAACTTCATCCCCGGCGAGTACCCGATCTTCCTGGAGCGCGGCTACGGCGGTCACATCGTGGACGTGGACGGCAACGACTACATCGACATGCTCTGCGCGTACGGACCCATCATCCTGGGGTACAACGAACCCGAGATCAACGAGGCCGTGAAGCTGCAGATGGAGAAGGGCTTCTGCTTCTCCCTCGTGCAGCCCATCCAGAACGAGCTCGAACAGAAACTCATTGACATCATCCCCAGCGCCGAAAGCGTCATCCTCGTGAAGACCGGCAGCGACGCCACCACCGTGGCCACGCGCATCGCCCGGGGGTACACGGAACGCAGCAAGATCCTCCGCTGCGGCTATCACGGCTGGCACGACTGGGCGGTGGAGGTGCACGCTGGCGTTCCTCAGTGCGTGCAGGACCTCACCCTCGAATTCGAGTACGGCGATCTGAACGCCCTGGAAGCCAAGCTGAAGGAGCACGATGGCGACGTGGCCTGCATCATCGTCACGCCCGTGGGCCATCCCCTGGCCAAGCCCGTCATGGCGCCTCCCGAGGGCTACCTGCAGGGCGTGCGCGCCCTCGCCGACAAGTACAAGGTCGTGCTGATCTTCGATGAGATCCGCACGGGCTTCCGCGCTTCCCTGGGGGGTGCCCAGGAGCGCTACGGCGTGACGCCGGATCTCTCCACCTTCGGCAAGGCCATGGCCAACGGTTATCCCATCAGCGCCGTGGTGGGCAAGGCCGAGTTCATGAACGTGTGCGAGAAGAAGGTCTTCATCTCCTCCACCTTCTTCCCCAACAGCCTGGAGATGGCTGCCGCCCTGAAGTGCATCGAGATCCTGCAGCGCGACAAGATCATCGAGCAGGTCTGGGACAAGGGCACCTGGTTCCTCAAAGAACTGAACCGCGTCGTGGCTGCCTCCCAGGTGCCCGTGAGCGTGAGCGGCATCCCGCCCATGCCCTTCCTGTCCTTCGAGAAGGTGGACAGCTTCCACAAGGAACGCCGCGAGATGTTCTACACGGAGACCATCCGCCGCGGTCTCTTCATCCAGCCCTACCACCACTGGTACATCAGTGCCCGCCACACCCAGGCCGATCTCGACAAGGCCATCCGGGTCATCGCCGAGGCGCTGGAGCTGGTGAACGAAAAATACCCAGTCACCTAAACGGATCCCCATCTCGGAGCCTGGCCATGGACAACAAGCTCATCATCACCTGTGCGATCACGGGTGCCGAAACCACGAAGGCGATGCAGCCGGCGCTGCCTGTCACCCCCGAGGAGATCGCCCAGGGCGGCTTCGAAGCCTTCGAGGCGGGCGCCTCCGTGCTGCACCTGCACGTGCGCAAG
>JAYSNJ010000086.1:0-8207 GCA_043723905.1 Holophagaceae bacterium
CCAGATTGACCCGGAGGGCCTTGGCGGGGTTCAGGGCATTGGCGATGAACTGGGCGGAGTCATCCGAGTAACGGACGATGTCGATCTTTTCGTTCTTGAGTTCGCGGATGATGGCCTGCACGCGGCTGCCCTTCAGACCCACGCAGGCGCCCACGGGATCCACATCGGGGTCCACGCTCTGGACCGCCACCTTGGCGCGGTCGCCCGCCTCCCGGACGCAGGAGCGGATGACCACGGTGCCATCGTGGATCTCGGGCACTTCCTGGTCGAAGAGCTTCACGAGCAGCCTGGGATCGGTGCGGCTGACCTGCACCTGGGGGTCCTTGGCGCTCTTGTCGACGCTGACGATGACCACCTTGATGCGCTGGCCCTTGTCGAAGCGATCCCCCCGCAGAGCCTCGCTGCGCTTCAGCATGGCCTCGACGCGATCCACTTCCAGGATGATGGCGCTCTTCTCGAAGCGCTTGACCTCGCCCACCACCACTTCGCCCATGCGGTCGGCGAAATCGATGAAGACCCGCTCCCGTTCGGCCTCGCGCACCTTCTGCACGAGCACCTGCTTGGCGGCCTGGGCGGCGATGCGGCCCAGCTGGCTGGTGTCCTGGGGCAGCCAGAGGGTGTCGCCCTCGGCGGCGTCCGGATTGAGCCCCTGGGCCTCCTCGAGACTGATCTCCAGGTCCTCCTCCTCGACTTCCTTCACCACCTGCTTGAGCGCGTAGACGTGGAACTCGCCAGTCTCGCGATCCATCTGGGCCTGGAAGTTGCCGTAGAAATCCAGGCTCTGGAAATACTTCTCCGCGGCCTTGACGAGGGATTCCTCCACGGCCTTGAAGACATCCTCTTCCGGGATGTTCTTTTCGGCGGCGATCATCTTCACGCTGTCGAAGAATGTGGTAGCTACAACTGCCATGTCTAGATCTCCTCGCCGAGGCTTTTCTCTACGCCGGCTGATGCATCGGGCGCGGCCAGGGCCACGATCCGGGGTTTAGGGGTCTTCGCTTCATCAAAGGGCGCGAGACGCGCCTTCTGGATGGCCTCGAAGGGGATGGCCTTCAGGACCCCATCTTCTTCGAGTGTTACCGATTCGGCGCCAACGTCGCCGATCCAGCCCTTGAAGCGCTTCTGGCCGTTGAGGGGCTGGGCAGTCTGGACCCGGCAGAGGCGCCCCGCAAAGCGCCGGTAGTGCTCGGGCTTCGTGAGCGGCCGTTCCACGCCGGGACTGGAGATCTCCAGGCCGACTTCTTCCCGGAGGGAGGGGAATTCCACGTCCATCCAGGTCACCAGACCGTCATTGGCCGCCACGCAGTCGTCGAGGGTGACGGGGCGCTGGGCATCGAGGTGGTCGATGTAGAGGCGCAGGATCGAATCCCGGCCCTCCTTGACGGATTCCAGCGCGACCAGCTCGTAGCCGAGGAGGCCGAGCTGGCGTTCGAGGGGCGCATGAACTTTCTGGAGATCCATAGTGTGTTCCCTGAAATCCGGAAGAGGCGGGCGAACCCACCCGACAAAGCCCATTCGCATTCGAGGCGCCCGCTTTCCGGCGGTTTCCCCGAACCCGGCGGGCAAGGCCAGATTCAACCGATGAGTCTACCGGGAATTCCCTTGATAAACAATGAAGATTCCAGCACCTCCTTCCCCCTTCGCCTCGTCCCCCCTTTGCGTCACCCTGGAACCTTCCGCCCGGAGGTTCCCATGGCCCAGATCCTGGATGGCAAGGCCCACGCCGACCGCATGCTCGCGGAGGTGAAGCGGGCCGTGGGGGCGCGGAGTCGGGCCGGGCAGCGCCCCCCCTGCCTGGCCGTCGTGCTGGTGGGCGAGGACCCCGCCAGCCAGGTCTACGTGCGCGGCAAGGTGAAGGCCTGCCTTGAAACGGGCGTCCACTCCCTGGAATATCGTCTCGCCGCCGGGAGCACCCAGGGCGAGGTGGACGCCCTCATCGACCGCCTGAACGCCGACCCCACTGTGGATGGCATCCTGGTCCAGCTGCCCCTGCCCAAGGGTCTGGACGCCAAACAGGCCCTGCACCGCATCGCGCCCGCCAAGGACGTGGACGGCTTCCACCCCATGAACCAGGGGCTGCTGCTGGAGGGCCTGCCCGGCCTGCGCCCCTGCACCCCCAGCGCCGTGATGAACATGCTCCAGGCCTACGGTGTGCCCATGAAGGGCGCCCGGGCCGTGGTGCTGGGCCGCAGCGAGATCGTGGGCAAGCCCATGGCGCTCATGCTGCTGGAGGCGCACGCCACCGTCACCATCGCCCACAGCCGCACGGTGGATCTGCCCGCCGTCTGCCGGGAGGCGGATCTCCTGGTGGCGGCGGTGGGACGACCGGGCATGGTCGAGGGCTCCTGGATCAAACCCGGCGCCGTGGTGGTGGACGTGGGCATCAACCGGGTCGAGGACCCTGCCCTGGCGGGCCGAATCTTCGGAAAAGAACCGAAAAAGATGGAGACTCTCAAGAACAAGGGCAGCGTGCTATGCGGCGATGTGCGCTTCGGAGAGGCCATGGAAGTGGCGAGCGCCGTGACCCCCGTGCCCGGAGGCGTGGGGCCCCTCACCATCGCCGGGCTGATGATGAACACGCTCCAGGCCTGCGAGGCCCGCTGAACTTACCTGCCTCGTTTTGCCTTACCCCACAGCCACCGGCTCCTCCTTCAGGATCGCCTCCAGCTTCCGGCGGGCGATGCGGGGGTGGACGACCACGCAGGGCCCCGCCACACAGCCCCCCTCGCAGGACATACACTCGAGAAAGTTCCCGGCGCCCTTCCCTGCCGCGTAGACCTTGAGCTGGCGCAGGGTCTCTTTCCCCAGGCCCGACAGCCGTTCGGGCCGGAGGGCGATCCTGGCCCCGATCCGGCGAGCCACGGCATCCCGCACGCCGCCCTCCAAGGCGAAGCCCCTGCCATGGGAGGAGGCCCCCAGGTCCGGCAGGACGCCCTCGCATTTGGCGACCTCGATGCCCCTGGCCACGAAGGCCGACCCCAGTTCCTCGAAGGTGATTACGAAATCCACCAGGGGGTCTTCAAGGGCCTCCCGGCGCTTGGCCACGCAGGGACCGATGAACATCCGCAAATGCCCGGGGTAAAGCGCGGCGGCCAGCTCCGCCGCGAGATGCAGGGGCGTCGGCGTGTGCGAGATCCGCGGCGCCAGGTTCGGCAGTTGCTTGCGGACCAGCTCCGTGTAGGCCGGACAGCAGGAGGTCGTCATGAAGTCCTCCCCCGCCCCCAGGCGCGCGATCAGTTCCCCGGCTTCGGCCTCCACCGCCAGATCGGCACCCGCGGCCACCTCCACCACACGGTCGAAACCGAGGGCCTTCAGAGCACCCGTCAGTTGTTCCGGCGAGGCCTCGAACTGGCCCAGGAGGGCCGGCGCGAAGAGCGCCACCACAGGGGTCTCGCTGGCCAGGGCCCCCAGGACCTCCAGGAATTCGGACTGTTCGACCACGGCACCGAAGGGGCAGGCCTGCATGCACTTGCCGCAGTGGATGCAGCCCTCGGGATCGAGGATCTGCTTGCCCGACTCTCCCCGGGAGATGGCCCCCACGGGGCAGGCCTCCTCGCAGGGCACCGGCACGCGCACGATGGCGTGGAAGGGACACAGAACCTCGCAGCGGCCGCAATTCACGCAGGCTTCCGGATCGATCCTGGAATGGCCCCCTTCGAGCGTGATCGCCTTCTTCGGACAGTTCAGCACGCAGGCCTGGGCCATGCACCCCTTGCAGGCGTTGGTGACGAAGTAGCGGCTCTTGACACAGGCGCTGCAGGCATCGTCGATGACGGTGAGCACACGGCGGTCCCGCCCCTTCCGGGCCAGGGCTTCCCGGGCGAACTGGGACAGGGGCTTCAGCTCGTCGACCTCATCGCCGAGGTTGAAACCCATCAGGGCCATGAGGCGGTAGCGCAGCAGGGCGCGCTCAGTATGGATGCAGCACCGCAGCCGCTGCCCCCGGTAGTGCCGCGGTCGCATCGCCACCGGCAGGCGGTCGATGGACTCCAGCAGTGTGCCTTCGAAGAAGTGCCGGGCGAGGCTCACCATCAGCTCGCGACGGATGCGGGTGGCGTTATTGTCATGCTGCATCGCTCACCCTTCCCGGGAGGCGACCAGGGTCTCCAGGTGCGCCAGGATCCGCGGCAAGGTGGCCTCCGCCAGGAGTTCGCCCTCGATCTTCACGTAGGGAGCCTCGGCGGGGCGTTCCCCGTCGCAGAGCCCCAGGCAGCGCGCGCCCTTCACCTGGACCCGGCCCCGGAGATGGGGGGGGAGGTGCTCTTCGAGCAGCAGCAGATGGGAACCCCCCATCACCATGCAGGTGGTGCCCGCGCAGATGGTCACGATGATCGGGTCCATGGGGCCCTCCTTCCGGTCAGTAGTAGGTGATGCTGATCTTCTTCAGGTACTTCCCCTCCAGCAGTCCGGCGAGGCGCTTGATCACGTTGCGCCGGATATCGAGCTCGATGGGAAGGCTCGGATCCTGGTGGGCCTGGTTGACGCGAGTGCCCACGTGGAAGGAAATGACATCGCTCTCCAGGAGGAGATCCATGAGGCGCGTGGCCGCGTTGCGCCGCGGGTGGGGAGGCCCGAATTCGAGGTAGTCTCCGAGCTTGCCCAGAGTCAGGCAGCCCTCGGTGACCAGTTCCACGCCCTCCATCTGGGAGGGCATCGGGACCTCCCGGTCGTACTCGCTCAGGTCCATCTCGATTTCCCGCCGCAGTTCCCGGGCGACGATGTTGGACGTGGTGCCCCCGCAGACGATCTTCTTCACGCCTGGTTCCACCACGAGGCGGGCGTATTCGGGATCCCTGGCCTCCTCGTAGGGCGGCCCCGTGATGACATACATCTGGCGGGGATGGCGGAAGCAGAGGATCCCGCAGGTGATATCGTCACCCGGCAGGCCACCATCCAGGCCCACCGCCCGGTCCACAACTACCTCGGCGAGGCGGCGGGCGGAGAGGCCCGGGTAGGCGTGGAGCCGCTGGAGGATGAATTCCTGGGCTCGGGGCTCCCCCCAGCCCAGGGGCAATGCATCCGAACCCATCCCCGCCTGGGTGACGCCATCGGAATAGAGCAGGATGCGATCCCCGATGCGCGTCTCGAACTCCGAGACCTGCAGGAGGCGGTTCCCCCAGCGGGGTCGGCCGAGCACGGTTCTTTCGGTAGGCACGACCTCGCCATCCCGAAGCAGGAGGAAGGGTGGGTTGCCGTGTTCGAAGACCCGGGTGCGCCCATCCCTGTGGGCGTCCACGATGGTGAAGGTGGAGTGGCTGATGTGGCGCCTGGGCTCTACGGGCAGGGAATCCATGAGGATGGTCGCCGCCCTTGCCGTGTCGATATTCCAGGCCACGTATTCGAGGGCCATGGCGGCCGTGAGCGAGGCAGGCACCGCGGCCTCCACGCCGTGGCCCAAACCATCCGCCAGGACCGACACCATGCGCCGCCCCTCGTCCAGCTTCTGGGAGAGGAAGACATCGCCCGCAAGGTTCTCGCCCTGGCAGGCCAGCTGGCAGTGATCCACTTCGATGAAGAGGCTCTCAGGCATCGGGGGCCCCCTGGCGCTCCCGGACCGCGAATTCCTCGATGATCGAGTTGAGGATGCCTTCGGACTTGGCGGCATTGCGCCCCAGGCTGAAGGCGATGTCCTGGACATTGCCCAGCATGTTCTGGATCACCTGCTGGGCCTTCTCGATGACCTGCTGCTGCCGCCGTTCCGTTTCCGTCACATCCAGGAGCAGGGCGCCGATCACCCGATGGGCTTCCACGGTGAAGATCGTGACGCTCAGGGTGCGCTCCCGGCAGGGCAGGCTCTCCCGGATGATCTCCGCACCGCTCTCCAGCACCTTCCGGAAATGCTCGGTGAAGGGCAGGAACTTCTCGAGATGGGTGCCGGCCAGATCCGGCTGGGTCTCGTGGACGAGCCAGGCGTCCTCGCCCATGAGGCGGACGAACTCCTCGTTGCATTCAATGATTTCCAGTCTCTCACCGACGATGACAACTCCGAAGGGCAGCGTCCTGAGCAGGGCGTTGGCCTTCTTCTGAGCCAGGTTCCTCATGTTCGAGACGCACATGCGCCCCTCGGCGCGACCATCGAGGATCGCCCGGGCCAGATCCCGGCAGGTGTCGTAGCCGCAGGCCCCGCAGTTCAGTTCATCCGCTTCCCCCCGTTTGCCGATGCGCTCCAGGGACTGAGTGATGGAGGTCTCGTCGAAGGGCGTCTCGTGCCGAGGGTTGGGAAGGTATCGGCCCAGCACCGGCACTGCGGGCCGCCGGGGGTAGGCGCCCAGTTCCTCCTGAGCGCAGTCGAGGACGGTCATGCGGGAGGCCACCGCCTCCTGGCGGGAGACCTTCGGACCGCAGACGCACCCCCCCTCGCAGGCCAGCAGTTCCAGGAAGATGTTCTTGTCTGCGGGCTCGGGCAGGTTCAGCAGGGCTCCCTGGATCTGCCCCAGGCCGCTCAGGGTCATGAAGCGGGTGTGCGAGCTCCGCATGTTGAGACGGGTGGCCTCGGCCATGCCCCCTTCCACCGGATAGAGGGCGCCTTCGGCGGCGGGCCCCAGGAGGAACCGATCTTCCGGCCCGGGCGTGAGCGCGGCCGGGTCGAGGCTTTCCTGGGCCAGCCATTTCCGCAGGTCCTCGAAGGTGAGAACGGCATCCAGCAGGGTCGGGTGGGACTCGGCTTCCAGCTTCTTCGCAATGCAGGGGCCCACGAAGACCACGGCGATGTCCTGGCCCAGGTGCGCCCGCAGGAGTTCGGCATGGGCCAGCAGGGGTGAACGGACGGGCGAGAGCCGCGACACCAGTTCTGGCTGGAACTTCTGGACCAGATCCACCGCCACCGGGCAGGCCGTGGAGAGCATCAACTGCCCCCTCACGCCTTCGAGTTCCTGGGCAATCCAGGCCGAGACCTCCTGGGCGCCCAGGGCCGTCTCACTCACGCCGTGGAAGCCAAGGCTGCGGATGGCGGCGATGAGCCGGGCGGGTTCCAGGCCCCTGAATTCACTGACGAAGGATGGCGCCAGGGAGACCACCACCCGTGCGCGGGTCTCCAGCAACCGGACCACCAGCGCCGTGTCATTCCGGACGATCTTGGCCCCGGAGGGGCACGCCACCACGCAGGCACCACAGGCGATGCAGCGTTCGGGCATGACGGTGGCGTGGCCCACGGTCACTCGTATCGCCTTGACCGGGCAGCCCCGCACACATTTGTAGCAGTCGTGGCATTGCGCCTGTTCCGAATAGACCGCACCGTGCATCGCCATCCCTCCTACGGGTTGGGTTTCAAAGGGCCCGTGGGCACTGGAGAGCCATGAGACCCGCCACAGAGGTGCGTTTCGAGGATCGCGACGACTTGATCGGCCCGGACCTCCTGGATGAGGGCGTCGCCGATGCGAAGATTCGGCCCGTTCAGGCAATGCCCTTCGCAGCGACTGCCCTTCAGGAGCACCCGGTCCTCGAGGTGACGTTCCTGAAGAAACTGCTGGATCATCTTCAGCTGATCGTTGTTGCCCCGGGAAAAGCAGGAGCTCCCCAGGCAGACCCTTAGCAGGGTCTTGGCCTCGTTCGTCATATCGCCTCGGCTCTCGATGCCGCTTCGCTGGGCATCCGTTATCGAGAAGTTTGTATCGAGATTTTTTTCTCGATACTTCAGATTCCCATCGGCCGGTGGCGATGTCAAGCCTCGGATGGGGCCCTGGATCCCAGGCGCCGCCCCGAGGCTTCAAATCCAGGGCCGCCCGCCCCGAGACGGGAACGGGCGGCCCGATGGTCCAGGCAGGAGAGGGAACGACGCGTCGAGTTGGCTCGTGCGGAACGTACAGCGGGTGGCGGCCTGGGTGCTGGAACGATGCCCTACTTCACAGGGGTCTCGATCTTCCGGACTTCGATATCCCGCCCCTGGACCTTCACGTCGATCTCCACCCGGCGGTTCTTGGCCTGACCCGCCTTGGTCTTGTTGTCGGCGATGGGGTCGCTGGGCCCTACCCCCACGGTCTGGACAGACGCGGCGGGAATGCCAGTATCAATGAGCACCTTGGCCACGGCATCGGCCCGACGCTTGCTGAGGGCCTTGTTGAGGGCGGCACTGCCCACGGAAGAGGTGTGTCCGCTGACGAACAGCAGATAGGCCCCCTGGAACCCCTTGAGAGTCTCGGCCACCTTCCTCACCGCCAGGATTCCGTCCTGGGAAAGCTCCGCCTTGCCGTTGGCGAAGTGCAATACGG
>JAYSNJ010000087.1:0-5750 GCA_043723905.1 Holophagaceae bacterium
AAGTGCGACATCGTCATCGAGACGACCACCGGCGGCGCCGCCTGGATGACGCCCGAAGAGCGCCTCCAGCCTGTCACCCTCCAGCCCGAGATGGCCAGCCTGGACTGCGGCACCGTGAATTTCGGCGACGAGTACATCGTCAACACGCTGCCCATCATGCGTCAGTTCGCCAAGGCCATGCTCGAGAACGGGGTGCGTCCCACCCTGGAATGCTTCGATCTGGGCCATGTCTACGCCAGCCACATCCTCATCAAGGAGGGGCTGCTGGAGGAACCCTACCACTACGGGCTGGTGCTCAACGTGCCCGGCGCCGCCAAGTACGAGGCGGATGTGCTGGAGTTCATGGTCCGCAAGCTCCCCAAGGGGGCCTTCTTCACGGCCTTCGGCATCGGCGGCAAAGCCAACGTCGACAGCATCTATGCCACCATCGCCCTGGGGGGCAACCTCCGCGTGGGCTTCGAGGACAACATCTACTACGGCAAGGGGCGGCTGGCGAAGTCCAACGCCGAGCTGGTGGAGCGGGCGGCCCGCATCGCCAAGGACTGCGGCCGAGAACTGGCCCGGCCCGACGATGTCCGGCAGATGCTCAAGCTCCGGAAGGCCTAGGGTGCAGCTCCCGGCAGCCACCGACTTGGTCGGCGGCGTAGGGCAGCACAAACCAGGCTCGACCTGCCCCCCAAGGGGGTGCGACGTGGGGCGAACTGGGGCGTGACGCCTCCGGGAGTGCCCGACTGGAACCTTCCCACCTTCTGGTGCTGGAATTGCCATGTGGTCTAAGTGATTACCATTTTCCTTGTGAGATTCCCATGAAATACACCCCAGTAGACTGGCGTTCCATCGACCTCTTCAAGGACGTCACGAAGGAGGACTGGAACGACTGGCACTGGCAGCTCAAGAACGGCATCCGCGACATCGAGACCCTCGAGAAGGTCATCGCCCTCACGGACCAGGAGCGCGAGCATCTGAGGGCGTGCCTCCAGAAGTTCACCATGGAGATCACGCCGTACTACGCAGCCCTGATGGACCGCAAGGACCCGGACTGTCCGGTCCGCATGCAGTCCGTGCCGCGCCTGGCCGAGCTGCACGATGACCCTTCGGACCTTTCCGATCCGCTCCACGAGGACGTGGACAGCCCGGTGCCGGGGCTCACGCACCGGTATCCCGACCGTGTGCTGCTCCTGGTCACGAACATCTGCTCCATGAACTGCCGTCATTGCACGCGGCGCCGCTTCGTGGGCGATACGGATCTGGACATGCCCGAGGACAACATCAGCAAGGCCATCGAGTACATCCGGAAGACCAAGACCGTCCGCGATGTGCTCATCTCCGGAGGCGATCCCCTGGTGCTGGGCGACGAGCAGCTGGAGTCCGTGATCAGCCGCCTGCGGGCCATCGACCACGTGGAGATCATCCGCATCGGCACCCGCACGCCGGTGGTGATGCCCCAGCGCATCACGGACTCGCTGGTGAACATGCTCAAGAAGTACCATCCCATCTACGTGAACACGCACTTCAACCACTCCAAGGAGATCACGGCCGAGGCCCGGGAGGCCTGCGCCAGGCTCGCCGACGCCGGCATCCAGCTGGGCAACCAGAGCGTCCTGCTGCGGGGCATCAACGACGACACCGAGGTGATGAAACAGCTGCTCCACAAGCTCCTCACCATCCGCGTGAAGCCCTACTACATCTACCAGTGCGATCTCTCCATGGGCATCTCCCACTTTCGGACCACCGTGGACAAGGGCATCGAGATCATCGAGGGCCTGCGCGGGCACACGACGGGGCTCGCCGTGCCCACCTTCGTGGTGGACGCCCCCGGCGGCGGCGGGAAGATCCCCGTCATGCCCAACTACGTCATCACCCGGGGCGAGAACAAGGTCGTGCTCCGCAACTACGAGGGCGTCATCACGACCTACACCGAACCGGTGCACACGACGGCCGCGCCGAAGGCCAGGATCGAACCCAGCAGCAAGGTCTACAAGGCCAGGGATGGTGTCGCGACGCTCCTCTCGGGCGAGAAGCTCTGCCTCGAGCCGGCGGATCTCTCCCGCAAGAAGCGGAAGCTCCACCGCTAGGGAGGATCGATGGCGGGAATCGAGGGCGCAGCGGGGGCGGTGACGGCGATCACCGGTTTCGAGAAGGGGTCAGGCAAGACGACCTTCCTGAACTACGCCCTGCCGCTGGTGCGCGAAGCCGGGCCCGTGGCCGTCTTCAGCATCGGCGTGGACGGGGCCCTGAAGGCGAGGGCTGGGGGCGCGCCGCCTCCCGAAATCCGGGTGGAGCCGGGGGACCTGGTGATGACCACCGACGTCTTCGCCCGGGCCTCCACCGCCAGCTTCGAGATCCTCGAGGCGATCCCGGGGCGGAGCACACTGGGCCGCCTCTTCCTGGGACGGGCTCTGCGCGGAGGCTCCGTGACCTTGGTAGGCAGCGAGCACCTGAGCGTCCTCGCCGAGGTCATTGCGCAGGTGCGGCGGGAAGGTTGGGCGTGCTCGGTCCTCGTGGACGGCGCTGTGAACCGCGTGACGCAGGTCGCCGCCCTGGGGGATCTGGGCTTTGCCTTCACGGCCCGGATCGATCCGGGGAATCTCCCGAGGGCCGCGGCCCGCATCCGGAGCCTCAACTTCCTTGCGGCGCTGCGCGTGGATCCGACCCCCTCGAACGATATCCTGCGGATCGAAGGCCCCCTGACCTCTGCGCACCTCAATGAACTATCCCCGGGCATCCAGAGGCTCTCCGTGGAGGACTTCACCAAGGTCTTCCTGGAGCCCGCAGAGCTTTCCCGCGCGCTTCAGCGGGTGGAGATCAGCGTGCGGCGAGCCTTCCGCCTCCTCTGCTGCGCCGTCACCCTGCGGAACGTGACCCGCCCCGAATTCCTCCAGGTCATCGGTGAATCCGCGGCCGACCACGTCCTTTTCAACCCCTATGAGGCCGCAAGCTGATGCGCGATTTCATCGCCTACGCCCAGTTCGAGATGTTCTGGGACCGATTCCTGCCCGAAACGCCCTTCGGGCGGGCGGCCAAGGAGGCGATGACCGTAATCTCTGATCCAGCGGCGCTCACCGCTCTCTGGGACGCCACCGATGCCGCGCTCGCGCTGCTGGAAACGCTGGATCGCGACGCGGTCCGCCGGAGCCGGATCCAGCACCACCTCCGGCGGCTTCCCCGCTACTGCGAGGATTCCAGGCCGCTCTACGATGAAGTGGAGATCTTTCAGTTCAAGAAGTTCCTCCACAACTACAAGTGCCTGGTGGAGCTCATGGACGCAGAGACCCGCCGGAGCTTCGGGCTCGATTACGCCTCGGAGGCCCTGGAGCAGCTGCTGGACCAGGGCCGCCAGAGCGCCGAGTCCTTCTACGTCGCCGATGCCTATTCCGCGGCGCTCGCGGGCATCCGCCTCGAGATCCGCGAGACCGACGCCGCCATCAAGGTGCGGCAGGCCCGGCGGGGCGCCGCGATCCTGGCGCGGTGGGGGTACGACTTCGGCACCCGGGCCTTCCTGCTGGTGTCCAGGGACTCCCTGGGGCCTCCAGAAGAGGCGAGCGATCTGCTCCTGGTGGAGCCCTTCGACGAGACCCAGTACGCCATCCGGGTCCGGTGTTCCGCGGAGGAATTTGTGCTCCTGGAGCGGCGCTCGGCCCTCCTTGGCCGGGAGCGGTCCGCCGAGGACGACGTGCTTTCGACGCTCTCCCATGCCCTTCGCGGCGAGCTGGCGAACTTCGCGCGCTACCGGGAAGCCGTCACCCGCTTCGACCTGGCCTTCGCCAGGGCGGAGATGGCGCGGGAGTATCGCCTCGTGCGTCCCACACTGGGAGCGGAGGCCATCGCGATCTCCGGGGGGCGCTTCCTCCCCTGCGAGGAGGCCTGCCGGGCGCTGGGTACCCGCTATGTGGCCCTGGACGCCACCTTTCGGGGGCGTGCCACGGTGATCTTCGGTTCCAACATGGGCGGCAAGACGGTGGTCCTGAAGACCCTCGCCTTCCTGCAGCTCTGCGTCCAGATGGGCCTCTTCGTTCCGGCAGGCGCCTTCACCACCCGCATCTTTCACCACTTCCACTACCTCGGCGAGGGCCACGTCACCCGGGCCGCCCAGGGACTCTCGGGGTTCGGATTCGAGATCCGCCAGTTCGTGGAGGCCTCCCGGGATTTCGAGACGCCCACCCTGGTGCTCTTCGACGAATTCGCCCGCACCACCAATTCGCTGGAGGCGGAGGCGATCCTCTCGGCTGTCCTGGAGTCCGTGGCCACTAGGGAGGGCGTGGTGGCCCTCTTCAGCACTCATTTCCGCGGGGTTCGCCGCCTTCCCTGCGCCGACTACCGGCGGATGAAGGGGCTCAACCGGGAGGGGCTGGACCTGGACTTGGCCCCGACCGAGGCCTCGGGTGAGGCGCTGGAGGCGCGCATCCGCCTCATCGACCAGCGCATGGAATATAGTCTCGTCCCCGACGAAGGGGGACCCGGCGCCTCGGATGCCATTGCGGTGGCGGGCCTGCTGGGGCTGGATCCGACCATCGCCAGGCGGGCGGCGGAATTCTTCAAGGACGGACATTGAGCCATACAGGAGTGAACATGGAAACCAAACTGGCGCTATCGGAAGAGCGGATCGCAAGGGCCCGGGAACTCGCCACCCGCATTGTGGAACCGGTGGGAGCATTCGTGGACGCGCACACGACCGTCACCGTGGAGCGCGCCACCCTCCGTCTCGCGGGGGCGGATCTGGCGGATGCCGACGGCGTCCCGGTGCCCAACCTGGTGGTGGACCAGCTGAAGGGGCGCCTTGAAAACGGAGCCCTCCTCACCTACGTGAACGCCTTGGTGAGGACCGGCGAGACGGTGGACGGCCTCAACCGGAAGATCGCCGACGGATTGCGCATCGCGGATCTGCCTCTCGGAGATCGGGCCACCCTGGAGACGAAGGCCCAGGAGCTGGTAGGGGTCTTCGCGGCGCGGGTGAAGCAGAACCGCGCCCATCGGGAAGCCAAGCTCCAGCAGTACGAGGGTCGCAACCATTCCCCCATGCTCTATCTCATCGTGGCCACGGGCAACATCTTCGAGGACGTCAAGCAGGCCCAGGCCGCCGCCGAGCAGGGCGCGGACGTGGTGGCGGTGATCCGCACCACGGCCCAGAGCCTCCTGGACTACGTGCCCCAGGGCGCCACGACGGAAGGTTTTGGAGGAACGTACGCCACCCAGGAGAACTTCCGCATCATGCGCGAAGCCCTGGACGAGGCGGTGGACAAGCACGGGCGCTACATCCGCCTCACCAACTACGCCTCCGGCCTGTGCATGCCCGAGATCGCGGCCATGGGCGCCCTGGAGCGCCTGGACATGATGCTCAACGATTCCATGTACGGCATCCTGTTTCGCGACATCAACATGTACCGCACCTTCGTGGACCAGAAGTTCAGCCGCATGATCAACGCCTTCGCGGGCGTCATCATCAACACCGGCGAAGACAACTACCTGACCACGTCCGATGCCGTCGAGAAGGCCTATACGGTTCTGGCCAGCCAGTTCCTCAACGAGAGCTTCGCATACGCCGCGGGCCTGCCCGCCAGGCTCATGGGCCTGGGCCACGCCTTCGAGATCGACCCCACCCTCAAGAACGGTTTCCTGCTGGAACTCGCCCAGGCCCAGATGGCCAGGGAGATCTCGAACAGGAAGCCGTTCTTGAGGGTGGGATTCATCTCGAAGGCATGACCCAGCCCCATCAGTTTCGCCGGCAGACCCGCCTCGAAGGCGAAACGCTC
>JAYSNJ010000088.1:0-18741 GCA_043723905.1 Holophagaceae bacterium
CCTTGCTCGTCTTGAAGGCGAAGGCTTGGTGGTGGCTCGATACGTAGGAGAAAATCCCAATGGATCGCGCAATCTCATTGCAGGAATCACGAATGCAAGGGGAAATATCGTGGGGCTCCTGGGCGCCCGGGTCGCCCTGGGGCGCTTCTCCCTGCGAGGTGCCCTGAGCGCGGGCAGCGGAGGCGGCGGGGGGGTCCGGACCGGCGGGGGCTTCCTCGTCAAGGCCAGCGGCGGCCTCCAGTTCCAGGTGACCCCAGCCCTCCACCTCAGCGCCGAGGCCGGACGCCTGGCGGCCCCCTCGACCTCCCTTCGCGTCACGACCCTTTCCCTGGGGGTGGGCCTCACCTTCGATTCCGCCGCCCCAGGCAATCCATCGACCCCGGGGACCCTGCCCCCGGAACCCTCGGCCCTGAAGTGGCGCCTGAGTTCCGGGTTCCAGCGCTACGACTCGGTGGCGCGGAAGGCCGGCTCCCCGGAGCCCCTGGAGCAGTTCGTCTTCAAGGCCGAATGCCTTCTCTCGGACCACGTCTATGCCACAGGCCAGAGCGGCTGGGCCACGGGGGGCCATGCTGGGGCCTGGGCCACGGGGCTCCTGGGCCTGGGCGCGCAGACGGCCAGCTTCCAGGGCCATCGCCTGAGGGTGGAACTGGCCGCTGGGGCGGGCGGGGGAGGCGGCGTGGACTCTTGCGGGGGTGCCCTGGTCCAGGCCCTGGCCGGGTGGAACTGGGATTTCTCGCCCTCCTGGAGCGTCCATCTCATGGCGGGGAGGGTCCGGGCCCCCCAGGGCGGGTTTTCCGCCTCCCTGGTGGATCTGGGCCTGGGTTTTCGCGGCATCCGCCTGGGAGTATTCCCTTCCGGGCGCTGAAATCTCGCCAGGGGATCAGCAAGAGATGGGCCTTGCCCGGGGCCCCGAGGCCTCCTACCCTTGAGGAGACGGGCAAATGCGACTCTTCCTCAACTTCTTCTTCGCTCTCGCACTGGTCCTCGGGACCGGCGGGGCGGAGCTCCGGGGAGAGGCCCGTCCCCAGCCCTGCGGCTGCTGCGAGACTTCGATCCCAGGGGAACCCTGCGGCTGCGGAATGCCCCAGCCCTCCTCCCAGCGCTGCGGGGGCAATCAGGCCCCCGCCTCCACAGCGCTCGTGCGTCCTGCCACGGCGCCGGTGGAAATCCCCGTGGCTGGCCAAGGAATCCGCCGGGAGGCCGAACCCTGCCCCGCCGATCTCGCGGAGTTGCCTTCCCCCGGCCGGAAACTCGAGAGGGTGCCCGGCGCAGCCTTTCCCCCCGGCGAGGGCCCCCCGGACAGCGCCTCCAGGCGACAGGCCCTGCTGAGCCTCTACCGAATCTGAGCGCACGGATCTGAATATCGGAAAGCCGATCAGAAAAGATCCCCGCACCCATTTCGGAGTTCGCCATGCGCCACCTTGCGCGCTGGACGCTGGGCCTCCTTCCCGTTATCGGGATGGCCCAGCCCCAGGCCCCTTTTCCCACGCCCAAGCCGGTTCCGATCCAACAGGCGGCCCCGGCTGACGACCCTCTCCTTCCCGCGCTGATCCAGGAAGCCCTCCATCAGAATCCCGAGCTGGCCAGGGCCCAGGCCCTGGTGGAGGCAGAGCGGGAGCGCATCCCCCAGGCCAGGGCCCTGGCCGATCCGAGCCTCTCCCTGGGAATCCAGAACGATGGATTCAAGAAGCTCCAGATCGGGATGATGGAGTCCAGCTACTACCAGGTGATGCTCACCCAGCCCCTCTACTGGCCCGGAAAGCGCGGCCTTCGCGGCGATATCGCCACCCTGGAAGTCGAAGCGTCCCGTTCCGTTTCAGACCGTACCCGTCTCGGCCTGATTGCGGACGTCAAGCGGGCCTACTACGGCCTGCTCCTGGTCCGCGCCCAGAAGGGGCTGCTGGAGCAACAAACCCTCCTCTGGCGACAGGCCAGCGAGATCACGAAGGTGCGCTACGAGGTGGGCCAGGGCTCCCAAGCGGACCTGCTTCGCGCCCAACTTGAACAGATCCGCCTCCGGCAGAGCGAGCTTGCCCTCCAGTCCGAGGAACGGGTGATGGTGGCCACCCTCAATCGTCTTCGCGGGATGCCCTCGGATGCGGCCATCCCCACATCCGGAGACCTCGCGGGCCTGCATCCCGAGAACCTTCCGGCTGTGGCCTGGACCCTGCGCGCCGAAAAGGAAAGCCCCGAACTGCAAGCCGCCCGGATCGGCATCCGGCAGGCCGAACGGAGTCTGGATTTGGCCAAGCGCGACCGGCTGCCGGATTTCGCCATCAGCGCGGGAATCTTGCCCCGTGGCGGCCTCGATCCCATGTGGCAGGTCGGGTTTTCGGTCTCACTCCCCGTCTGGTCCAGGCAGAAGCAGCAGCGCGCTGTTTCCGAGCAGGAGATCCGCCGCCGCGCCTCCGGATCAGAGGCCGAAAGCGTCCGGAACCTCCTGACCCAGCGCATCCAGGAGCGCAACGCCCAGCTTGAGGCCGCCCTGGAAACGATGCGCCTGTACCGGGAAGGCCTCCTGGTGCAAAGCGAAGCCAGCTTCCAGGCGAGCCTGGCCCAATACGAGGCCGGGCGCGCGCCCTTCCTTAGCGTGCTGGAGGCCCTCAACGGCTGGATCGCCGACCGGGGGGGCTATCTCCAGGCCATCGCCCAGGCGCAGGCCATCCAGATCGCCCAGGAAGAATTCAATCTCGCAGGCACACCGGGCATCACGGCCCAGGGACTGAGCGCAGGCGGCATGGGTGGAAGCCCTACCGGTTCCGCCATGCTGACAGCCACAGTCAAAGCCGGTGCTTCCGCTGCCAAGGGCAGCGAAGGCGGCCCTGCCATGAAGTCCATGTGAATCGGAGCTGACCATGATCGAAGAAATGAATGAGCCGACCCAACCTCGCTCCTCCCGAATCCGCACTATTGGTCTCGTCGCCCTCGGCCTTGTCGCGGGTGTCGGGGGCACCCTTCTGATACGACCCGGCGCGAAGTCTGAGCATCCGCACGAGACGGCTGGTGCCACGGCCTCGAAGAAGCAGATGTACCAGTGCCCCATGCACCCCCAGATCATGATGGACCACGAGGCCGATTGCCCGATCTGCGGCATGAAGCTGGTGGCCATGGAAGGTAGCGGCACTCAGGAAAAGGGCAAGGTCGTCTACTACCGGTCGCCAATGAATCCTAGCCTTACCTCCCAGGTCCCCATGAAGGACGAAATGGGGATGGACTACGTTCCGGTCTACGAAGGTGACCTCAAGAGTGAGGGGAGTGGCACGGAAACCCATGCCACGGTCACCATCGACCACGAGCGCCAGCAGATCATCGGCCTCAAGACCGAGAAGGTGGTCGAGGGGTCCGTCAGTGGCGAGTTCCGTGCCGTCGGCCGGGTTGCCGTGGATGAGACCCGCGTCCGCAAGGTGAACGTGAAGGTCGACGGTTTCGTGGAGAAGCTGTTCGTGGACTTCACCGGCAAGCCCGTGGCCAAGGGACAACCGCTCTTCAGTCTCTACAGCCCGGAGTTCGTGAGCGCCCAGCGCGAGTATCTGCTTGCCCTCAAGACCCAGAAGGCCCTTTCGGGCGGCTCGTTCCAGGGCAGCGGAGGCGACCTGTTGGAGGCCGCGAAGCGACGCCTTCAGCTCTGGGATGTCCCCCCGGAAGCCATCGCCCATCTGGAGCAGACCGGCGAGGTCCTGCGTGCCCTGATCCTGCGAAGCCCCATCTCCGGCATCGTGACGGTCAAGAACGTGGTGGAAGGCGCCCGCCTTACGCCAGCGGATGTCCCCTTCGAGATCACGGACCTCAGCCGTGTGTGGGTGCTGGCGGACCTGTACGAGAGCGAGATCCCGCGGGTGAAGATCGGTCAGAGCGCCGTTCTGACGATGTCGACTTCCCCTGGTGTCGGATTTCCAGGTCGCGTGGCATTCATCGATGCGGTGCTCGATCCAAAGACCCGGACGGCAAAGGCCCGCATCGAGTTCCCGAACCCGAAGGGAGACCTGAAGCCGGAGATGTTCGGGGAAGTCGTTCTGAAGGGACAGAGCCGCAAGGGCATGGTGATCCCGTTGGATGCTGTTCTGGACGCGGGAACCTCCAAGGTGGCCTTCGTCTCGCTCGGGGACGGGAAGTTCGAGCCACGTGAGGTCACGACGGGCCGGTCACTCGGCGAGAAGGTGGAAATCCTGAGCGGCCTGAAGGCTGGCGAAGAAGTCATCGTTCGGGCGAACTTCCTCGTCGATTCCGAATCCCGTCTGAAGGCCGCGCTGGCTCACTTGAGCCAGAAGGGTGCCTCTCAACCTGCCGCCGCCCCTACGGGCGGCCACCAGCACTGAGGGGGGCGAAATGAGCATGCAGCAGGAGCGAAGTGCCACCGCGCAGAGCGCGGCCCGAAGGGTGGACGCACAGGAGGTGCTGCCATGAGCGGAAATGTAGCCTACGACCCTGATCATCCGACCATCCTTCAGCGGATCATCCGCTTCTCGGCGGAGAACCGCTGGCTGGTGATGGCGGCCTCGGCGGTACTGATCGTCATGTCCTTCTGGACCATGCGCAACATCCCCATGGACGCGCTGCCGGATCTCAGCGATACGCAGGTGATCGTCTACAGCAAGTGGGACCGCAGCCCGGACATCGTGGAAGACCAGGTGACCTACCCCGTGGTCACCGCCCTGCTGGGAGCGCCCAAGGTGAAGGCCGTGCGCGGCCTGTCGGATTTCGGCTTCTCTTACGTCTACGTGATCTTCGAGGATGGCACGGACATCTACTGGGCGCGCAGCCGGGTGATGGAATACCTCTCCAAGATCACCGCCAGTCTTCCACCGGGCGTGAAGACGGAGCTTGGCCCCGATGCCAGCTCCGTGGGCTGGGTCTACCAGTACGCGCTGGTGGATCACAGCGGGAAGCACAGCACGGATGAGCTGAGGTCACTCCAGGACTGGTTTGTTCGCTATGGCCTCCAGAGCACGCCGGGCGTGGCTGAAGTCGCCACCGTCGGCGGCCAGGCTCGTCAGTTCCAGGTCCAGCTCAATCCCACCAAGCTCGCGGCCTACAAGATCCCCATCGAGATGGTCATCGGCGCCGTGAAGTCCGCCAACTCCGAGGTGGGCGGGCGGCTTGTGGAATACAGCGGGCGCGAATACATGGTCCGGGGGCGGGGCTACGTGAAGACCACCCAGGATTTGGAACAGACGGTGCTGAAGGCCGAGAATGGTACGCCCGTGCGCCTGGCCGATGTGGCGACGGTCAGCCTCGGACCGGAAATGCGGCGCGGCCTCGCGGATCTGGACGGCCACGGGGATGTGGTCGGCGGCATCGTGGTCATGCGCCAGGGCGAGAATGCCCTGAACGTCATCGAGCGGGTGAAGACCAAGCTTGGCGAACTGAAGCAGGGACTGCCCGAAGGCGTAGAAATCGTCACCACCTACGACCGTTCCGAGCTGATCCACAACGCCATCAAGACCGTGAAACACAAGCTCATCGAGGAAATGATCGTCGTCTCGCTGATCATCCTGATCTTCCTGTGGCATATTCCCTCGGCCATTGTCCCCATCATCACGATCCCCGTGAGCGTGGCCCTGGCCTTCATCCCGCTGTATGGGATCGGCCAGAACGCCAACCTCATGAGCCTCGCGGGCATCGCCATCTCCATCGGCGTGCTGGTGGACGGCGCCATCGTCGAGGTGGAGAACGCCTACAAGAAGATCGAGAAATGGATCGAGGCTGGGAAGCCGGGAAGCTTCTACCAGGTGCGCCTTGAAGCCCTGATGGAAGTGGGACCGAGCGTCTTCTTCTCGCTCCTGGTGGTCGCCGTGAGCTTCCTGCCCATCTTCACCCTGATGGACCAGGAAGGACGGCTCTTCAAGCCGCTGGCCTTCTCCAAGAACTTCGCCATGAGCATCGCTGCGCTATTGGCCCTGACCCTTGATCCGGCCATGCGCATGCTCTTCGCACGAGTGGAACCATTCACCTTCAAGCCAAAGTGGCTGGCCTGGACCGCGACCCAGGTCGTCGTCGGAAAGTATTACGCGGAGGAAAAACATCCTATCAGCGTCTTCCTCCACCGGATCTACGAACCGCCCTGCCGCTTCGTCGTGAAGCATGCCAAGGCGACCATTCTGGTGGCCGTGTTTCTGGTGCTCGGCACCATCCCGGCCTTCATGAGCCTGGGCAGCGAGTTCATGCCGCCCCTGAACGAAGGCACGATCCTCTACATGCCTTCCACCCTGCCCGGCCTCAGCCAGACCGAGGCCCAGCGGATCCTGCAGGTGCAGGATCGCCTGATCCGCACCGTGCCGGAGGTGGAACGCGTGTTCGGCAAGGCAGGCCGCGCTGACACGGCCACCGACCCGGCTCCCTTCTCCATGATGGAGACGGTCATCGTCCTGAAGTCCGAGGACCAATGGCGCGAGAAGCCCCGCTGGTTCAGTGCCTGGGCTCCAGGCTTTGTGAAGTCCATCCTGCGTCCCATCTGGCGCGACCGGATTTCCCAGGAGGAGATCGTGGCGGAGCTGGATCGGGTGGTGAAGCTGCCCGCCATTCCCAACGCCTGGACCATGCCAATCAAGGCGCGGCTCGACATGCTCAGCACGGGCATCCGCACGCCCGTGGGCCTCAAGATCAACGGCGGGAGCCTGGAGACGATACAGAAGGTGGCCGAAGATGCGGAGCGTATTCTCCAAGGCGTTCCCGGCACACGGAGCGCCTTCGCGGAACGCACGGCCCAGGGGTACTTCCTGGACTTCGTCCTGAAGCGCGAGGCCCTTGCCCGCTATGGGCTCAGCGTCGAACAGGCCAACATGCTGGTTATGACCGCCATTGGCGGCGACAACCAGAGCACCGTCTTCGATGGCCGCGCCCGCTATCCCGTGAACGTGCGCTATGCCCGCGATTTCCGGGAGAATCCGGACGCGCTGAATCGGGTGCTGGTCTCCACGCCCACCGGGGCTGCGATCCCGATGGAAGAGATCGCCGACCTGAAGTGGACCACCGGCCCCGCCATGATCCGGGACGAAAACGGCCAGATGAACGGGTATGTGTTGGTGGACTTCGACACCTCGAAAATCGATGTGGGCACCTATGTCCACCACGCCAAGGCGGCCATCGAGAAGGACCTGAAGCTTCCCGCAGGCACCAGCCTCACGTGGTCCGGCCAGTTCGAGAACATGATCCGGGTGAAGGAGCGGTTGAAAGTCATATTACCCATCACCCTGGTGCTGATCTTCGGTCTGCTCTACGCCAACACCAAGAGTGCCTTCAAGGCCTCCATCGTGATGCTGGCCGTGCCCTTCAGCGCCATCGGGGCATTCTGGCTGCTGTGGATCCTTGGCTACAACATGAGCATCGCCGTGTGGGTGGGCCTCATCGCGCTCATGGGACTGGATGCGGAGACGGGCGTCTTCATGCTGCTCTTCCTGGATCTCAGCCATGACGAGGCGAGGAAGGAAGGCCGCCTCAACACAACCACGGATCTCGTGGAAGCCATCATCCACGGCGCGGTGAAACGCGTGCGCCCCAAGGCGATGACAGTCTTCGCGGCCTTCATGGGCCTGCTGCCCATCATGTGGAGCGTGGGCACCGGAGCCGATGTCATGAAGCGCATCGCCGCGCCCATGGTGGGCGGACTGGCCACCAGCTTCCTGCTGGAGCTGCTGGTCTATCCCTCGATCTACTACCTCTGGAAGCGGCGAGAGGTCGTGGAGGGCCCCCTCACCCCCGAACCTGTCCCAACGTCCAACCCAGCACTCGCGCTGGGAAGGGCCTGACCCCACCCGAGGCGCGTGCCTCGCTTTCTGAAGGAACATCCCGTGTTCATTCCCCTGATTCTCGCGACCCTCGTCGCTGCTCCCAGCCCGGCCCCCAAGGCCGCCACCAATACGATCTGCCCCGTCCTGGGCGGCAAGGTCACGCCCGGCAAGAGCCCCAAGGTGGTGGTGCGCGGCCAGGATTACTACCTCTGCTGCCCCGGGTGCGACAAGAAGCTCCTGGCCACCCCAGACAAATTTCTGCGGAAAGACGGCACGCCCAAAAACGCCAAGAAGTAGTTCCCCATTTCACAAAAATGCCCGGCGCAATCGCCGGGCATTTTTGTGAAAACAGAAAAGCGACGAATACCTCGAAACAGATCCTACTCTTCCGGCTCGTCGTACTCGGCGTTGTGCCACACGTTCTGCACATCGTCGTTGTCCTCGAGCATATCGATGAGCTTGAGGAAGCTCTTGAGCCGCTCGGGCGGGATCTCGGCGCTGGTGCTGGGGGCGTTGATGATCTTGGCCTCGAGGACGGGCAGCTTGGCCGCATCCACGGCGTCCTTCACAGCCTGGTAGGACTCGGGCGTGGTCTTGATGATCCAGACCTCTTCGTCCTGGACCACGTCATCAGCCCCGGCCTCCAGGGCCACTTCCATGATCCTGTCCTCGGAAACCTCGCCCTCGACCACAATCTGCCCCTGGCGGGAGAAGAGGTAGGCCACGCTGCCCTGGGCGCCCAGATCGCCGCCGAACTTGGCGAAGTAGCTCCGGATCTCAGGGGTGGTGCGGTTCTTGTTATCGGTCATGGTCTCGACGATGATGGCCGCGCCCCCGGGGCCATAGGCCTCGTAGGTCACTTCCTCGTAGGTCACGCCTTCGAGTTCGCCGGTACCCTTCTTGATGGCCCGCTCCCAGTTCTCCTTGGGCATGTTCACGCCCTTGGCCTGGTCCACGGCCAGACGGAGCCGGGGGTTGCCGGTGATATCACCGCCACCGAGGCGCGCGGCCACGGTGATTTCCTTGAGGATCTTCGTGAAGGACTTGCCCCGCTTGGCGTCGGCAGCCCCCTTCTTGTGCTTGATGGTGGACCATTTACTGTGGCCGGACATGGCTACTCCTGGATGCGTTGGCGGATTTCAGCCCCGAATGGAGCGCTTGGAGACCCGCGCGAAGGGGGGTGGTTCCTGACGGAGAATGGGGCGCTCAAGCATGAACTGGTACCACTGCTCGCCGAAGACCTTCATCTTCATGGCCTTGCCGTTCTGCAGGAGGCTGCGGTTGGCGAGCAGGCGCTCGTCCCCCTTGCAGATCTTGAGACCGCGGTTGAGGACCTCGATGGCCCCGTCCCGGTCCTTCATCTCGTTGAGGGCATAGGCGTAGACACCGTAGAGCAGGCTCTCCTTCTTCCCGGCCTTCAGGGCCAGCTCGAAGGTCTGTTTGGCTTTCTTCTTCTCGCCCCGCTTCCACTGCAGGATGGCGAGCATGGCCTTGGCCACGTAGTGCTGCATGGAGGCCGTCTTGAGGAGCGGCTCGGCCTCCTCGTTCTTCTTGCGCAGGTACTGCACCACGCCGATCTGACCATCGATGGAGCCCTTCACCAGGAACTGGCGGGGGCCCAGCTTGTAGCCTTCCTTCATCACCTGGATGGCGGCGTCGAAGTGCTGCTTCTTCATCAGCTCGCCAGCGCGGGCGAAGATCTTCTCCAGTTCGGCCTGAACCCTCCGCCCCAGCCAGATGAAGAGGGCGCCGCCGGCCAGCAGGCCGAGGGGAATGCTCAGCCAGAGGCTTATCTTGAGGAGGCTGAATAACAGGACCAGGACGATGGCAACGCCCAGGCCCAAGAGTAGATTGATCACACGTTCTCCCGGGGACGGCCCGAAGGCCAAGGGGCTATGGTACCCCTTGACGCAGTCTTGATCTACGCTCCATTCAGCCGATCACACCGCTGCGCGGCTTGGGCGCGGGACGCTTGCGGCGGATGGCGCGCTTCGTGGCCGCCGGGGCGGCTTCCGTCGTCACCTTGCGAGGGCGCCCCGGCCCTCGTTTGGGCTGGACCGGACCCGCCTTCTGCGCCTTCGCAGGGCGCTTCACGGGTTTGGCCTTCTTGAGCTTCGGCTTGTTCTGCAGGGCCTGGGCCGCCCGGCCGGTTACCACCACCCGGGTGCCATCCTTGAGCTTTCTCACCTTGCTGCCCGGCTTCCGGCCCCGCTTGAGGCTCATGGGCAGGGGCTCTTCGCCCAGGATTTCCTTCTCGAGCTGGGACTGGAGGGCGAGCATTTCGCCCTTGTCCTTCTCGTGGTCCTGCCCGCACAAGTGCAGAAAACCGTGAATCACCAGCGTCTCAACCTCGCGCCGACGACTGACGCCCAGCTTCTTGGCCATCTTCTCCGCCACGGCAAGGCTGATGACGAGATCCCCCAAATGCGGAAAGGCTCCTTTTTCGGTCTCGGCGGGGAAGCTCAGGACATCCGTAGTCTGGTTGATTCCCCGATGCTCCCGGTTGAGCTTACGCATGATTCGGTCATCCACGTACGAAATGGAGATCCCCTCAGCCTCCGGGGCCAGCCTGTCCCGCAGCCTGAGAAGGAGTTCACCGAGGGAGCGATCGCCGGGCCCGCGAAGCTTACTCCGGGATGACCAGTCGACTTTAAAGGGGGTAGAGCTATCGGTCATGGCGAATCCAGTAATTGGCTATTCTCAGCCTTGAAATTATTCAATCAATTGCCAGAATTGTCAATACGGTCAAGTATTTCACAACCAGCATATCAAAAATAAATCCTGAAGGATCCAGCTCACGAAAGGCACCATATTCCATCTTGCCGCTCCTGCAGGGAATTCCGAAGTGCCTGGTGGCGACCGGGGCATGCTAAAAAATTCAGGGTATTTTCAAGGCATGGAACCCTTCGTCCCCCAGTCCATCCAAGCGCAGGCTCCCCGCTTCCTGGCCCTCCTCGACCAGTGGAACGCCACCCATGCCCTGACGGCGCTGCCACCCGAAGCCCGCTTCGAGGAGCTGATCCAGGATGCCTGTGCCCTTCTGCCCCTGCTTTCCGGGCTCCCCCCCGGGGCCCGACTGGTGGACTTCGGGACAGGCATGGGAATTCCGGCCGTGGTGCTCGCCCTGGGGCGGCCCGATCTGGAGATCCAGGCCCTGGACAAATCCAGGAAGAAGATCGCCTTCGTGCGCCAAGTGGCCATGGAGCTGGGTCTGGCCAACCTGTTCCCGGTCGCCGCCCGGGCGGAGGACCTCCCTCCCCTCGGCGCCGATCTGGGTACGGCCAAGGCCGTGGGCAGCCTCAGCCTCCTGGCCGGGTGGTGGGCCCGGCACGGGAAGCCCGGCGCCCCGCTCCTCCTGGCCAAGGGGGAGGGGTGGAGATCCGAAACCTGCCCCAGTGGCTGGGATCTGGAGGTCCATCCCTACCGGCTGCCCACCCGGGGCGAGCGGGTCATCCTCCGGATGACGCAAAAACCGGGTCCCTGAGAGGACCCGGTTTTCGTCAGCAAGGACTCGCCCAGACTAGCGGGTGAGGATATCGCCCGGGCGAATTTCCTCTTTGGCGCGGAGGATGCGGCAGGAGGAGCTGGTCTCGCCCACCCGCACAACCATCACCTGCCCCAGGTAGTAGGTGGTCTTCTCGGTGATCTGGGCCTTGGCCTTCTCGGGCTCGTTGGCGGGCCAGGTTCGCAGGCGGGCGGCCAGGAGAACATCCCCGACCTTGAGGCCCTGCTGGGACCCCTGGTCGATGATGATCATCTCCCCGGTCGCCGTATGCTCGTGGCCCTCTCGGGCGAAAAGGACCCTGGCCGTGGGTTCCTGAAGGGGAATGGGTCCCACCACATCCTTGCGGAGAGGGGCGACCATGTTGGCAGGCTCGACGAAGGGCGCTGCATGGAAGCCGACCTCGACCGCATCCATGCTGCGCTCGATGACGGCGATGGAACCGGCGGGGTTCACCGTGGTGACCCGGAGGACGCCAACCTGCTGGATCACATCCCCGAGCTGCTTCTTGTGGTTCTTCAGATCCGGATGCATGAGCTTCCGTGCTGAAACCTTCAGGATGACCATGCGGTCCCCGGCCTTGACGCCGCGATCCGCGCCGCCGGCCAGGTACACCGTATCGCCGTCCGCCAGGAACTGGCGGGTCTGGTCCTGTCGTTCCGTAATCGTGAATGCGCCGATCTCCTTGAAGTGCGCCTCGGCACCCGCAGGGACTAGATAGGGCATCTGGATGAAGTCCTGGAAGGTGAACCCGAACTCGTCCTGCAACGGCTTGGTGTGGATCTTGACGCGGTCGGGCCTGAGCTCGGAGACCTCAGAAGGCACTTCCTGGGCCGGCGATCCGGGGGCGGCCACGGTCTGCTTGGCCACGGGGATGATCAGCGGATCGCCAGGGTAGATCCAGTGGGGATCCTTCACCCACTTGTTCTGCTCCCAGATCTGGGGCCACGCGAAGGGATTGCCCAGGAAGCGCTGCCCCAGATCCCAGAGCGTATCGCCCTTGACCACCAGATAAAGCTGGCTTCCGGCGGGAACCGTCACTTCCTTGGGGTAATCCCACTTGGAGCGATGCTCGGCCACCTTGACGGCCTCTCCGGGCCCTGGCTCCTGGATGGCCTGGGCCGCGGGCTTCGATTCCTGGGCCGTGAGGCCGAAGGCGAAGCAGGTCAATACGGAGAGCGCAAACAGCCAACGCCGCTGATGCATCATGTTCCCCCTTGGTAGCTTGAAGAATTATAGTCCATCAACTCGGATCATGTCTGAAAAAGCTTTGGTGCGTTCTTTTATATCACGTTCCGTGAGTATTTCTAGATTCTGGGTCCCGAACTGCTCCACGGTGAAACTGGCCATCACCGCGCCGGTCAAGGTCGCCCCCTTGAGGGTTTCCACATCCATTTTTCCCGCTGCGGCCAGGTACCCCAGAAATCCCCCCGCAAAGGTGTCGCCTGCCCCGGTGGGATCGAAGACGTCCTCGAGAGGGAAGGCCGGCGCGGCGAAGATGCCTTCCGGCGTAAAGAGGGACACGCCGTATTCGCCCCGCTTGACCACGAGAATCTGGGGCCCGATGGCCCGGATCTTCCGATAGGCCTTCAGGAGATTGTGCTCCTGGGTGAGGGCCCGGGCCTCGCTCTCGTTGACCAGGAGGATATCGACTTCCCGCAGCACACTCTGTAAGGCCTCCCGGGCGCCGTTGATCCAGAAGTTCATGGTGTCCAGAGCCACCCACCGGGGCCGCTGGGCCATCTGCCTGACCACATCCAACTGGAGCACGGGGTCGATGTTCCCCAGGAACAGGTAGGGGGAATGCCGGAAGGCCTCCGGGAGCACCGGATGGAAGTCCTGGAAGACGTTCAGGTGGGTCTCCAGGGTCCGGGCCTCGTTGAGGTCGAAGCCATAGGCTCCCTTCCAGTGGAAGCTCTTCCCGGGCTTCTGGACCAGGCCCGAGAGATCGATGGGCCTGCCCTCGAAGACCCGGTACTCCTCGGGACCGAAGTCCTCGCCGACCACCGCCACCACCCGGACCGGGTGGAAGCGGCTGGCGGAGAGCGAGAAATAGCTGGCAGAGCCTCCCAGCACTCTTTCGCGCTTCCCGAAGGGGGTCTCGAGGTCATCGAAGGCGACACTGCCTACGGCGAGAAGACTCATGTTCACTCCATCAATGGGCAGTTGGACTTGCATAGTAGAGGATCCACGCCTGGCTTCCGCCCATGGGAATGGGGGCCTGGGCATAGCGGGTGATGGCCCGGGCCTCGGGATCACCCAGGAAGGCCAGGAAGGAGTCCCGGACCTCATCCGAAGTCCCAAGAGTGACATGGAAGGTGCGCCACCCGAGAAAGACTCCATCCTGGAGTCTTTCCCGGAGGCGTTCCAGGGCATCCACCGCCGTGTGGCCGCGAAGATCCAGGCTCCCGTCCACCTCGATCGCCATTCCCGCCGCTAGGTGGATCAGGGTCGGCCCCGTTCGGGGAGGGGCTTCGACAGAAGGAGCTGCCGGAACAACCACGGCACCCGCGACTTCGGGCGGAGCCACAGGAACCGAGTTCTCCAGCGGCTCCACGGGAGGTGGGACCGGCTGTTCCTTCGGCGACTCGACCGGGATCCTCGGTGCCAGAGGCTTCAGCCCCTTCAGACCGCCCATGGCCGTCTGGAAGTCCTCCACAGGAGGGGGCGGGGGAGCCGATGGTGCGGCCTGGGTGGGGGGGAGCGCCTTCTCCTTGATGGGAGCTGGGCTGGGCGCGGCCCGTCGCTGCCCCATGGCGTTCAGGAAGAGGCTGTCCTCGTCCTCGATGCTTCCCGCCGCCTCAGGCTTGGGGACCGGTTTGGGCACCTGGGCCTTCGGTTTGGGTTCCCCGGCCTCCTTGAACTGTTGTTTCAGTTTCGCCAAGTCTTGTTTCCAAACCATGATCCACCTCTGTCAACACCCAGGTTACCGTCCCCCGTTGCGCCAGTGCCACACATGAAGCATTTCGCACCACCTTCCTGCCGCCCCAGGGTCTAATATCCCAGCGATATCAGGTCATATACGATATGGCATGCTCTTCGCTAATTTCCTTCTGGAGGCTCCCATGAAACGAATGATGATGATTCCCGCCCTGCTCGTCCTGATCGGCACGGGCTCCGCACTTCAGGCCCAGCAGCCCCGCATGGGCCTCGCCCTTTCCCTGGGCTTCCCCACGGGGGCATTCCGCAGCACCGACTATCCCGCCCTGGGGACCTTCCCCGCAGACCGATACGAATCGGCCCAGAGAGAGGGCTACGACCTCGGCCTCGGGGGCCAGTTCACAATCAGCTTTCCCGTGGATCCCAAACTCGCCATCCGCCTCAACTTCAATGGGATGGTCACCGACGGGTCCAACACTGTCGTCGGCACGAATGCCCTCGGCGACTACCGTAAAGTCAACCTCCAGCACCAGATCTGGAGCCTCGGCGGGGAGATGCAGTTCTTCACCCAGAGCGCCTACCGCCATCGTGGCACGTACTTTCTGGCGGGTCTTGCCGCGGACTTCGAACGCTTCGATCGCAGCTTCGGCGACCTGAACAACAATTACGACTACAACGGCTACGATGTCGACACCACGCGGAAATCCCGTCTGGGCGGCAACTTCGGCATAGGGCACACCTTCGGCTACGACGCGGGCCTTCGCTTCACCCTCGAGGCCACCTTCCACAAGACTCTCACTGGGAACGATGAGGTCAAGGGGGATCCCCCCAGCTCCGATTTCGTCCGCATCAGCTTCGGTTGCGTTTTCTAGACGATTTCAACAATGGAATGAAGAAGCCCCGCCAACGGCGGGGCTTCTTCATTCTGGGGGCAACCTCAGCCCTTCTTCTTCGCCTTCTTCTTGGTCGGCTTCGGGGGCGCCTCGGGCTCGTCGGAAATCCCCAAGAGGCCGTTCACGAAGCGCTTGCATTCGGCATTCTCCGGATCCAGGCGCAGGAGCCGCCGCCCGTAGGCCAGCCGGTCGTAGCGTGGGCGGGCATCATCCGCCTTCACCTGCTCCAGCTTCTCGGCCACAAACTTGGGACTGCCGCCGGCCTGGGCGATCTCCTGCTTCTCCCGGGTGAGGAAGTCCTGCCAGCCCGCCAGGGAGGCCGCATAGGTCTCCTTCTCCTTCCGGAGCTGGGCCAGCAGGCCGTCGATCTCCTTGAGGGACCATTCGCTGTGGGCGATGGCGCTGCGGTGTTCATCCAGGAAGCCCCGGATCTGGGCCCGGAGCTTCATGTGCTCCTCGGTGAGCCCCGACTGGGCTTCCAGGTCCTTCAGGCGCTGCTCCTGCTTGGCGATGGTCCCCCGCCACTCGACCAGCTTGACTTCGTGATCCTTGCGGATGCGGGAGAAGGTCCCCTCCGTGGCGATCAGATTCTCGGCCGCAGACGTCGCAGCCTTCTGAAGATGGGCGATGGCATCCTCCCAGGCGCCTTCCTGGACGCAGGCCCGGGCGGCGTAGTCCTGGACGGCCACCAGCGCGCGCATCTCGTTGTAATCCGAGGTCCCGACGCCGAGAGCCTCCCGCTGGAGAAGGCCCTCGGTGCTGCGTCGAACACTCGCGGCATCCCCCCGCTCCAGGGCCACGTCCCAGGCCTTGTGGCCTTCCTTCAGGCGATCGGCGAGGGACTGGGCCCCGGCGGGCGCCACGAGGGCGGGAACGAGCAGAAGGGCGGGGACCATTCGCATGCTCACTTACCCTTCTTGCCCTTCTTGCCCTTGGGCGCGGTGTCATCCTCGGAGGAAACGACTCCGAGGCTGACGCCGGTGAGCTGTTCGATCTCCTTGGCCACCTTGCGACTGCCGGGGTCGAGGACGTTCAGGCGGTGGAGGTAGCGGACCTTCTCGGCCTTCTCGGTGAACTGCTGATCCAGGAAGGTCTTGGAGCTCATGATCCCTTCCACGAACTTCACCTTGTCGTTCTTGAATTTGTACTTCTCGAGCTGGTCGAGCTGGTCCTTGATCTGGGACTCCTCTTCCACGCAGAACTTGGCGTAGTACTCCGCCTCCTTCTGGGCACTCTCGATATAGCCCCCGAAGACCTTGGCCGACTTCTTGTTGCTCTCAATGGAGGCCTCTTCGCCCTTGATCAATTCCATCTGCTGCTTGTCGCCATCGTCTGGATTGGCCTTCGCCCGGAGGGTCTTGATGAAATCCGCGTTCTCTTCCAGGGTCCTCTGGCTGCCCGCGACGAGGTTGGTGTAGTACTCGACGATGAGGGGGAAGGAGATCTTCACGGAATCCGCGTTGGTCTTGGCGATGTCCCGGGCCTTCTGGTAGCGCTCCAGGGCCTTCTCCCAGTAGCCCGCAGCGTCGGCGGCCTGGCCCGCGAGGAAGAAGGCGTAGGTGTACTCCCGGTAGGCCGTGTAGCTGGCGAACTGAGTCTGCGGGCCGGTCTTGTCCCAGGCCGGCACAGCCGCGGGCAAGAGGGCGCTGAGCTTGGCATCCGCCTCCCGGGCCTTGAACTCGGCCACCAGCTTCTGGGCCTCGGGAAGAGCCGCCCGCAATTCCAGGCTCAGACCGGGTTGGGCCGGAGCCTGGGCAACGAGAACGGCGGAACAGAGCGTGAACCCGGTTCGAGTAATGAAGGTCCGCATGGCATTCCTCTCAGCAGCAAACGATTACTTGGGGACCTTCTTGGACTTGGGAGCGGCCTTGGCCACGGCAAAGGGTGCGCGGCCGGCCTTCAGGTTCTCGAGGGCCGCGGCAGCGGACTTGTTGGTGGGATCCTCCACCAGCAGCCGGTTCAGGGCCTGGCCCTGGGCCCGGGGGGTGTCCAGATTGGTGATGTTGGTCTTGTCGTTCATGACCGCCTCCACCCAATTCTTGTTGCCCTCGATCTTGAACTTCTTGTTCTTCTTGTTCTTGTCGAGCTGCTTGGCATTGAATGCGGCGACTTCGCCCGCCCTTCCCTTCACCAAGGCCTTGACCTTCTCAAGGCCTTCCTCAGCCTCTTTGACCATGGCCGCCGTCTCCTTGCGATTTTCAGCCACGAGATTCTGGAAGGCAGGATAGCGCTTGAGGGCCTCCTGGTAGCCCGCCAGTCGGCCCTTGATCTCGATGATCTCCTGCTCGTCCTTCTGGGCCTGGGGGATGCGGACCTTCTGGATCTCCTCCAGCTGCTTCTTGTCCAGCACGGCCTTCTTCTCGTTGTGGTCCTTGATGTCCTGCTGGAGCTTGGCGATGGACTTCTCCAGGTCGGCGACCCGGGCACCGTTCTGGGCTGTGTAGGCCTTGCTCTCGGCCACCATCTTGAGCCAGGGGGCCTCGAGACCCGTCATGGTCTTGTCCACATCCGCCTGCAGGGACCGGGCGAAATCCAGGCGCTTCTGGTTGATCTCCAGGGCCCTCTCCCACTGGCCACTGGCGGCCACGGTGGTGGCCTGCAGCTTGAGAAGGGCCAGCATCCCGCGGCCATTATCGAGGCTTTCCCCGATGGTCTTGCCATCCTTGGCATCAAATACAGGAACCTGGGCGGGCAGGAGCCCCTGGGCCTTGTCCACCGCCTCCTGGAACTTCAGTTCGTTCAGGAGCTGATTGACGGCCGGCAGATTCGTGTTGAATCGCTGGACCAGGTTCTCTGGACCAGCGGTTTGTCCAGCCAGGACACCGCAGACCAGGGCGGCAGGGAAGAGGAAGAATGCTCTCATGGGATCTCCAGCAGGTATCGAAGACTCTAGCGTAGCCCGAAGGCACCTTGGGATCGACCCCCATGGCGCCTTCGAAGATTCAGTCCTTGAAGTGGAGGTTGGGGCTGCGCTCCAGGATGGTCAGGATCAGGCGGTCCAGCTGATCCACCACCAGGAAGCGGAGCACGGGGTCCGGGCCGCGAAGCCCCCCTTCGGGATCTCCGCCCCCCCGCAAGATGAAGAAGAAGCGGCCCTTCTCCAGGTGCCCCACCTGCTTCCAGGTGAGCCGCCCCGCCCCCATCCGGCGGGCGAGGGGGCCCGGCACGGGCCCCAGTTCCACCGAGAGCCCCATTTTATCCACCAGCACCTGGGTCCCCTCGATGAGGAGCAGGAAGAGGATGGAGAGGAGGAGGAGGACTCCCCCCGCCAGGCAGGCGCTCACACTGGTCACCAGCGCCACCCAGAGGCCCAGGGTGGGCTCGGAATTCAGCTCGGCCAGGCGAATGAGCGCCGACAGCCGCGGCAGGTGCTGAACCACCTGGACCAGGCCCCGGACGCCCACCAGCCAGGACCCGGCGAAGAGGAGAAGAGCCACCGCCCGCTGGGCGAGGCTGGGGCGAAAGACCAGGGGCGTGAGAGCCGTCACCGGAGGGGCATCAGAGGGCTGCCATTTCTTGGAGAATCCCGTCAGCCGCCGCTGCCGGGTTCTCGGCCCGGGTGATGGGCCGCCCCACCACCAGCCAGGTGGCGCCATCCCGCAGGGCCTGGGCCGGCGTGACCACCCGGGCCTGATCCTGGACCGCGGCTCCCCGGGGACGAATGCCCGGGGTCAGCAGCCGGAACCCGAGTCCGCAGGCCAGGCGTAGGGCACCCGCCTCCCGGGCCGAGCAGACCACG
>JAYSNJ010000089.1:0-4109 GCA_043723905.1 Holophagaceae bacterium
GCTGGTGATGGACTGGGTGCCGCTGGTGACGGTGACCTGGAAGCTGGCCCCGTTGTCGGCGCTGGTGGTGGCCGGCGTGGTGTAGGTGGCGGCGGTGGCTCCGGTGATGCTGGCGCCGTTCTTCTGCCACTGGTAGCCGAGGCTGGAGCCGGTGGCCACCACGCTGAAGGTGGCGGAGGCAGGGGCGGTCACGGCCTGGGCCGCGGGCTGGGTGGTGATGGCCAGGGCCGCTGTGGAAGTCACCGTGAGGAGGGCCGATTTGCTGGTGATGGCCCCGTAGCTGTTGGTGATGTAGACCTGGTACTTGACCCCGTTGTAGGCACTGGTCGTGACCGGTGTGGTGTAGGTCCGGGCCGTGGCGCCGGAAATGTTGACCCCGTTCTTCCGCCACTGGTAGCGGAGGGTGGCGGTGCCCGTGGCCGTGACCGAGAAGGCGGCCGTCTGGCCGACGGTCACCGCGATGCCCGCAGGCTGGGTGGTGATGGCTGGGGCGGTGCCGGCCTGGAGGTATGCCGCGACGGGCATACACAGGGCGGCGCCCAGGGTGAAGGCGGTGCGGAGGAACATGGGGGCTCCAGAGTTGGCAGGGAAAGAACTGTGTCCCAGGTATAACCCGGGGGGAAGGTCGACCGTTGTTAAGTTTTGTAAATTTTCGTGGGAGTGCTTTTTTGCCTAGCTCGCCGGGAGGGCGCAGGCGGGAAGGCTTCCGCCATGCCCTCCGGGACAAGGCCGGTCCCTTGGCTGGAGCCTGGAGACCGTGGACAGGGCGTTCGGTGAACCCATCTGGGAGGGGCGGGGGACTCTTCTCGAGAGGGGAGAAATTTTTCGGAGTCTTGACATCTTATGCGATGAGACTGATATTTTCTTCGACTGATAAAGCTCATGCCCCATGGTGGGGCGAAAGGAGGCCAGCCATGAACCTGCTTCGAACGCGTCCTACGCGCACACTTCCGGTCTCGACGGACAGCCTCGAGCCCTTCCGCATCATGCGGAACCTGCTTCGCTGGGATCCCTTCCAGGACACAAACCTTCTCGGAGAGAGCGGCAGCGCGTTCATGCCCTCCTTCGATGTGAAGGAAACCACGGATGCCTATGTGTTCACGGCGGACATGCCCGGCATCCACACCAACGACCTGGATGTCCAGTTGGCGGGGAACCGGCTGACCATCAGCGGCAAGCGGGAACTCGAAGAGATCAAGGAGAACGAACGCTTCTACTCCCAGGAACGCTCCTTCGGCACCTTCAGCCGGACCTTCACCCTGCCCGAGGAAGTGGAGTCCAACAAGGTCGTGGCGGATCTCCGGGATGGCGTGTTCCACCTGATGGTGCCCAAGAGCCCCGAAGTCCGCCCGAAGAGGATCTCCATCAGCCACGAGCGCTGAGGGCGGTCGGACCTTGGAGCTGCGCAGAGCCCTTTGTCTGCCTGACACGTGCGCCCCGTTCTTGCGGGGCGCACGACTGGTGGCATGAAGGGACTCGCTGGATTCCAGGATGCCTGGGTCTTCCAGGGGAAGGACATCCAGGACACGCGCGAGCTGCGAAACCGGATGGGGCGCGCCTCCCGGCAGGCTCGGGCGACGAGGTCCAACAGGTGGGGAGGCTCGGTCTCAAGTTCCAGACCCTGACCCCTGAATGGGCGCGAAGGTTCGATCTTGTGGGCAAGCAGGGCATGGTCATCACCGAGGTGGATCCGGGCAGCTTGGGATCCATGGCGGGACTTCAGGAAGGCCTCCTGCTCCTGGTTCAACGCAGGGACACCCGTATCTTCGTGGTCCTCAAGCAGGCGGGATAATACCATCCTGAGCCCTGCGCCCAGGCGTTCCATCCTGGGCGGTTCCCGTCATCCGCAGCGGTAGGCGGGGAAAAAGTCGGGGGAAGTTGGAATCACGCCCTTCGCCGCGTTCTGGGCCGCCCTTTGCGCGGAAAGCTCCTCGTAGACCTCCGGAAAGAGCACCCACCGGAAGGTGGAGAACGTATGCCTGCGATGGGAAAAGCCCGATTTGTAGTGGAACAGCGAATCCTCCCTCGCGCCCACGCCTCCTCCGAGATGGTAGGTGTGGGCCCCCATTCCCGCAGCCCAGGTGCGGGCGGTATCGACCACGAGGCGGTCCGGGGAGTGCCGCAGGAAGGCATCCCGGGTTCCGCCGAGGTGGTCCTGGACGATCCCGTCGCAGATTGTGCAAAGCGTCGCGGCGGCCACCTCTCCGTCCTTCACCACCACGAAGAGCTGCAGCGCCTCTCCCAGCTCGCGTGTGAGCATGTCGAAATACTCGCGGCCGAAGAGGTAGGAGGTGTGTGCGCCCGCCCGGCGCATCGTCTCGAGATAGACCTCGACGAACTCCGAAAGGTATCGCTTCTCGGGGTCATGGACCCCAAGGAATCCAGATTCCCTGAGTTTTCGGAGGCTGGCCCGGCAGCTCTTGGAATAGTGGGCCCGCATCTCCTCCTCCGGGAGCGTTAGGTCGATGGAGAGGGTCGCTCCATGCACCGGACACTCCCCGATTCCGGCAAGGATCTCGCGCTGGGGCAGAAGGGGGTGCAGCCGGGAGAATACCGATACCACTCTGCGTTCGCCGAGGGCCTCCGCGAGTTCCACCTGGAAATGGCGAATGATCGATTCGGGCAGCGATTCCTGTGAGGCCACGGGCCCGCCATAGCCATAGACCGATGTCGCGTCCTGCCACTCGCCGGGCTGTTCCGGATGCACCGGGCGCAGCAGGAGGGGCAGTCCGATCATGTGATCTCCCTCGCTGTACACGAAGAAGCGCGCGTCTCCTTCGCAGCGCAGTTCGGAGAGGCGATGGTACTGCGGCAGATGGTGAAAATCGTAATGCCGGGCCCGCTTCAGGACCGCGAGCCATTCGCTGCAGTCAGCGGTTCCAAGGACCTGGAGAGCCGAGGCGCTGCGGTTCATCATCCTGCCACCGCCGGGCCGCCGGGTTCCCCCGGGAGGGCAGGCACACCGTCCAGATAGAGTTCCTCCCAGAAGCGAAGCGCGAGACCCGAACCGATGCTGGGTGGGGGTGCGGGTTCATCGAGGATCAGATCGCGGATGGCCATCTCGACCTCGTTGTAGCCGAAGTGCGCACGCATGGAAACGCCACCGGAGAAGCGCGGGTTGATCTCAAAGGCCACCGGCCCCCGCGCCGTTGCCCGCAGCTGGACGTTGCAGGGGCCCGTGGAGCCCAGCGCTTTCACGATCGCCATCGCCTCTGCCTCGACGGCGGGATGGGGGAGCACACGGGCCTTGTAGGTGTCTCCCGCGATCAATTGGTCTCGGCGATAGCAGATGGTCCCCACCTGGCGTCCGTTTCTCAGCGTGTAGACCTCGACGCTGTACTCCTGATCATCGGGTTGGAGGTACTCCTCCACGACCATCTCGACGCCAGCGGTCCGGAGTCCGTCCAGATCCTTCCGGGAATGTATTTTCACAACACCCCGGGCACCGGTGCCCCGGCAGGGTTTCGCGATCAGCGGAAAGCCCACTTCCCGGATGAGGCGCTCGATCTCGGCAGGGGCGTCCGCCTTGGCGTAGCCCGGAAAATGGAGCCCGGCGCCCTCGAGGAAACGGCAGGTCTCGAACTTGTCCAGGGCGATGCGGAGCACATCGGGCGGACTTGCCACCACGATCGCGCCTGTCTCGGTCTGCAGCGCGTCGGCATGCTCCGAGAGCAGGGCCAGTTCCTTTTCCGAGCCCGGGAGAATGAGCCGCACACCCTCCTCCAGGCAGATGCGGCGCATCTCCATGAGGTAGGTGGCCCGTTGCGCACAGTGGGGGAGGACGAAGGCCTTGTCCGCCCATCGAAGGCCCACGGCATGCTCGTCGCAGTCCACACCCACGACGCCGCAGGGAAGAGATGACTGACGCGCGGTCTTCATCAGGGCCTGACCAACGGTGTCGCCCACGCCGGTCACGAGCACGGTCGTCCTGTTCCTGCCATCCATGAGTGCGCTCTCCGTTCAGGGTCTGCTCATTTGTATCTGATATTTCAAGAAAGGCCAGTAGTTTGACGCTGCTTTGGGGGCGGCCCTCCAGGGCAGGAGATCCGGTAGCCCCGGCCTGATCCTCCTGGGGAAGTGGGCTCGGGGCCCGAGGCGGCATTAAAAGA
>JAYSNJ010000090.1:0-7275 GCA_043723905.1 Holophagaceae bacterium
CTCAAAGGCTTTCTATTCTCCTATCCGGTTTTCAAAGACGCCCCCAAGGGCTCCCCTTGGCTCCCCACAGCCTCAACTGCGCAGGACAGCCAGAATACCACTCGGGCCTCTTGGTGCAAGAAAAAAGTTCAGGAGCACCGCACGGGGCCTGCGTCTATCCCGCTCTGGTACGGGGAGATTCCCGTGGTTTATGGGTTTCAGTCCCAGGGATTCCTCCGGGGACGATTCGCATGGGGCAGCCTCGCCTCGGCAAGTCCGCCCATCCTGGGAGATGATGTCGAGGTCAGGAGGGCCCATGATTCCGATCCGCAAGGCCGTCATACCGGTCGCAGGCCTGGGAACCCGCTTCCTTCCGGCCACCAAGGCCCAGCCCAAGGAGATGCTGCCCCTGGTGGATCAGCCCGTGATCCAGTACGTCGTCGAAGAAGCCATTCGCGCCGGGGTCGAAGAGGTCATCCTTGTCACGGGCCGGGGGAAACAGGCCATCGAGAACCACTTTGACGTGGCCTTTGAGTTGGAGGACACCCTCCGACGGCGAGGGAAGTTGGAGGACCTGGCGAAGATCCAGGGCATCACGCACATGGCGCAGTTCGGCTACGTCAGGCAGGGCGAGCCGCTGGGCCTTGGGCATGCCGTACTCTGCGCACGCCATGCGGTGGGTGCCGAGCCCTTTGCCCTGCTCCTTGGGGATGACGTGTTCGACGAAGGGGATTCCGCCTTGGATGCCCTGATTTCCGCCTTTCACGAAACCGGAAAGTCCGTTGTGGGCGTCCAGGAGGTTCCCAGCGATCACGTGTCTCGCTACGGCATCGTGAGCGCGCCCTCAGATCCAACCCGGCCATGGAATGTGACAGCCATTGTCGAAAAGCCGCAACCGAGCGAGGCGCCCAGCCGATGGGCCGTCGTTGGCCGGTACGTGCTCGAACCCCGCGTCTTTGACCACCTTGCCAGCCTTGAACCAGGCGTAGGGGGGGAGTTCCAGCTGACGGACGCGCTGGAGATGCTCGCCCGTGAAGGAAGGCTGGTGGCGGCACCCATCCCCGCCAAGCGGTACGACACGGGCAACAAGCTCGACTACCTCAAGGCCAACGTGGAATTCGCCCTGAAGCGGAACGATCTGCGGGACGAATTCACCGCCTATCTGAGGACCCTGGTCGAGGGACTCTGACGCCTCAGCCGCAGGGCATTCAGCACCACGGTGAGGGAGCTCAACCCCATGGCGAGACCCGCCAGCATGGGGCCCCCGAAACGCTCCAGCTGGCCGAAGGCCGCGAGAGGCACCAGGACGAGGTTGTAGCCGAAGGCCCAGCCCAGGTTCTGGCGGATGATGCGGGCCGTTCGCTTGGCCAGTTCGTGGATCATCCACACGGGCTCAAGCCCCGCTCGGAGAAGCACCAAGGGGGCCGCCGCCATGGCAGCGCCCGTGCCTTGGCGGCCAGCCCCCGATCCCATGGCGATCCCGCAATCGGCCTGGGCCAGGGCGGGTGCGTCGTTCACACCATCCCCCACGAATCCGACGATGGCGCCGCCCGCCTGCAGCGCCTGGAGGTAACTGAGCTTCCCCGCTGGCAGCAGGCCCGCAGCCACCTTTTCGATGCCTGCGGACACGCCCATCGTGCGGGCCGCAGCCTCCCGGTCTCCGGTCACCAGGTGCAGGCGGAGGCCCGTGGCCGCCAGCCGCGCAACCACGGCAGGCGCCTCCGGGCGCAACCGGTCTCCAAGCTCGAACACAGCCAGCAGCTCCCCCGCGCAGGCCAGCCCGACCGCCGTGCTGTCTGTTCCGTGGTGGGGGAATTCGACTTTCAGGAAGTCGGCGCTGCCTAAGCGGTATTCACTTCCGTCAAAGGTGCCGCTGACGCCACCTCCGGGATGCGCACGAAACTCGGTGATGGGGTCCAGTTCACCCTGATGGGCTTCAGACAGGCCCCGGGCAATGGGGTGCACCGAATCCCGTTCCAGGCTCGCTGCGATACGCAAGAAGTCTGCCTCGGATCCACTCCCCACCACCAGGATCCCCCTGAGCTTGGGCCGGCCTTCGGTAAGGGTTCCTGTCTTGTCGAAGGCGAGGTCCGTGGCCCGGGAAAGGGCCTCAAGCGCCGAGGCATCCCGCACCAGCACGCCCCGCCTGGCCGCTGCACCCAGCGCGACCATCACGGCCACGGGCGTGGCCAGCCCAAGGGCGCACGGGCAGGCGATGACGAGCAGGGTCACGGCCGGTCGCCAGGCCTGCGACAGCGTGCCCGTGGCCAGCCACCAGCCCGCCAGGGTCAGAAGGGACAGCAGCAGGATCACCGGGACGAAGACGGAACTGATGCGGTCCGCAAGGTCCTGCGCAGGCGCCTTGGACCCCTGGGCCGCGGCCACCATCCGGGCCATTTGGGCCAGTTGCGTGTCTGCCCCAACGGCCTGGATGTCCAGGTCCAGGGACGACCCGTGCACGATGGTCCCGGCGACGAGCGTATCCCCACTGGCCTTCGGGACGGGAAGGGGCTCGCCGGTCAACATCGATTCGTCCACTTCCGCCTGCCCACCGATCACTCGTCCATCGGCCGGGACCGATGCGCCAGCGAGCACCCTCACCCGGTCGCCACGCAGCAGCATTGCTACGGGGACCTCCACCACCTCACCGTGCTCGTCTACCCTAAGGGCCGTGGGAGGGGACAGGGACAGGAGTTCCCTCATGGCGTCGGTCGCCCTGGATTTGGCCCGGGCTTCCAGGTACTTGCCGGTCAGAAGGAAGGCCACAAGGGCCGCGGCAGTCTCGAAACTGAGGTGGTGAGCGCCTCGCCCCCACTCGGCCATGGCGAAGCCCCAGGCCACGCCCGAACCCAGTGCGATGAGCGTGTCCATGGAGGTCTGCCCGTGACGGGCCTGGCGTGCGGCCCGGCGGAAGAACCCCCACCCGGCCCAGAAGACCACCGGGGTGGCCAGAGCCGCCTGGAGCCATCCGGGCAGATGCAGGCCCAGACCCGGGATCATCGCCGCGATCATGGGTGCTGAGAGCGCCAGGGCGATCAGCATTCTCAGGCGGGCCGGAGCCAGATCTTCCTGGGCGGCCAACGTCTCCTCGCCCGCCACGGCTGGATCCAGCTCATAGCCCGCATCCCTGACATGCGCTGCGAGCAGGTCGAAGGGGGCCTCACCTTCCACCGTGGCGCTGGAAGTCGCCAAGTTCACCGAGGCGAAAGACACCCCAGGCGTGTCGGAGAGGGCCCTCTCCACATGCCGCACACAACTCGCGCAGGTCATGCCCTTCACGGGAAAGGTGCGTACGCCCATGGAACCCTCCGAACGACGGTGGCGAATCCGGTTCCCGTCAGACCGGAGGCAACAGCGTGTACCCCGCTTCTGCCAGCTTGGCAGCCAGGGAAGCATAGGTGGCATCACCTTCCACGGTGGCGTTCGAAGCGGTCAGGTCCACCGTGGCATTCAGCACCCCTGGCGTCGCCCGCAGGGCCTTCTCCACATGGCGGACACAACCACCACAAGTCATGCCCTGGACGGGGTAGGTCTGCGTCACCATCGGGTGCTCCTAGAAAGTCCGGGGATCAAGCCCGGAAGGTACGGGGTGAAAGGCCTTCGGTCTGGACCAGGAGGGATTCCATCAGGTTGCATCCAAAAGGACTGCTGACGCCATCGGGCGTTCCAAGGGTGGTTTTCAGCACCTTCACCAGGAGCTCGATTTCACTCAGCCTGGATTCGAGGGCTGCCAGTTTCATCCCCAACGCCTCTCTAACCTGTCCACAAGGAGTACCGTCCTGGCGCATCACCTTGAGGAGCTGTTTCACTTCCTCCAGGGAGAACCCAGCGGCCTGGGCGCCCGGAGGATCCTCACCCACTGGATCGCCTCGGAAGGGAAGAGCCGGTACCCCTTGGCAGAGCGGGGCAGATCTCCGAGCACTCCCGCATCGGCGTAGAAGCGGAGGTTCCTCGAAGACAGGCCCGACAGGCCGGCGAGCTGCCCGATCTTCAGCAGCGGGTGCGGGCGGCGAGCGGGGATGTCCAAAGTCCCAGCCATGGGGACCTCCGTAGGGTATGACCTCAGGGTAAGTTTCCAGTCCCATGGAAGGACAAGGATCGAGATCACAAAGTCGGTCAGAGGCGATGGACCCGTTCAATCAACATATGAAGCAGGGTTACGGCGGTGGGGGTCACACCGGGAATCCTGCTGGCCTGTCCGAGGGTCTCAGGTCGATGCAACCTGAGTTTTTCCATGACTTCGATGGAAAGCCCCTGCAGGTGTTCCACCCGGAAATCCGACGGGATGCGGACATGGTCCCAGGACCTGTGCCCCTCCAGGAGGCGGGCCTCGCGGTCCCGGTAGCCGGCATAGCGCAGGTCGAAGAGGAGGAGGTCCCGCTCCCTGGCCGAGTCCCACCCGGTCTGAACCAGGTCCCATCCCTCAAGGTGGGAAAGACACGCGTCCACGGCCCCTGGGTCCATCTGCTGCCGCCGGAACAGGTCGGAAAGGCTCATGCCCGCGTCCAGCCGTAATCCGGCCCCCGCGGCCAGGGGCCCGAACGCACTGGTCTGGGTGACCCAGGCCGCTTCGCACTGGGCCTTCAGGCGGTCGCGGCGGTCCAGCTTGGCCTCCACCTGGGCCAGCTCGTCCGGAGAAAGGATCCCCATGAGGCGGGCCACTTCCAGGAGCCGGGCGTCGGCCAGGTCGCAGGCCAGGGCCAGGCGATGCTCGGCCCGGGCGGTGAGCATGCGGTAGGGCTCATCCGTGCCCTTGGTGACCAAGTCATCCACCATCACGCCGAGGTAGGCCTGATCCCGCCCGAGGACAATCGGCTCCTCCCCCCGCAACCACCGGACGGCGTTCGCCCCGGCCAGCAACCCCTGGCCCGCAGCCTCCTCGTAGCCCGTCGTGCCGTTGATCTGGCCTGCGAACCACAGCCCTTCAAGGCCATCCACCGAGAGGTCCCGTCGCAGCTGGAGTGGATCGAAACTGTCGTATTCGATCGCATATCCCGGGCGGATGATCTCGGCAGATTCGAATCCAGGCAAGCTCCGCACCATCCTGACCTGCACGTCGTGAGGCATGGAGGTGGAGAGTCCGGCCAGGTAGATCTCATCGGTTTCAAGGCTTTCGGGTTCGACGAAGATCTGGTGGCGCCCCTTGTCGGGGAACTTCACGAACTTGTCCTCGATGGAGGGGCAGTAGCGGGGCCCGACACCCGTGATATGCCCACCGTAAAGGCTTGAACGGTCCAGGTTTTCTCGAACGATGCGCTCGGTTTCGGGGGTGGTGTGCACGATGTGACAGGGGACCTGGGGCTGTGGAGTCCCCCGGCTGAAGAAACTGAAGGGGCGCGGCGGGTCATCCCCGAGCTGGGGCTGGAGCCGCCCGAAATCGATACTCGCCTTGGCCAGACGCGGGCTGGTGCCCGTCTTCAGGCGGCGGCTACGCAACCCCAGGGCCTTCAGCTGCTCCGCTAGATCCGTGCTGGGGGGTTCGCCGGCTCGGCCGGATGCGAGTTGGCGCTCACCGATGAGGATGCGCCCATTGAGAAAGGTCCCGCTGGTGACCACCACGGCCCGGCAGGGGAGGATCGAACCGTCCAGAAGTTCCACACCCTCCAGGCGACGGCCGTCCCCCTGCCAGACGAGCCCAGCCGCGGTGCCCTGGCGCAGGTGAAGGTTCGGCGTGCGCTCCAGGAGCCGACGGGCGGCACTGCGGTACTTCACCTTGTCCGCCTGGGCCCGGGGACCGCGTACGGCCACGCCCCGGCTCTCGTTCAGGATGCGGAAATGGATGCCTGTGGCATCGATGAGCCGCCCCATGGCCCCGCCCAGGGCGTCCAGTTCCCGCACCATGTGGCCCTTGCCCACGCCGCCGATGCTGGGGTTGCAGCTCATCTGGCCGATCTGGTCCAGGTTCATGGTGAGGAGTGTCGTGGCCTGCCCCATCCGGGCCGCGACATAGGCCGCCTCGATGCCGGCATGCCCCCCGCCAATAACCACGAGGTGGTTCATCTCAGCCCCATGGTACGGCCCTGTCCTGGCCGCATCGAGGCCTCTCTCCCATCGCGGGTGACCTTCAGTCCCCCACTCCGGCGTTTCGCTTCGCGGAACCGCGGAGTCGGGACGGGGCCGGCATGCCCTCCACCGATGACCACCAGGTGTGGCAAGTGTCCCCCGAACGAGAGGCCAGCATAGCCGGTCCGGCGCCACGGACCCACAATTGGGGGAGGCGGAGGCTCCCGGGGCCCCGCCGATGTGAGAGACTTTCCCATGCGCCCCCGCCTCAGCCCCGAAGAACGCCGTGACCGCCGGAAACGAGCCATGCGGAGATCCCTCTTCGTGCTGCCTTCCAGCATCACGATGGCCTCGGTCTTCTGCGGCTTCTCCAGCGTCGTCATGTCGATCAACGCCGCCGGCGCCACCCCCGAGCGCTATTTCCTGTGGGCCGCGGGGCTTCTGGTCCTGGCTGGCATCTTCGATGGCCTCGATGGGCGAGTGGCCAGGGCCACCAACACGGCCACCGAATTCGGCGTGCAACTCGACAGTCTGGCCGATGTCGTGAGCTTCGGGATGGCTCCCGCCATCCTTGGGTACCGGTACGGATTCTTTCAGATGGGGATCCATGATTCACACCTGCGTGCAGTCGGCTGGGCGGCCTGTTTTGTCTTCACCGCCTGCGGGGCCCTGAGATTGGCGCGATTCAATGTCCAGGTCGGATCCACGGACCCTCGGTACTTCATGGGCCTTCCCATTCCGGCCGCCGCCGCCGCCGTAGCCGCGGTGATCATCTGGCACCCCACGCCGCCCGCCCAGTCTTCCCAGGCCTACTGGTTCGCAGCCGAGCTGTTCTCCCTGGGGTTGCTGATGGTGTCCACGATCCGTTTCCCCAGCTTCAAGAAGCGAACCGGAAGCCCACGGACCGCCATGATCATGAGCCTGTCCATCGTCCTGCTCTTCGCGCTGATGATCCTCCTTCAGCAGCGGTTTTTCGTGGGCTTCTTCGCCACCTACATCCTCTATGGCCTCCTGTTGAACCTGGCCTGGAAGTTCGGCTGGCGAGGCATCAGCCCCCCCCAGGATGGCGCCGAGGAACTCGACATCGCGACCTAGATCTGTTGTCCCTTGAGGCTTTGACCTTCGCGTTCAGATGGGCGTGGCCCCGGCCGGAACCGCCACGCCAGCCACGCCAGCCACCTTGGCGTTCGACAGGAGCCGTCCGCCGGTGCCAGGGCCGATGCCCAGGACTGCACCCTGCTTGACTCCGGCTTCCGAGGTGGCCGCCGTCGGCACCTTGGAGGCGGCCATGCG
>JAYSNJ010000091.1:0-2901 GCA_043723905.1 Holophagaceae bacterium
ACAATGCCCTGGTCCAGGGCCAGGGTCAGGCCCTTCAGGGCGGGCGGCGACGTGGCGCCGTAGCGTACATCCAGGTTCTCAAAGGCGATCACGAAGACACTCCAGGGTGTTTGCGGCTACGACTCAGAGGTAGAAGGGATTAGGCTGGATCCACTTTCATTCTCCCACCCGCCGGACGGTCCGCGTGCAACTCATGGATACCCCCATCCTCGATGCCCTCCAGACGGGGGCCCTGATCGCCTTGACGATCTCCTACGGAACGGACGCCCTGGCCCGGCGGGACCGCATGATGGGCTGGCTGTCGGCCACCTGCCTCCTGGTGGGCCTGCGCCATGGGGTGCTGGCCCTGGGGCCCGGGCCGATGATCGATCTGGACTTCATCGAACGGACCCAGAGCCTCCTGGTGTCTCTCGGCTTCGTGGCCCTGTGTGTGGCCCTGATCCACCTCTTCCCCCGTCACCTCCCCCGTCGCTTCCCCCTGTGGATCCTCCTGGGCATGACGCCGAATTTCTTCCGCAACCTCGCCCTCCCCTACGCCCATCCGCTGGACGCGCCCCTCCACCACTTCGTCAACGTCGTCTACCTGGTGGGCTGCGGGTTCATCATCCGCAGCGCCCTGAAGGCAAGGCACGAAGGCGATCCCATGGGCGAGCGGCTCTTCCTGGGTCTCATCGGGGTCACCCTGCCCGTGGTGATCGAGATCGCCGCCATGAGCTTCTTTGATCTCAAGGTGCGGCTCTCAGGATTCAGCATGGTGATCCTGGGCATGGCCATCGGCACTTCCTGGCATTGGCTCGTGGCCCAGACCCAGCAGACAAGGGTGCGGAATGCCGAGCTCGAGGCCGGGGCCTGGGCGGCCCTCTTGCCGGGCGTCACCTTCCACACGGACCGGCCCTCCCCCCTCATGGAGGCCGCCTTCGGACCGGACTGGACCACCCGATTGAGGGAGCAGGAGGTCGACCACCTGACCGGCCAGGACGGCACCCCCTACCGGCTCCACTTCCGGGTGCTGGCCACCGGCCACCGGCTGGGCTGGTACGAGCGCGAGGAGGAGACCCGCACGGGTCCCGGGGGGTTCCTCAGCGGATGGACGGTGGCGATCGGAGTGGACAACCCGGAGGAGGCGGCCCGGATCCAGGCCTGGCTGCGGCTCTGGGGGGCCGAGGTGGACCTCTGGGGCATGGTGCCGCCTCGGGAAGGTCCTTACCCGAGCGTCCTCGTGTGGGCCAGGGAACCGAGCATCCTGTCGGTCTGGCGGGAGGACGACCTGCTGCGCCGCCGCCCGCGGTGGATCCAGGTGGGGGGACCGCACACCGACGGACCCCACGTACGGCTGGACCCTCCCCTGGACGAGGGTTCGCTGAGGACGGCCCTGCAGGGGCTCATCTCCCAGCACTAGGAGCGCCCCGGGATTGAGCCTGCGGCACTTGCCCGGAAGGGGCACGGCCGCCCCACAATGGGCCCATGTCGTTCGCCCACCTGCATCTCCATACTGAATTCTCTCTGCTTGACGGGTTGACCCGCATCCCCGACCTCGTGAAGAAGTGCCAGGCCTCCGGGATGCCCGCGGTGGCCGTGACGGACCACGGGAACATGTTCGGGATGATGAAGCTCTTCGACGCCTGCGAGCGGACGAAGGACGAGGCGGGGAACTGGGCCGTGAAGCCCATCCTGGGCTGCGAGGTCTACGTGGCCCCCCGCACCCGCTTTGACCGCAAGCTCGACGCCAAGAACGCCCAGACGGCCGAAGAGGGCCTGGAGGACTGCGTCGATCCCAGCGGCTCCCGCGATGCGGGCTACCACCTGGTGCTGCTGGCGAAGAACCCCGTGGGCTTCACCAACCTCTCCAAACTGGTGTCCGCGGGCTTCACCGAGGGGTTCTACTACAAGCCCCGGATCGACAAGGACATCCTCCGGGAGCACAGCGAGGGCCTGATCGGCCTCAGCGCCTGCCTCGGCGGCGAGGTGCAGGCGAGGATCCTGCAGAACCGCCTCGATCAGGCCGAGCGGGTGGCCAGCGACTTCCGCGACATCTTCGGTGAGGACTTCTACCTGGAGATCCAGGACCAGGGCTTCGACAAGGAGCGGGACATCATCCCCTACCAGGTGGACTTGTCCCGGAAGCTGGGCATCCCCCTGGTGGCCACTAATGACGCCCACTACCTCAACCATGAGGACGCGGATCTCCACGACACGCTGCTCTGCATCGGCACCAAGACCACCAAGGCCAAGGAGCGCCGCATGCGCTTCGCCACGGACCAGTTCTTCGTGAAGACGCCCGAGCAGATGCGGGCGGTCTTTCCGGACAATCCCGAGTACCTGGACCGCACCCTGGAGATCGCCGCCAAGGTCGACCTGTTCCCCATCACCCGCAAGCCCGTGACCCCGCAGTTCCCGGTGCCCTCGGGGTACGATCTGGACTCCTACTTCGTCCATGTCGCCAAGGAGTCCTTCGAGACCCGTCTGGCCGAGTGCCGTCCGCTGTGGCAGGCCGGCGCCCTGAAGCACACCCAGGAGAAGTACCACGAGCGCCTGGCCTTCGAGCTCGACATGATCCTGAAGATGGGCTTCCCGGGCTACTTCCTTCTGGTGTGGGATTTCATCAAGAAGGCCCGGGAGATGGGCGTGCCGGTGGGCCCGGGCAGAGGCTCCGCCGCGGGCAGCATCGTGGCCTGGTCCATGCGCATCACCGACATCGATCCCATGCAGTACGACCTGCTGTTCGAGCGCTTCCTCAACCCCGAGCGCGTGTCCATGCCCGATGTGGACATCGATTTCTGCCGGGACGGCCGGCAGCGGGTGATCGACTACGTCACCGAGAAGTACGGCCAGGACAAGGTGAGCAACATCATCACCATCAACCAGCTCAAGACCAAGGCCGTGATCAAGGACGTGGCGCGG
>JAYSNJ010000092.1:0-22856 GCA_043723905.1 Holophagaceae bacterium
TGGTAATGGGGACGCTGGCGTAGGTGCCCTGCTTGAGGGCCACCATGCGACCCCAGTCCCGGCGCTTCAGGAGGCCGATGGCGGTCTGGGCGAAGTTCACGGCCACCATGAGGTCCAGGCTGTCGGGGGCGCCGCTGCGCATGAGGTAGGACACCTGCTGGCAGATGACGTTCTCGCCGGTGATGTGACGCAGGGCCTCCCCCGTGAGCAGGCCGATGCCGCCCAGTTTGAGCTGGCCCCGATCATCGGCCCCCATGGCGACGGGGCCTCCCCCCACCATGGACGCGCCCTCGCTCATGGTCACCATGACGTAGTTGCTGGGGTTCGCCCGCTTGTCCGACATCACGAGCTCGGCCAGGTGCCCGATCTCGAAGGGCACTTCGCTGATGATGGCCCTGTCCACCCCCGCCAGATAGGATGCCAGGAGGCTCGTCTCGCCGCAGTGGCGGCCGTAGAGTTCGACGATGGCGATGCGCTCGTGGGAGCCCGCGGTGGTGCGCAGCTGGTGGATGAACTCGATGCTGCGGGTGACCGCCGTGGAGAACCCGATGCAGTAGTCCGTGCCATAGACATCATTGTCCATGGTCTTGGGGATGGCCAGGATGGGCACGCCCTCCCGGTGCATGCGCTCGGCAAAGGTGAGCGTACCGTCTCCTCCCAGGGCCACGATGGCGTCCAGGCCCAGGCGCTCCACCACCTGCAGAATGTGAGGCGTGAGATCCCGAGGGGATCCGGAGTCGTCCTTCCCGGAGAGGAAGGGGGGGATGTCCCGGGGCAGGACCCGGGCCGGGTCGATGCGGCTGGTGTGCAGGAAGGTGCCCCCGCTGCGGTCGATGGTGCGCGTGTTGCGCGTGTCCAGATTCATCACGCAGTTCGGCGTGGACTGGGGGTCGTCGGGATTGAAGTTCAGCAGCCCCGCCCATCCGCGCCGGATGCCCAGCACCTCGACGCCCTCGTCTCCGGCGCCCTGCACCAGGGTCTTGATGCAGGGATTGAGACCCGGGACGTCGCCGCCCCCCGTCAGGATCCCGATGCGCATGGCCGCCTCACCAGGGATCCTGGACGCCGCGGCCCGCTTCCAGGTGCCGCTGCGCCCGCAGGCCGATGTCGCCCCTGAACTGCATGCCCGGCCAGGCAACCTCGCCCAGATCCGTCTGCACCGCCCCGCGGGCCGCGGCCAGATCCGGCGCCAGGGTCGTCAGGGCCAGCACGCGACCGCCGTTCGTGGTCCATCGGTCCTGCACCTTCCGCGTGCCCGCGTGGATGACCCTGCAGCGGGGAGCGCCGATCTCGATGGGCACGCCCTTCCGGGCCCCTTCGGGGTAGTCCTGGGCCGCCAGGACCACGGCGATGGCGCAGCCCTCCTTGAGCTTCACGGAGTCCCGGGAGAGCCGCCCCTGGGCCACTTCCAGCAGCAGGGGGGCCAGATCCTCGTCCAGCAGTTCCATGAGCACCTGGGTCTCGGGATCGCCGAAGCGGACGTTGTATTCCAGCAGCTTGGGACCCGAGACCGTCCACATCACACCCAGGAAGAAGACCCCCCGGGCCACCAGGCCTTCCTGCTGGCAGCCCCGCAGGGTGGGCTCCACCAGCTCCAGGCGGAGCCGCTCCAGATCCCCGGGGCGCAGGAAGGGGATGGGTCCGAAGGCCCCCATGCCCCCGGTGTTGGGCCCCTGGTCCCCCTCAAAGATGCGCTTGTGGTCCTGGCAGGAGGGCAGCATGGCGTACCGGAGATGGTCGGCGTCCACGTCCACCAGCACGTGGAGGCTGAGTTCCATGCCCACCAGGGGCTCCTCCAGGACCACGGTCTGGGAGGCCTCCCCGAAGGCCCCGGCCAGGAAGGAGCCCAGAGTCTCCAGGGCCTCGTCCTCGCTCTCGGCCAGCACGACGCCCTTGCCCGCCGCCAAACCATCGGCCTTGAGCACGATGGGGTAGCCCAGCTCCCAGGTGCGGATGGCGGCCTCGGCGGCCTCGAAATCCGTGAAGGTGCCGCTGGCGGCGCAGGGGATGCCGTGGCGGTGCATGAAGTCCTTGGCGAAGGCCTTGGAGCCCTCCAGGCGCGCCGTGGCGGCGTCATGGCCGAAGACCGGAAGGCCCAGGGCTCGCAGCGCATCGGCGAGGCCCGCCACCAGGGGACCTTCCGGGCCGATGACCACCAGATCCGGCCGCGCCTCCCGGCACCAGGCCGTGATCCCCGCCACGTCCTCGCTCCCCAAGGGGAGGCAGGTGCCCCCTTCGCCCAGGGCATCGCTGCCGGGAGCGGCGAAGATCTCCACGGGCGTGGGCCCGCCCTTGAGCTTCAAGGCCAGGGCATGTTCCCGGCCGCCGGAACCCACCAGCAGGATCTTCATGAACGGACCTCCACCCTCAAGTATCCACGAGGACAGGGCCTCGGCACGCCGACTCCTGCCAGGAATCGCCTTCCGCCCTGCCCCGCCTCCCTGCCCCTGCCCCCGGCCCAGCCCCCACTCGCCCCACTTCCCTGGCCCGGAACCCGCCGGGTTCCCATCCTTCCTGGGTCATCCCGAGCCTGGCCGCAGTCCTTCCAGGCTTCCCTCCCCGATCCCCAGGGATCACGTTTCCCCCTACGGCCGGGCCTTCCAGGCCTTTCCGGATCTTTTCCAAGGAGGCACCATGTTCACTCTCTCCAAGACACTCGGCACGGCAGCACTCGTCCTTGCGGGACTGGGACTCCAGGCCGAAGACTTCTCCCCCCTGATGGAGGTGGCCAAGACCACCTGGCCGGAGAAGTGGCATATCGGCGTCATCTGCGATTACAGGGATAGCCATGCTCAGGTGGAGAAACTCGCCCGGGCCGCGGGCGGAGGTTCCCAGATCACCGTGGTGGATATCCGGAGGCTCGAACAGGCCTCGGTGGGCGCCCAGATCCTGGCCACCCGTCAGGCCGATTTCCTGGTGCTGCTGCCCCAGGATCGGCTGGTCTACGACGGTTCCTTCGGCGCGACCCTGGCCATCTCCCGCCTCGCCATGGTCGGCATGCCCACCGTCGGCACGACCCCCAGGGCCATCGCCCAGGGCGCCGTGTTCAGCGTGGGAGACGGCACGAACGGCGAGATCCTGGTGGCCAACCGCCTCAAGGGCACGGTGGACGTGACCCTGCCCGAGGGGACGACCTACAGCCGGAAGGCCAGCCTGCCCCTCTCCGAAGGGATGGCCACCATCGCGGTCTTCACGGCGAAGTGAAGCCCTTCTTCCCTGTGAGAATGAGCCCCCGACATTCGGGGGCTCTTCTCATCCCGGATATTTGGTTCAAACGATCCATCTCCAGCGGGCGGCGCATTACGGCATTTCGAGCCGCGACAAGTCGGTCGGTGCGGGGCCCCGCTCCAGGCGCTGTCGCGCCTTTCGCGACCCGCATCCGCCCTCCCAGTTTGGGCTATTCGGCGCACCCCCTTCGGGGGCACCAAGCCTGTGCCGCGCCGCTCTACGCCGCCCGCCTGACGGCGGTCGGCTACTCGAAATGCACAATCCGGTTCATAGCCATTCCCCGAACTGGTCCCGGTAGGTGCGGCTCAGGGTCAACTTGGTGCCATCCCGCATGATCACGAGATGATCGCCGCTGGTCCAGGGCTGGAGCTCCTTGATGCAGTCCAGGTTGACGATGGCCGAGCGGTGGATGCGGCGGAACTGATGGGGGTCCAGCCTCGCCAGGAGGGCGGCCATGGTCTGCCTCAGCAGGAAGGAGGTCCCTTCCACGTGCAGCCGCACATAGTTGTCCTCGGCCTCGACCCACTGGAGGGCCGAGGTGCGCACCAGGAGATGCCGGTCCCCGTGGCGCACCAGCAGGCGATCCACCCAGGGGCGCTCCTGGCGGATCCCCGTCAGAAGCGCGTCCAGGTTCTGCTTATGAACCCCCTCGGCAGCATCGGTGGAACACCACCGCCGTGCCCGCTCCAGGGCCTGCTGGAAGCGCTCGGGATCGAAGGGCTTCAGCAGGTAGTCCAGAGCATGCACCTCGAAGGCCTTCAGGGCGTGCTGATCGAAGGCCGTCACGAAGAGGGTGGTGGGCATGCGGTCGGCGCCCACGGCCTCGATCACGCCGAAGCCGTCCAGCTCGGGCATCTGGATATCCAGGAAGACCAGATCGGGTTTCAGCTCCTCGATGGCCTTGACGGCCTCGACGCCGTCGGCGCATTCCCCCACCACGCTGAAGTCCGGCTCCTTCTCCAGGAGATGGAGGATCCGCTGGCGCGCCAGCGCCTCGTCATCGACCACCAGGGCCCGAAACGTCATGATGCCTCCTCCAGATCGAGCGGATCCATGGGAATGCGGAGCACCACCAGGGTCCCCTTCCCCGAGGCGCCGAGAATATCAATGTGATGGCGCCCCTGGTAGAGCAGGCCGAGCCTCGCGCGCACATTGGAGAGGCCCACGCCTTCGCGCCCCGCCACGAACCCCTCGCCGTCGTCCTGCACCTCGAGCACCAGGAATTCCGAATCTCTCCGGGCCCGGACGATGAGCGTCCCCCCCTGGGAGCGGCCCGACAGGCCGTGCTTCAGGGCATTTTCAACGAGGGGCTGGAGGATGAAACTGGGGACCTTGGCGCCCATCAAATCCAGGGGAATCTCCACGCGCACCTGCAGGCGTTCCTGGAAGCGCACCCGCTCGATGGCCAGATAGGCCTCGATGAAGGCCAGTTCCTTGCGCAGGGGCACGAGCTGGTCCGGCGGGGCCTCCAGCGTCATCCGCAGGAAGTCGCCCAGGCGGCCGATCATGCGATCGGCCCCTTCGGGGTTCGCATGGATCAGCGCGGAAACCGAATTCAGCGTGTTGAAGAGGAAGTGCGGCTGCAGCTGCATGCGCAGGGCGTGGTTCTGTGCCTCCGCGAAGCGGGCCTCCAGCCGGGCGGCCTCGATCTCCCGGGCCCGGAACTTCTGGTAGATGCGGTGCCCGTGCAGCGCGCCCAGCAGGGCCCACATGAAGATCAGGTTCGTGTGGAAGTAGTTGCGGTAGAAGTAGGGCAAGGACTTGAAGTAGCTCACCCAGGAGCCATCCATCTTCCACTGGTTGGCGAAGAAGGCCAGGCTGATCAGGTAGACGAAGAAGAGGCCCAGGGCGGCCACCACGATGCTCGAGCCCAGGTGCAGCCCCCAGGTGCGCCACTCCCGCAGCGAGAAGGATTCGATGGGACGGTGGTCCGAGAGCTTCACCAGGGCGAGCCCCAGCAGACCCCAGACGAAATTCTGGAGGGCGTTCATGGCCAGCAGCCGCAGCACCTCGGGCTGCTTGCTCATGGCGATGTCCCAGGAGGCCATGTAGAGGGCCAGGACCGCCCACGCGCCCCAGTACCAGTTCCACTTCGGATCGCGCTTCGCCATGTTCACAGGCTAGTGACAATTCCATGATCCAGCCAGGGCCCCGGGACGAAGGGGCCTGGGCTGGGGGCGAAACGGCTACTTGATATCGAGCTCCGCGGGTCGGCCCGAACGCCCGAGGAGGCCCCGGGAATCCTCCAGATGAATGCGGTACTGGACGCGGCCGGGGACGGGCCGGGGGTCCACCACCTCCAGCTCCTGGAAGGGTCCCTGGACCTCGGTCCAGACGGTTTCACCGGCAGCCTTGCGGTGGAGGAAGGCCCGGAAGCCCTCGGGAATGGCGATCAGCTTCACCTGCACATGGCGGAAGGGAGTCTCGATGAACTTCAGCGCAGGCACCGGCGGTTCGGGCACGGGGGGCGGACTCACCCGCGTCTCGACACCGGGAGTGATGACGCTGCGGACGCCCTCGGGCGAGAGGGCCACCAGGCGGTAGCGGTAGGTCGCACCGGGATCCACCCAGATATCAGTGAAGGTCCGGGCCCCGGCCGGCAGAGGATCGCCGATCACCAGTTCCAGGCCATACCGGGCGGTGTCCCTTCCCTCCGGGAGCCGCAGGGAGCGCAGCACCAGGAACTGGGCGGTGCGTTCCTCTGGAGCCGAAGGGCGGAACCGCAGCAGCACCTTTCCGTCTGAGCCGTCCACCCCCTGAATCACCGGGGGCTCCGGCGGGGCTAGGTTCTCCCGCAGGACACTCACCGCCTCGCAGGGATCGCTGACGAGATTGTCCAGGGTGATGGCGGACACGCGGTAGGCCAGGGTTCCGCTCACATCATCGGTCAGGAGATCCTCCAGCCTGCCGCCCTGGGCCAGTTCCCTGCCCAGGCGCGTCCAGACGCCCTCCCCCAGCCGGCGTTCCACCAGGTACCCGGCGAGGGGCACCTCGGACAGCGACCAGCTGAGCACATTGCCCAGGACGCTGCTCTTCACCGCCAGACCTGCGGGCACTGCCGGACGCCCCTTGGACTTGGCGATCACATAGGCATTGGCGCCGGGGTCGCCCACGTTGCCATCCGCGTCCACGACCCGCAGACGGTAGAAGTAGGTGGCACCGCCGCCCACGGAGCCATCCGAGAAATTCCCTGCGGTCGGTGGGAGGGGCAGGGCCGTGACCAGCTCGAAGGGACCGCTGGGGGTGAGCGCGCGCTCCACCAGGATGCCCGTGCTGCGGCGGGTGGGGCTGGGCTTGAAATTCAATACGTTCACGCCGACTTCAGAGCGGACCGAGAGTTCCAGGGGCGGTCGCAGGGTGGCGGGATCGGGGAAGAAGACGCCCGCGGCGACGTCCGGACCGCGCCGTCCGAAGACATCCACCGCCCAGACTCGGTACTCGCTGGATTGATCGCCTGGAGCCTCCCGATCCTCGAAGGCCGGTTTCACGGAATCCCAGACCCCCAGGATATTGGGCCGCTGGGTGAGGATCTGCTCTCCTCGCTGGATGCGATAGTCCAGCACCGGAATCTCGCCGCCGTCCACGGGTGACCAGTAGAGCTTCACCGATTCCTTGCCCGCCTCAGCCCGCAGGCCGGTCGGCGGATTCGGAAGGGGCGAGACCAGCCCTGCGTCCACCTCTGCGCTCACCAGCCGGGGCCCCACGAGCTTTCCTGAACCGTCCAGCCCCACCACCACATAGGTGCGACGGCCCAGGGGCTGTCCCGAGAGGGCGCAGGCGAGCCCCAGGGCGCGACCCATCTCGGGGCGGTTGCCCGCCTCGACCAGGGCGTTCAGGGTGAGCATCCGGCGCGTCCCTTCGTCCTTTTCGGCGGTCATCTCGCGCTGCATCTTCCCGACTTCCAGGGCCTCCTGCGGGGGGATGGCCTTCAGGGCTTCCGGGTCCCCGGCTTTCAGGGCCGGAATGAGGACCCGGCCGCCCGCCTCCTGCACCTGCCAGCCTCCCCCGGGAAGGGGGGCCTTCGGGGGCCAGATGAGCAGGCGCACCCGGCCGCCCCCTTCCGAAACGGCCAGCAGCGTCCCATCCGGCGTCACCCGGCGGGGGGTTGCCTGGGCCGAAAGGACCACACTCATTCCGACCATCACCCATGCGCGCATCAGGACCTCACATCTTCACAGTGAAACAGATATCGCCCAGCAGCCACCCCAGATCGAGGCAGCAGGACGCGGAAACCGCGATGGGCAAAGCCTCGGCGTGGACACTGGCATTCACGCCAGCACTCACGCAGGCCCCGAAGGCGCAGACGCCCGCTTCCATGCCCGCGCCGAAATCGCCGATGATCTTGGGCTGGGGTGTGAGCTGCAGGCCCATGTCCATCCAGCCCTTGGCGTAGGCCTTCACGCCCACGCCGGCACCCAGATACCAGCTGGTGCCTCCGCCCACGGCCAGGCCGACCTCGTTGCCCAGCATCAGGTAGGCGTTCGCGGTGGTGCCCATCAGTTTGCCCACGATGCGCTGCCCGTCGCGGTTGCCGGCGTAGATGCGCCAGTTGCCGCCCCCGAAGTGCAGGCTGCAGGCGGCCGTCTGTTCGCTGGAACCGAGATCCAGGGCCACGGTGTCGCCCAGGAAACTGAAACCGCCCCAGAGCCGTCCGTCGAAATTGCCGCCGCTGTATTCCAGGCAGCCCCGCAGCGGGGCAGTGCCCGAGGGGTTGCGCGCCAGCAGCCAGGCACCGAAATCCATGCGGGCAGCGCCAGAACTCTTCACCGCCAACTGACCATCCAGGGTGTAGATGAAGCCATCCGAGGAACCCAGGCGGGCGCCGGCCATGAAGAGCGTCTCGCCCTTGAAGTCGGGCTTGGCATTGGCGATAGAGCCGCCGTCCTTGAAGACATCCAGGCCGAAGTTGTAGGCGAAGCCGCCGCTCAGCCGGAACAGGGAGACGACTTCCGGGATGATCACGACGCCGCTGGGACCCAGGGGCACGTCCACCCGGGTGGCGAAGTAGTCCCTGCCCTTGTCGTAGCCCAGCACGAACTGGGCCTTGACGGCCACCCCCCCGAACATGCTCAGATCCACGTCACCCGTGAAGCGGTTGCTGTCCATAGCGGGGGCGCTGCCCGCGGCTCCGCCGGGCTGATAGCTGGTGTTGACCTTGGCCTTCAGCGAGGGCGAGCCCAGGGGGAACGCCACATCCATGCTGAAGGGACTCACGTTCACGGCCGGTGCGGTGAAGGCGCCGGGCGTGCCTGCGGCCTTGAGGGTGAAGTTCATGGTGACGGGAGTGCCCGGAATGACCGGGTTCTCCGAGAGGCGGAGCTTGGCGTTCACCTTCAGGCTGAGGGGGGTGTCCTTGGCGTTCCCGCCCGTGAGGATCGCGTCCTGGAGATCCGCCGGGGTGGGTCCCAGGTGACTGGCGCAGTTGAGCGTGGCCTTGGTGCTGCGGGCGCCATCGTTCCCGAAGTACAGGAGACCGTTCATTCCGAAGCCCACGCGATCCACCTCGAAGGTGGCCAGAGCCTTGTCCTCGGTTCTCAGGGAGATGCGAGCCCGGCCCTGCATCAGCAGGCCGCCTTCGAGGATGCTGGTGAACTGAAGCTCCAGGGGTTCCAGGGCCATGGGGCCGCCGGCCAAGGTGGGCCGTTTGTCCACATGGAGCTTGTCCAGGTTGAGCTTGTAGGTGCCATTCTCCATGCGGATCTGGGAGGCATCGCCCTTGATGGGATCCTTGAACCAGGGTGAGCGGATTTCAACATCCTTGTAGGCGGCCGAGTAGTTGCCATCCTTGGCCTTGAAATGGATGTTGGCGATGGCCAGGTGCCCGTTCATGTACTCCTGTTCCCAGGGCCCCACATCCGCCGTGCCTCTCACACCCAGGGTCTCGATGGACCAATCGGTGGGGTTGGGCAGCGCCTTGTTCCATTTGCCTCCCGCCGGGCCCAGGGTGGCGGGAACCAGCGTGACCGTGCCCAGGTTCACGCCCACCCAATCGGGCGACTTGCCGCCCTTGGGATCGACACCCTCGAGTCCGGAGAGATCGATGGTCACACCCTTGGCCGAGAAGGCCCAAGGCGTTGGGCCCAACCATGTCAATTCCATGTTCAGGTTCTTGGCGATCCAGTCGCCCTGGGTGGTGATCGCCGCTCTGGCCAGCCAGGTCGGCCTCGGACTTCCTGTCGAAGCCAGTACCAGGGCGGTATCAGTGGGGCTCAACTGGAGGGTGGCGAACATCTCCTGCAGGGCGTTCCTGTCTGCTATCTCGCCCTCCACCTTCGTGAGGGTGCCATTCACGCCGGGGCCATTGTAGGCCAGGTTGGGTTCGATGCTGATCCTGCCCTTCGCCACGGTGGTGCCATCCACCTGCCAATCGCTGAAGGCCACGCTGAGCGGAAAGGGGAGAATGGTTTTTTCGGCAGTGCCTGCCTTCAGGCAGAAGACCAGGATGCCCTGTCCGCTGGCCTTCTGCAGGGGACCCGCTGGGGAGAGCTTCAGGGAGGAACCCAGGTTCGTGATCGGGAACGTACCGCCCTTGGTGGGGAAGAAGAGATTGCAGACCTTGTCGCCCTGGGTGGGCTTCACCTCGTAGCTCGCCTGGGTTTCCACCCGGTAGGGCGGCTGCAGCTGGAGCTGACCCATCAAGGCCCCGCTGGGGGCCCGCTGGATGCTGGTGCTCGACGCCAGGTTGCCCACCTGGTTCAGGGAAACATAGGCGGGTTGGCCTGACGTTTGGCTCGGGTTCAACAGGCCCAGGCGCACCGGCGGTTTCCCGGACCCAGCCTTTCCCGTAATATCGGCCAGGGTGTGTGCCAGGCGGGGCGACATGGGCTTGGGCAGCGCGTGGCCCGCAGACAGATTGGCGATGGCCGTCAGCTCCTCGAGGTCCAGATCCCCGCTCTTGCTGGGAAGCACATAGGCCTCCACGGTGGCGATGTGGCGGCCCTGGGCATCCACCGGCAGGGCCGGGGAAGGAATGGTCAGTTCACCAATGAGGGGGTTCTCGCAGGTCTGGGATTCCTCCGCGGTGAGGCCCACGCGTTTGGGGGATTTGACCGGGATTTCAAGGGCGTTGATCTGCCGTTCGTCCACTTTCCAGACCACCCGCACCAGGCCATGGCCGTAGAACTTCACCTTGGTCACGGCCGAATAGAACAGATTGCAGGGCGTGGTGCTCGGGAGAGGCCCTTGATTCATGAGCGAAGGACCGGCGGCCGCTGCCGTTCCCGTCGCCCTGGCGCCCGTCAGGCTGGCCGAGGGATTGGCCAACCCCGATGGGCTGGAGACACTGGCCAGCTGGGTGGCCATGGCCTGGGGCTTGGGAGCCGAGCCGGTCTTGGGGGCCAGCTGAGCCTTCTGGGCAGCCAGGGCGGTCTGGGGGGCCCCGCCCTGCACCTGGATCTTCTTGGGCTCAGCGGGATCGTCCTTCGGGAATTGCAGGTGCACGGAGACCAGGTGCACGGGCAGTTCGATGCAGGGATCGTCATGCTCCTTCACCAGGAGATCCTGGCAGTACACCACGTACGCCCGCCCCATGGCCTGGGAAGCGCTGGGCTTCGCATCCAGGAACTCCCCGGCGTGGGTGCCGAAGGCCGGTGCGCTGACCTTGGCCAGGGAGACCCCGGACTTATCCTTGCCCGATGGGGCGCGCAGGGACTTGGAGCCAGCACCGCTGAGCAGAGCAGGCGTCATCGCTGCCGCCTTGCTGGAAGTCCCGGTACCCGAAAGCCGCGTGAAGACGCCCTGGAAGGACTGGGTCGGCGTGAGGCCCTGGGCCACATCGCCCACGATGCCGTTCCGCACCATGTCCTCGTCCGAGAGCACGAAGACCTTCACCCGATAGGTGGAGGTATGCTTGTAGGTGTGGGTGAAGGCCCCCGGCTCGACCTTGTAGAGACTCCCCAATTCGCCGCCGTTGACGGAGAGGGAGTCGAGAGGGGCGCCGGAGAAGGGTTCCAGCGTGCCATCCCCCCAGTCCACGAACACGTTCTTGAACGTGACCTGCTGGATGGTGGGGATATTGAGGGAACTGGAGTTTCCGCTGGAGGTCTGCCCGGCCCCGAAGGGCAGCGAGGAGGTGGCGGCGTTGATGGCATCGTTCGCGGCCTGGGCAGCCTGGGCGACGGCTGCGGCGGCGGGGTTGGTGGTGGATCCCGGAATCAGGCGGTAGGGCACCTTCTGGCCCAGATCGAAGGTGCCGGAAAGGCGGACCTGGTCCAGGGTGTAGGTGGTCAGGTCCAGGTTGGTGGAGGTCTTCCCGCCGCCCTTGCCGGGCTGGGTGCTCTCCTCGGCCTTCTTGTTGGGTGCCAGCAGGACCTTGCCGTCCTTCTGGCTGATGGTGCAGGCCTTGGCGTTCACGCCCTGGGCCGTGGCGGGCATCTTGAGGGGCCACACGACGGACCTGGAAACCTCCGCCGCCACGGACTGGTAGACCTTGGGCATCTCTGCGACCCTGGCCGGGGCCTGGCTTTGGGCGGAGATGGGCCGGTCCAGGCCCGGCGCGTGGCTCGAGGCCGAAATCGCCCCCGGAGCAGCAGGCCTGGCAGCCGGAGCACTCGGTTTGGCGTTCTGCGGGCTCAGCGCCCCAGTCTTGGGATTCAGAACATTCAGTGCCAAGGGCTTGGAAGCCGGAGAGACCGGCGCGGCGGGGCTCAGTTTAAACCCGGGCTTCAGAGTCGGGAGGGGCTTCCCTCCGGGCGTCAGGTTCAGTTCCGGCACCTTCGCCCGGGCGGCGAGATCTTCCGGAGCCAGGCAGGGATAGGTGCGGAAGCCCACCAGCTGCCAGACGACATCGGCCTTCTGGCGCATGGCCGCCGGGATGTCCGGATCCGGCGCCAGGGCGGGAACACTGCCCATCGTCGAAGGCACGGCGGGCATCGCGCCGGAACCGACCTTGGCTTTCACGGCCCCGGTGGATTGAGAGACCGGTGGGGCCTTGGGCGGATCGACGGGCTTGGCGGGGGCCTTCTTGGCGCCGGATCGGGCCGCCAACTTGGCCAGGGCGGATTCACGGCCGAGGACACCGAACTTCTGGGCGTTCTGCAGGTTCAGCAGCTGCCCCAGCTCCTGGAGGAAGGCGGGGGTGACGTCGAAGGCACTGCGGTTGCCCGGGACGCGAACGCTCTTCAGCAGGGTCCCGTCCTTGGCCTTGTAGAACCTCAGTTCGAAGTACTCCGAGGTGCCGGGGTTCTTCTCCTTCCAGGTGAACTGAGTCGTGTCCCGCATCACCGGCAGGCTGTCGCTCTGGAATTCACCGCTGGTGTTGACGCCGATCAGCGAGAAGGAAGGCTGGGCCAGTGTGATCTGGGAGAGGTGGAGCTTCTGGCCCTCGGTGCAGGCCAGGACCTTCTCCTTCCGAGCCGCCGCGTTGGCATCGACGATCTGGCTGAGGCCCTTTCGGCTGGCGAGCCCCCCGATCCGGGAGAAGCCGGGAACGGCCTTGGGGATCTTGACGAGATCCACCTTGGGTGCGTGGAAACCCGCCGGGACCTTGAACTCCACCAGGGGCTTCTGCCCTTTGTCGTCGACCTTCGTCAACCCCAGGGCACCCGCAGGCTTGGCAGGCTCCACCTTCAGGAGCTTGCCGATGGGTGGCTTCCCGCCCGGCAGGCTCCCGGACATGGGCTGGGTCGGAGGCGCCGGAGGGGGCTGGCCCGGGATGGAGGCGAGGGCTGCGCCGGGCTTGGAGGACAGGGTCCCCGCGACTCTTGCAGCTGGAACAATCTCCAGATGGGCTGTGCCAGAAGGGTTTCCACCCGGCTTCCGGGCCTGGAAGAGACGGGTGCCCGGTTGGGCCGTGGGGGCGATGAAGACCTTCACCACGGCCTTCTCGGGGGAAAGGATCTGGGGGGCGCCCAGCACGGCGACATCCTTCCCGAGATTGAGGGTCATCCCGGCGCTGAACCCGGTGCCCGTGAGGATGAGTTCCACTTCCTCGCCGGGCTTGGCGTTGGCAGGGCTCAGGCTCTGCACCACCGGTCCCTGGACCTCGCCCGCCAGCCTGACGAAGTAGCGGAGCACAGGCACCTGGAAGCCCATCCGGGGCTGGAGCACCCTCAGGGTCACCTTGTGTTCACCAGCCACATTGGTGGGCAGGGGGATCTGGAACTCCCCCGGAACGGTGCTGGCCAGGGTGTGGCGGCCTTCTCTCCCACCACTGCGGACTTGCGTCGAAAGAGGTGTGGTCAGCGTCTGGCCACTCCGCAGCGTCGTGAGCTTGGCGAATCCCAGCTGCTGGCTCACGGCGCGCTGGACCTGGCCATCCACCAGCCACTCGGCCTGGAGCTGGCCCGTGCCTTCGAATTTAAGATCCGCATAGGCCACCAGCCCCGCTTCGCCCTGGCGCACGGAGCGCTCCGAGGCCCCGTCCTCCCAGCGCAGAGCCAGGTAGGAGATGCTGAAGGGTGCGCCCGGGCCCTGCAGCCCCACGGGCAGATCGAGCTTGAATTCCCGGACGGGTTCCAGGCCCGTATCCAGGACGCTGACGGCGTAGCTGCCCTCCTTCTGGAAGGTGTGGGCGATGCTCACGCCACCGGTGACGAGCGCGCTGCCATCCCCGAAATTCCAGCGCAGCGCCGTGCCGAAGGCCTCCTCCAGCTTGAGGATTGCGGCCTTGCCGGGGGCCGGAGCCGAGGGCGTCGCCACAATGCGCCGTGGCTCCACCACCGTGACGCTCTGCTGGACCGGACTTCCCCCCGCAGTGGCCTTCACGGTGAAGGTGCCCGCCCGGCGGTACGTGTGGGAGATGGTGCCCCCGCCCACCTTGGGCGCGGTGCCATCCCCGAAGTCCCAGGTCACGCTCGCGGCTGAACCCGAGAGATGGAACGCGGTGCCCAGGTCCACCCGGGGCCGGGCGGTGCTGACCGTGACAGCCGGCGCCAGCACGAGAGTGCCCCGCGGGATCTGGGGCAGGGCGGCAACGAGGACGAAGGGAACGAGGATGGAGCGCATGGATCACCCGGGACGGCGGAAAGCCTGGAATTCCCAACGAAGGGACATCGATTGCGGTGAGGCGACAACTTGAAATCACCCGTGCCTTCTGGTTGTTTCAAGCGGCATTTTTCCGTTCTGCTAGGGCTTCGAACGCATCTTCAGGGGCGCCAGGATCTCCAGGCGCGCGGTGCCCGCGGGGCCCCCCTTGGGAGTCGAGCTGCGAAGGGTGCGGGTCCCGGGCCGGGCGGAGGGCGCCACGAAGACCCTGACCAGCGCCAGCTCCGGCCCGAGGAGACGGATGGGGCCCACCACCGCCAGATCCCGCCCCAGGTGCAGTTCCATCCCCGGTGTGAGCCGGGGGCCCGAGAGCTGCAGTTCCACTTCCTCCCCTGCGCGGACCCGCCTGGGCAGCACGCCCTTGAGCACGGGACCGTCGGGGTCCGAGGCCAGGCTCACGAAGTAGCGGATCACCGGCACATCGAAGGCCAGCCCCGGCTGGAGCACTCGCAGCGTGACCAGATGCTCCCCCGGGATGTTGGTGGGCAGGGAGAGCTGGGGCCCGCCTGGGCTCACCTGGCCGCTGGCCACCGTGAGACGGTTCGCGAAGGTCAATTGGCGGGAGAGGCTCCGGAAGACAACGCCATCCACCAGCCACTGGACCTGGAAGAGGCCCGTGCCCTCGTACTTGAGATCGGCGAAGGCCACCAGACCCGTCTCGCCCTGACTCACCGTGCGCCGCACGGTGCCGTCCTCCCAGCGCAGGGCCATGTAGGAGATGGCGAAGGGCGCGCTGGGGCCCGTGACGCCCACGAACACCGTTCGCTGCACCGTGCCCGTGAGGCCGGTGGTCGTGCTCAGGAGGTAGGTGGCCTGGGTGATGAAGGAACCCGCCCGGGTGAAGGTGTGGGTGGCGAGGGTGCCCCCGGGGCTCGTCGGGGTTCCGTCTCCGAAATTCCAGGTCACGGAAGCGGGAACGACGCCCCCCAGGGTGAAGAGGGTCATTTCGCCCACCCTGGGCCGAGCGGGGTTCACGCTGAGCGTGGCCTGAGCCTGGAGAAGGGGGGCGGCCAGAAAGACCAGAACGAATAAAAGCGTGCGCATGAATTCTCCGCTCAGAACGAGAAGTTGAGCGTCAGGGAGGCCCGGCGGTCGGCCTCGGGCTGGCTCTGGACGCGGGTGTAGCGGAAGCGCAGCGCCAGGACGGCCTGCCCCCGATGGAACTGCCGCTCCAGATAGGGGGAAAGCTGGTACTGCAGGGCCGCGTCCAGGTTCGTGCTGATCATGGCCACCATGCCCGGCGCGTCCATGCGGTTGTAGCCGCCGTTGAGGGCCAGGTTCAGGAGCCTGCGCACCAGCGTGATATCGGCGTTCACGAAGGCGCTGGCCACCTTGGAATCCGAGCCCGTCCCATCCTCGGTGCTCTTGGAATAGGAAAAGGTCGGTGCCAGGCGGATCCGATCGGGCTCCTGGAAGGAGCCTCCCAGGATGAGGGTGGTGCTGCGGCCCGTGGTGGTGGAAGCGCCTGTCCCCTCCAGCTTGTCGAACTGCACGCTGAAGCCCAGGGCCCCCTTGGCCCCCATGGCCCAGTCCAGACCCGTGAAGGCGCCTTGGCGCTTGCTGTTGGCGAAGGGCACCAGGGAACCCAGGGAGGTCGCGGCCTCCTGCTCCCCATGGCTCAGCCCCGCCTTCAGGGTGAAACCCGCCTGGGGGGTCCAATGGGCGTCCAGGGTCTGCACATCATTGCTCGCCCGGGTCTCCAGGGGATCGGCGCCGGGGTTGTTGCGCTCGGAGGTGAGGCTGGCGTTCAGGGACCAGGCGGGGTTCAGGTTGAGGGAGAAGCCCCCGTCCAGCCCCCGGCGGTCGCCCTCCATCACCGGGTAGCCCAGGGTGCCGAAGTCCCGCCCGATCTGGCGGTACGAGGCCCGGGCGCTGTATTCCTTCTCGTTCCAGGCCCCGCCCACCCGCCAAGCCTGGTCCTGCACCTTCCCCAGACCATCGTCCAGATCCCGGTCGTAGTCGGTGCGGGCGTATTCGCCGTTGAGGCTGAGGCGGTAGTTGAAGAGGGCCGCCTCCAGGGTCACGGCGCCCGTGCTGCCCTCCCGCCGGGTCATGAAGGGCGCGGCGCCGATATTGACCCCCTGGGAGGGATCATCGCGCCCCGTGAGGAGCACCAGCTTCGACTTCACCCGGCCCTCCATCCAGGCGTAGCCCACGGCCCCCCCGAAGAGTTCGGTGCCCTTGGCGGGCCAGGCCAGGCCCTGGAAGCCCCCGAGCTGCTGGGTGTTCACGGCGAAGACGTGGGCATAGAGGGTCCGGTCATCGTAGAGGTAGTCCATGCCCCGCCGACCGGAGCCCCCCACCGTGAATTCCGATTCCTGGAGGGCCATGTCTCCGATCTGGGCCCGGTGGTTCTGGTAGGTGTAGAGGCCCCGCAGTTCGCCCATGGACCAGTGCGATTGGCCGGGCATGGGCTGGTCCTGGTAGGCCACCCGGGTGTTCAGGCTCAGGTGGTGCTCGCCGGATTCCAGTTCGTAGCCCAGCGCCACCTGCCCGCTGCTGAAGAAGGTGCGCTCGCCCTCCATCTTCTGGGAGCGGTAGACCACCTGTTCCAGGCTCACTTCCACGTGGAAGGGCACTCTCTGCTTGAGGCTGGAACCTGCCGCGACCTGGCCGGGCTCCCCGACCAGCTCCAGCCCCATCAAGGATCCGGGGGCGTTCTCGGGGAGGTACTTGATGCCCTCGGCGCCCTTGAAGGCCAGGTAGTACTGGACCTGTCGGCCCCCGATCTCGCCCGTCGGCAGATCCGCAACCAGGCCGCTCCCCTCGGGTCGCAGGGGCAGGCTGCGGAATTCGTCCTCCCCGGCCGCGCGGTAGAACACCATGGCCCAGAGCACGCCCGGAGGCGCCTGGAAGCTGAAGCGCAGGGGTTCGCCCGGCTTCGAAGGGGGCACGGCCGTGAAGGTCGGCGCCTGCCCCTGGGCGCAGATCGCGCAGGCCAGGGCCGAGGCGAGGGAGAGGGTCCGGAAGCAGGACATAGGGCTCCTGTATGGTTGGCCCCTGAACTGAGCCGCACCGGAAGATCAATGGAATTCCTGATCAGCATAGGGCGGATCCGAACCCACAGTCGACCGGTGGGCAGATTCTTTCCCGACCAGTGGATGGATTCTCGTCCCGGTACCTCTGGACGCCCCTCAGCCAAGGAAGGCAGCGCGTGCTCTGCGCCTTTAAGGGTGCAAGGACACCTGCACAGGCGAAGCCGTCCCCCTTTCCACGCGCCATCCCTCCGGAACCACCAATACGCGCAGGCCATGGTTCGGGCCGGTGCTGAAGGTCGGGGTCCGCCCCAGCGTTTCCAGCGTTTGCGCCGATGGAAATTCGAAGCGGTTGTGGCGCCCCACGGCAAAAAGGACCAGTTCGGGCGACAGGGCCTTGATCCAGGCGGGATCCGAGGCCGCCGCACTGCCGTGGTGGCCGGCCTTCAGCAAGCGATGGGCCCTGGAGGGGCCGGGATCGCCCAGCTCCAGGAGATCCCGCTCCTGGATCCCCAGGGCATCGCCCATCAGCCACAGCTCCCGGTCCCGCCAGCGCACCCGCAGCACCTGGGAGATCATGTTGGCATCGGGCAGTTCGAAGGGCTTGGGCGGCCAGCGCACCTCGAAGCGGGCCTCGCTCCGGGACCAGTCCTCGCCCCGGAGCACGCGCCGAGCCTCCGCAAACTGGTCCGGAGGAGCCACGGGAGCCCAGAGTTCGGCAGAGCGCGCCGTGTCAGGCACTGTCACGGAAGCGATGGGCCAGAGCCTCGCCAATGTCGCCCACCCCCCCGCGTGATCCAAGTGGGGATGGGTCAGCACCAGGTGCAGCGGTTCCCGCAGGCCGCGTCGGCTCAGGACCCGCACCAGGCGCCGCGCGGACCAGGGGCTGGGCCCCGTGTCCACCAGCGTAGCGTCCCCCCCTGGGATGCGCAGGAGCAGCGCGTCCCCCTGGCCGATATCCGGGGCCTCGAGGCTGAATTCCTTCACCGGGTTCCCCGTGCCCCGGAGGGCCAACAGCAGGGCGGAACTCCCCACCAGCGCCAGTGTGAGAGCCCGGGTCCGCCGGAAATGGCCATGCCGCTGGGCCAGCCAGATCCAGCCCAGGCAGAGCGCGATCCAGGGCCAGAGGATCCCCGTGGCCAGGGGCTGGATGGCCGCGAAGAAGGGCACCAGGACCGTGCCGGTCCAGGCCAGCAGGCCCCCGATGGCCTGGACGATCCCAGGCACAGGCAGCACGGTGAGGAGCAGGCAGGCGGGAGTCAGCACCGCTACCAGGGGCAGCACGAGCACATTGGCCAGGGCGCCCCAGAGCGGGGCCCCGCCATGGAACAGGGCCAGGAGCGGCAGGGTCGTGAGCCAGGGCGCCAGGAAGCGAGCGGCGAGCAGGGACCTGCGGCCCGCGACGGGCCCCAGGAGCCCTGCCAGGGGTTCCGCGCCCCAGAGGAGCCCCAGCAGGGCGAACCAGGCCAGCAGGAATCCCGGATCGGCTCCGGCGGCGGGGTGGCTGAGCAGCCACAGCAGCAGCGCGCCGTGCAGGGTGAGCACGGGGGGGAGTTTCCAGCCGCTGCGCCGGCCCAGGGCCCAGGCCAGCCCCATCAGCAGCCCCCGCCAGACCGGGGCGGAAAATCCCACCACCGCACTGTAGGCGAGCCCCACCAGACTGGACGCCAGGGCCGAGCCGCGCCGGAATAGCCGCCGCCAAAGGGCCTCCAGGAAGACCATCACCAGCGTCACCTGGAGCCCGGAGACCACCAGGGTATGGATGGTGCCGCTCTCGGCGAAGGCGCTGAAGACGTCCTCCTGGGCGGGCGGGTAGCCCAGGGTGAGGGCGCCCCAGAGGTCCCGGGCCGGTCCCGGCGGCAGGGGCAGTGCCTGGAAGCGCCGCTGGACGAAGGTCTGGAGCCTGAGAAGCGGGGAGGGCCTGGGGGGGCCCAGGATTTCCATGAGATCGGCGGAGCGCAGATGAACCCTCCGAGCCGTGCCCTCCCCCCGGGCCCGCCAGAGGGGGCGCTCGCCGAGAAGGCTCGGCGCGGCCTCCACTGCGCGCAGTTCCGCTCGGAACCGCACGGGAGTGCCGGGTGCCGGGGCCGGATTCCCTTCCCCCGGCAGACTGAGGGGCAGTTCCATTCCCGCCAGAGCCGCGGGCAGCCAGAGCCGGATCCGGCTCGTCCGGCGTTCCGCCCTGACATTCCAGGGCGCCGAGATCCGGCCCTCCATGGCCTGAAAGCCGGTGGGCAGGGCCATCTCCTGCCGGGCCAACCCCCGCAGTCCCAGCAGGGTGATCATCCCGAGGCCCAGAACCAGGGGCAGCGCCGAAGTCCGGCGGAAGGCCAGCAGGGGCAGAGAGGCTGCCGCGAGGGTGAAGCCCAGGGGCAGGAGCCAGCCCGGAAGCCCTCCGTCCCAGGATTCGGGCAGCAGCCAGGGCAGCGCCGAGGCCGAGGCGAGGGCCCAGGGCAGGCCCCAGAGAGGAGCCCCGCCTTGACGCTGCCAGAGCCGTTCGCGGGTGAGCATCTGGGAAGTGTGATCCCAGGAGCCCCGAAGGGTTAGTCTGGAAGCACTCCTCTGCGAGGTCCCGTGAGAATCATTCCCCGCCGCCTGCTCCCCACTGTCCTGCCAGTGGCCCTGGCCCTGTTCGCGGCCGGAGCGCTCCGGGCCTGGAGTCCCCGCTTCCACGAGGTCCAGACCGAACTCGCCACGGGCCTCATCCCCCGCGGCATGGCGGACTATCTGCGGGTCCACGGCCCCGAACTCGCCCGGGGGGCCCGGGGCGTCTCCAGCGACCAGGCCCCCACCGTCGAGGAGGTGGAGGAGCAGTTCAGCCGGATCGTCCGGATGAGCGAGGAGCACCGGAGGCCCGCGGCCCTGGCCCGGGAGCTGGGCACCCTGGCCCACATGGTCCAGCTCCTGACCGATCCCTCGGCCACCCAGGGCATGACGGCCCTCCGGGACCGGTTCCAGGCCTATGGGGACGAGCACCTGCGCCGCCTCATGGTGAGCCGGGAGCCCTTCTGGGCCGTGACGGCCCCCCTGGATCCCAGGCCCGTCCTGCTCGACTGGTCCAGGACCAAGTGGGAACGGCACCGGACGCTGCTGGAGAGCTTCGACGAGGCCTCCGCCGCCCCCAGGGGGTCCTGGGACACGCTCTCCGTCCCCTTCGCCCAGCTTCAGCTCTCCTTCTCCACCGGCGTGAACGCCACGGCCAATATCTGGATCCAGACATGGCGGGCCGTGGGCGACCTTTGGGAAACCCCTTCCTAGAGCTAGGAATTCTCCCTGATCAGAGCTATCTTCCAAGCAGCCCTTCTTGGAGCCCTCGATGGCCTCGTACACCCGACTCGGAAACTACCTGCTGGCCAATGAGCTCACGGCGGACCCCTTCGGGAAGATCCATCGGGGCCTGACCCTTTCCGGCAGCAGCTTCGAACACCATGTCCTCATCCGGACCTTTTCCGAGGAGGTTCTCGAAGCGGGCATCGGTACCCGCCTCGAGGAGATCGGCCGGGTGGCCTCCCTCCTCGCCGGCCAGCGCGGCTTCGGCCACGGCTACAGGATCGAGGGCGGTCGCGTGCCCCATGTGGTGTGCGACTACGTCCAGGGCCGCAGCCTGGCCCAGATGCTGGAGAAGGCCAAGCACGAGCAGATCCCCCTGGGCGTCGATCATGCCCTCTCCGTGCTCCAGGGCGTGGCCCAGTCGCTGGTCCAGCTCCATGCCAAGGGCGTGAGCCACGGGACCCTTTCCCCCCACAGCGTGTGGGTCAGTTTCGAGGGCGCCACCCAGATCCTGGACGCCCCCCTCGCGGCCTGTCTTCAGGCCATGCTTCCGAAGTGCCCCGTCGCTTCCGCTTCCCTCTCCCGCTATCGCGGCGTGGCCGGAACGACCGCCCTCCAGCACGATCTCTTCTCCCTCGGCGCGATTTTCTACGAACTGCTGACCCTGGACAAGCTGCCCAGCCCCGAACTCCTTTCCCCGACCCTGGCCAAGACGACCCTCAAGGCCGCCCAGGAAGACGGCCCCGTCCCCCAGGAGATCCTGGGACTGCTGAAGCGACTGCTCGGCGTGGACAAGGTCTTCGAGAGCCCCAGCGCCCTGAGCTCAGAGCTGGAGCGGGTGCTCTATGACGGCGACTACAGCCCCACCACCTTCAACATGGCCTTCTTCATGCACACCCTCTTCCGGGAAGAGAATGAGCACGATACCCAGGCCATGAAGGCGGACCAGGTAGCGGACTTCTCCCCCTTCCTGGAGAACGAACCCAGCCAGCGCAAGATCTTCGAGACCGCAGGTGGCCAGAACTTCACGAAATACATCGTCTGGGCTGGCATCGCCGTGGCAGGCATCGTTGGCTTCTTCGGCTACACCGCCTGGTCGAACGTCCAGGAGAAGAAGAAGATCCAGGGTGAGCTGGCCATGCTGCAGCGCACCTTCGCCGATAACGAAGCCAAGCTGGTGGACCTGAACCGCCAGGAGCAGATGGCCAAGAGCAAGACGGCAGAAGTCGAACAGAAAATCTCGTCCGCCAAGACCAAGGAAGAAAAGGACAAGCTGCGCAAGGAGCAGGAAGCCCTCAAGCAGCAGGAAGCAGCGATCCGGATTCAAAAGGAAGACACTCAGAAGAATCAGCAGCAGTTGCAGCAGCGCGTTCAGACCGTGGCCCAGGCCCGGCCTAGCACGGCGCAGCCCGCACCCCAGGCCGCCCAGCCCCCTCCGGGACTGCCTGCCCAGATCAATCCCAGCCCGTTGCCGAAGAACCTTCCGAGCACCGCTCCGACGCCCCAGCAGGCGACTCCCGCCGCTCCCCAGCAGTCCCTGCCCCAGGCCCTTCCCGCCCAGCAGCCCGCGGCCGCACCCCAGACCCAGGCTGCCGTCGAGGCTCCGGAACTGCCCCCCACCATGACCCGGAAGGTCAATCCAGTCCAGCCCAGGGTCAACAAGAACTTCCTCCCCCCCGCCCTCCGGGGAAGCGATATTCGCGTTTCCGTGAAGGTCTACGTGGACCTCCAGGGACGCCCCCTGAAGGTGGTCGTCGACAGGGGCGTGGAGGGCACCTTCGGCTACAACGATGCGGCCAAGCAGGCCGCCTACGAGAGTTCCTACGCTCCCGCCACCCGGGGAGGGAAGGCCATCAACGGCTGGATCACCGTGGATTACAACTTCGGCAAGCCCAAGTAGGGAGGACATTGCTGTAAAGGGGGGACCGCCTGCTCGCTATGCTCGCGATGTCCCCCCTTTGACCCCCGCGCATAGGCCAGGCAGAGCCCGGCCTTTGCGCCCATTGCTGTAAAGGGGCGACCGCCTGCTCGCTGCGCTCGCGATGTCCCCCCTTTGACCCCCGCGCACAGGCCAGGCAGAGCCCGGCCTTTGCGCCCAATGCTGTAAAGGGGCGACCGCCTGCTCGCTGCGTCCCCCCTTTGACTCCGATCTGCTGGCTAGGCGCAACCTGGCCAGCAGGTCGATGTTCAAGTCACTGTTCACCGACCACTGCCCTCTGCCCTGTCAGCCCCGGGCCATTTTTTCCGCGGCTTCCCGGGCCAGGGTATCTACCCGTTCGTTCTCTGCGTGCCCGGCATGGCCCCGCACCCAGGTCGCCTTCACGCGATGCCGCTGCACCTGCGCATCCAGGGCCTGCCAGAGTTCGAGATTGAGGACCGGCTTTTTATCGGCCTTCCGCC